>CAYPNR010000014.1:0-32088 GCA_964412125.1 uncultured Planctomycetota bacterium | reverse complement strand
CCGTCGCTCAGAACGGTGAGGCGGCACGTTCCGCCGACGAGCGACGCGGTCGACGGAGCGGCGCTTTCGAGACGCAGCGCCGGATGGAAATGCAGCCGCGAAACGATACGCGCGCCGGAAACGGAATCGTCGATCCGCAGCGCCCCCGGCCGGAAGAGCAGGCGGCGACGCCACAGGAGGCCGCGGGCGCGATAGGCGGAGGAGACGAGCGTCAGTTTCAACTCCTGTTTCCGCTCGTCGTAGTCGCGGCGGACGACGCGCGGATGGACGAGAGTGGCGAAGCGGTGCGCCGCCCAGAAACGCGCCTGCTCCAGACCGTTCGGCTGCGCCACGTTGTGCGCCGCCGTGGAGCGCGCCATGTCGCGCCTCGCGCCCGTTGTGTAGTCGTGGTTGCCCGTGTCCGTCACGACTCGCCCGCCGCCCCAGGAGAGTTCGAACGAGCCGAAGTCGCAGTGGGCGTGACCCGGCTGGTCCGGAGCGCCGGTGCGTCCCGCCGTCACGATCAAAAAGTCGTCGCGGAGGCGGCAGCCGTAGAAGCCGGCGTCCGGAAAGGCGAACGCTCCCTCCTGCGGGGACGGAACGCGGAAGCCGGCGGCCTTCGCGGCGGCGAACAGGTCGGCGGGCCGCGGCGATGGTCCGGCCGCGGTGTCGCCGAAAAGCGGCAATGAGCCGTCCGGATGCAGTATCGCGGCGAGGAACGCGAGCGCCCGTTGTGTGACGCTTTCGACCCGCCGCCGCAGACGCGGCAGTCGCCGTGTCGTCCGCAGCGCCGCGGTCGTGTCGAGCAGGTCCTCGAGCACCGCGCAGTGGTAGCCGGGGCAGCGCTCGTAGTGGCAGCCCGACGGCAGGAACTGACGGCGTAACTGTCGCGCGAGGATCGCGGCGCCCTTGTGCAGCCAGCGGGCCGACTCGGCGTGCCTCAGAAACAGACCCGCCCAGAGCAGTCCTTTGGCGCACTTGAACAGATGGTTCGCGGAAAGATGGTGCTCGGTGTGACGGAAGACGAGACGCGCGTGCGCCGCCGCCGCGGCGAGAAGTCTCCGTCGCACCTCGGAAGTCCGCGGCAGTCGCGCCGCCACATGCGTGAGCGTTATCAGCCGCCGCGAGGCGGTGTAGGCGGCGTACTGCGGCGTTTTCGGCGGCGCCCATCGTAGAAAGTCCAGCGCCACGCGCCCGGCGAGTCCGCTCTCATCCGGCGCAAACCGTTGCAGAAACTCAAGATAGTAAAGCGTTTCGGCGCGCAGTCCGTCGCTTGTGTCGGAGTACCAATCGCCGCCTTCGCGCCAGGTGAAATCCGCGCCGAAGAGGTCGATCGAAACGGAGCCGTCCCGACTCAGGCGGGTCTGCGGCGGCAGATCGAGCCGCGCGCGCAGGGGCTCCGGCGGTGACGCTTTCAGTTCGGCCGCGGAGGGTCGCGGCCTGCAGCCGAAGGCGCGAAACAGCCTGTCGCGGAGCAGATGCGCAAACTGTCCGACGCGCAGGTGCTGCAGCGTGACGACATACGATACGGGACCGATCACGGGGAGGCGTCCCCAACACTGACGCGTGGAACGACGACGGCTGCTTTCGAGCGTGCGGCCTCGATCACGGCGAGCGTCGCGGCGGTCGTCTGCAGCGCGGACCTCACCAGCGGAGTCGGATCGTGTTTGCCCGCGAGCGTCTCCATGAAGTGCCGTATCTCGGCGGTGTGTCCCTTGTCGCCGGAGAGACGCGTTCTGCGACGGCGGCCGTGGAAGACGACCAGGCTGCGGAAGTCGTCGATGACGACGGTACGCCCGGCGCGATGGATTTCGATACGCTCCTTCGGCGCGGCGCCGCCGCCGCGGGCGCAGTACAGGATCTGTCCCACCGAGTCGTCACTGAAGCGCAGAACGGCGGCCGTCTCGTTACGGGGTCCCGTTCCCGGACCGCTCTGCGGCGGTTGAAACGCGACCGCCTCCGTCGCGTCGGCGCCTGTGAGGTAGCGGAGAGTGTCGATGAAATGACATGCTTCGCCTGCGACGCGGCCGCCTTCGGCCGGATCGGCGATCCAGGACGCGCTCTCGACCGCTCCCGCGTTGACGAGATAGACCAGCATCGCCGGCGCGCCGGGCGGGCATTTCTCGCGGGCCCGGCGACAGGCCTCGGAAAACCTGCGATTGAAGCCGATCTGGAACGGCGTCTTGCGGTCCACGTACGCCTCGACCACGCGCTCGAGTCCGTCGCGATCGACGGCGAGCGGCTTCTCGCAGAAGGTCGGTTTGCCGGCGCGGATCGCCTCGACGAGCAGATCCGCGTGAGTGGAGTGCGGCGTCGCGACGACCAGAAAATCGCAGTCGGACTCGACGACGGCGGCCGGATCGGTCGTGGCGCGGGCGAATCCGAAGCGACGCGCGAAGGCTTCGGCCCTGGCGGGAGTCTGCGAGCAAAGGATATGCGGAGTCGCGCCGAGTTTCAGAAATCTTGGGAGGAGGACGGTACGCGCGAAAGCGCCTGCGCCGACGAGGCCGAGTTTGGGACCGCCGGCGGGTCGTGCGGCGCGCGGCAGTCTCATGACGCGCGGCGCGGCGGCGCGTCGCGGATACGAGATGGCGGCGGCGATGATTTCGCCCCGGTCGAGTCGCTCATAGACGCCCGGCGCGTCTCGAACGGGCACCACGGTCTCCAAAAGCGGCTCGAGATCGACGGCTCCGTCGGCGAGCAACGCCAGATAAGCGGCCATGTTACGGCGCTCGTCCCAGCGGACGTGTTCGAGTGGATACTGAGCGCCGTGCGTCTCGTAGGCGCGTTCGTATCGTCCCGGACCGTAGGAGCAGGAGAAGCGGATCTCGTGTTCGCCGAAGTAGTACGGGCGACGCGGAACGTTCATGCCGACGTCGCCGAGGACGACGACCCGACCGCGCCTGCGGAGGAACTGCGGCGCGGTCTCCACGGGCTGATTCGAGGGCGTGGCCGCGGCGATTATGACGGCGTCTGCGCCGGAGGCCGGATCGGCGCGGACGGCGTCGCGCAGCGCCCCGGCGTCCTGGAAAGCGGTCACGCCGAGGCGGCGGACGATTTCGACGCGTTCCGGACGCGGCTCGAGCGCGAAGGTACGACAGCCCGCGGCGCGCGCCATCTGCGCGACGAGCGCGCCCATCAGGCCGAGGCCGACCACCACGACGCTTTCGCCGAGGCGCAGATCGGCCACGCGGACCGCCTCCAGCGCTATGGCGCCGAGCGCGACCGACGCGGCGTCGCGCGAAGAACACCCTTCCGGAACGGAAACGACGAGGTTGCGCGGAACACAGACGATTTCGGAGTGCGTGGCGAGACCCGCGCCGGCGCAGGCGACCCGGTCGCCGGCGGCGAACTCGTCGCAGTCCGGCGCTTCGATGACGGTGCCGGCGCACGAGTAGCCCAGCGGCAGCGGCTCGGCCAGCCGCTCGAAAGCGCCTTTCAGCGCCTCCAGCAGTCCGTCCCGCCTGACTTTCGTGATGACCTTCTTCAGCAGGTCCTTCCGCGCCAGCGCCTTGCCGATAAGCGACTTTTTGGCGAAGGCGATCGTCGCTCGTTCCGTGCCGGGTGATATGAGCGAAAAGGCGTTCCGGACGAGAACGAAGCCGGACTTCGGAAGCGGAGCGGGTGTCTCGACCAGCGCCAGTTCTCCGCTTCTGAAGTCCTGCACCAGTCCGAGCACGCCTTCGTTCGCGTTCTCGTCCGAGCGCGCTTCTTCGGGCATGTTTTTGTGGTCCTCAAACGCTTTTTCGTCCCTGCGGACTGTTCGAGGCTCGGCCGCGCGAGGGTTCTTTCGACGCGCTCGCGTGGCGGAACGATTATATCATACAACTTTTCGTGACGCGACGCGATTTCCGAACCGACGCGGGCGGGCCGGTGTCTAATCGTGCGAGGGTTTGATTAGGAGGGCGACCGATGAGGTGGATGACGGTGACGCTGGCGGCGCTCTGCGCGGCGGTGGTCTGGGCGCAGGAGCCGCAGAAAGCGGAGAAGCCCGAGAAGAAGGAGGCGCCGCGGATCGACGTCGTCTTCGTGCTGGACACGACGGGCTCGATGAGCGGCATGATAGCGAGCGCCAAGAAGAAGATATGGGAGATAGCGAACAAGGTGCTCGAAGGCGATCCGCGGCCGAAGGTGCGTTTCGGACTGGTCGCCTATCGCGACAAAGGCGACAAGTATGTGACCAGGAAATTCGACCTGACCGAGGACATAGACGCGGTGTACAAGGAGTTGCAGACCTACCGCGCCGCTGGCGGCGGCGACGGACCGGAGCACGTGAACAAGGCTCTTCACGTGGCGGTGAACGAGATGGGATGGGACATGGACAAGAAGACGCTGAGGATGATATTCCTGGTCGGCGACGCTCCGCCGCACGAGGACTACGACGACGGTTTCGACTGGAAGAAGGCGTGTCGGACGGCGGCGGAGAGAGGCATCATCATCAACACGATAAGTTACGGCGGCTGGAACGAGGACCACTGGCGGAAGATAGCGAAGGCGGCCGAGGGCAAGTTCGTATTGATAGGCGGCAGGTCCCGCGTCGCGGCGGTCGCGGGCATGCCGCGTCGTCCGGGCTTCATGGGCGGCGGTCGCGGCGGTGCATTCGGGCGGCGGCGCAAGGCCGGCGCTCCCGCGGCTCCCGGCGAAGCGAAGTTGGCCAGGGCCATGAAGGAGAGTTGCGACGAAGAAGCCCCCGGCGCGGATCCGAAACTCTTGAAGTTGCTCGAGGCCATAGTCGCCGGCGACAGGAAGATCGAAGACGTCAAGGCCGACGATCTGCCGAAGTACATGACCGCCAAGAAGGAAGAGAAGGAGTGGAAGAAGGAACTGGCGAAGATGGCGGATGACTACGCGCGCTACAAGAAGGAGGTGGCGGACTACAAGAAACTGACGGGGCTTCTGGACGAACTGGTGAAGGGCGAGAAGAAGTTGGACGACGTGAAGGCCGAGGACCTGCCGGAGAGTTTCGCGAAGAAGAAAGACTGGAAATCGGAGTTGAAAGGGATGTACGAGCGCCGCAAGGAGTACGAAGAAGCGGGCAAACGGACGCTGGACGGCAGCATCGTCGACATGGTGCGCAGGAAGGCGTCGGAGAAACTCGGCGTGAAGTACGACAAGAAGAAAGAGGAGAAGAAGGAGACGGAGGGCAAGTGAGCCGTTTTACGGGCGATTTCGGACCGACCCCGGCGCGGGACCGGGGTCGGTTTTTTTACGGCGCGGCCGCGACGCGCCTCGGGAATAAGATTTGCCGCGCGCGCGCGGGGACGATATGTTATCGGAACAATCGGATTGGGCGACGGACGCATGGGCTCGATCGCGGACGAGATTTTGAAGGTGACGGCGGAGCGCCCGCGTCGCCCGGCGCTTCACTACGACGGTCGCGTCGTGCGTCGCGGCGAACTGGCGGAGCGGATCGCCTGCGCCGCGGGCGCGCTTCGCGCCGCGGGCGTCGGTCGCGGCGGCAGAGTGGTCCTGATGTTGAGCAACCGCCCTGAGTTCGTGGAGGCCTCACTCGGAACGCTGGCGCTCGGCGCGCAGGTGGTGCCGCTGAACGTGCGTCTGGCGGAGGAGGAGGTGGAGTTCATAATCCGGGACTGCGCCGCCGACGTGCTGCTGGTCGAGCGCGGCACGCGGCACGCGTCGCGCGTCGCGGCCGGGTCGGGGACGCGCGTGTTCGACGTCGACGGCGGCGACTCCGGCGAGGACTGGCGTCCGTCGCTGTCGCGCGCGCCGCGCGTCGCGCCCGTGGAGACCTCCGAGGACGAAGTGGCTCTGCTCTCCTACACCAGCGGCACGACCGGCCGGCCGAAAGGCGTGCGTCTGACGCACGGCAATCTTCTCTCCAACGTTCGTTCCTGTCTGCGGGTGATGCCGCTGAAGCCGCGCGAGAACTTCCTGTGCGTGCTTCCTCTCGCGCATGTCTTTCCGTTCACCGTTTGTATGCTGCTGCCGCTGGCGGCCGGGGTCGCCGTCACGCTGGTGCCGGGCGTGCGACCGTTTTCGCGTGTGATGAAGGCGTTGATCGGGTCGCGTGTGACGGTTTTCGTCGGCGTTCCGCAGATATATCGCGCGATGGCGGACGCGCCGCGGCCTTCGTTTGTCAGGCGGCTGTTGTTTCGGCTGCTGTGCCGGCTCCGTTTCGCCATCTCCGGGGCCGAGGCGCTCTGCCCGCAGGTGCAACGGCGCTTCGAGCGTCGCTTCGGCGTGCCGCTGCTTGAGGGTTACGGCCTGACGGAGGCCGCGCCGGTGGTCTGCTTCACGCCGCTCGACGGTCCGCGCAAGCCGGGCTCGGTGGGACCGCCGCTGCCCGGCGTCGAGGTGCGCGTGGTCGACGATCGCGGCGAAGCGCTGCCCCCGGGCGAGGTCGGCGAACTGGCGGTGCGCGGCCCCAACGTGATGGCCGGATACCTGGATCGGCCGGAGGAGACCGCTCGGGCGCTGCGGAACGGCTGGCTGCACACCGGCGATCTGGCGACGCTGGACGCAGACGGCTGCGTTCGAATCGTCGGTCGCAAGAAGGAGATGATCTCGATCAAGGGGCTGAAAGTGTATCCGCCGGAGGTCGAGCGCGCGCTCATGCTGCTGCCGGGCGTTTCGGAGTGCGCGGTGGTGGGACTCTCCGACGACGCAGGAGGCGAGACGGTCGCGGCGGCGGTGGTTCCGAAAGAGGACGTCGCCGTGACGGAGTCCGATCTGAAAGCGCGACTGAAAAAGCGCCTGGCCGACTACAAAGTGCCGAAGGTGATAAAATTCATGCGCGGGTTGCCGAAGACGGCGACCGCGAAGGTGCGCAAGCATCTGCTGCGCGAAATACTCGCCGGAGAACGACTTGAGGAAGAACACGATGAGTGAAGCGCGAACGACATCGGTCGATGAGGAACGTCGCCGGGCTCTTATGAAGGCGACGCCGGCGTTTTTGACGGCGCTGCTCGTCTGCGCGACGGTCGCCGCGCAGGAGAAGGGTCCCGCCGGCGACGACGTTTCGAGACTGGAGCGGCTCGCGGGGCGGCTGGGCGACGAGGACTACAAGAGTCGCGAGGCGGCGGAGAAGGAACTTTTGAAGGCGGGATCCGCCGCGATACCGGCGCTCGTCAAGGTCGCGGCCGGCGGCAACGCCGAGGCGAAACTTCGCGCGCGACGGTTGCTTATGCTTCTCGGCGGCTGGGACTCCAGGGCCGTGAAGAAGGCGGTCGTGGAGGGCGTCGACTGGCTGCTGCGCCACCAGAGCGACGACGGGCGCTGGGACATGGACGGATTCACGAAGAACTGCCGGGGCGGAGGAATGTGTCCGGCGGGGACCACTGTGGGCGACTTCGACGAGGGCGTGACCGCGCTGGCGCTTCTGGCGCTGCTCGGCTCGCGGGGCTGCGCGGACGGGAAGAAATGGAGGCCCGCGGCCGCGCGCGCGACGACGTGGCTTCTCGGGCGGCAGGACGGAGGCGGCTGGATAGGCAAGAAATCCGGCGTGGGCGTGTGGATGTACAACCACGTCATAGCGACGCTTGCGCTCTGCAGGGCGGCGAAGGCCGGCGTGCTGGACGGCGAAGACGGCGGCGCGAAGATGAAAAAAGCGGTACGCAGGCTGATCGAGGCGCGAAGCCCGGGCGTCGGCTGGTCGTACGTTCCTTCCGCGGGGGGCAGCGACACGAGTCTGACGGCGTGGGCGGTGAAGGCGCTGGCCGCGGCCGAAGCCGCGGGCGTCGCCGTGCCGAAGTCGACCTTCGCCGGCGCGTTCGCGTGGCTCGACCGCGTGCTCGATCCGGGCTCGGGTCGCGTGGGGTACCGGCACCGCGGCGACAGCGGCGCGGTGATCATGGGCGTCAACGAGAAGTACGCGAAGTTGCCCGCGATGACCGCGGCGGCGCTGGCCGCGCAACTCTCCGCGGGAAGAAAAACGAACGAGGCCGGACTGCGGAAGTCGCTGCAGTTGGTTCTCCGCAACCGACCGGAGTGGGACGAGAAGCGCCTGAAGGTGGACATGTATTACTGGCTGCACGCCGCCGAGGCGCTCGCCGCGGCGGGCGCCGAAGGTCCGGCGGCGGTGCCGGACAGCGAGGCGTTCGGGCGCTGGCGCGCCACTCTGGTGGATCTCCTCCTCGCGCATCAGAACGGAAACGGATGCCTCCGGGGCTCCTGGGACCCGGTCGGCAAGTGGGGAATGGTCGGCGGTCGCGTCTACTCCACCGCCGCCTGCCTGCTGATGCTGGAGTCGCTGCTCGGCCGCTGACGACGCTCATTCCCCGGCCGGGGAGACCGTGCAGATCGACATCCGGTCTTCGCGGATGAAGGAACGCGCCACCGACAGAACGAACCCGGGCGTCAGCGTCTCGATCATCCTCGGCGTGTCCAGATAGAAGTGATCGACCAGCAGTCCGTCGGCGAGCATGGAGGCGGTCGACTCCAGCGAGTTCAGGCGGAGCAGCAGCGCTCCCAGTACTCTTCTGCGCATCCGCTCGAAGGTGTCCGTGTCGAATCCGTCGCGCAGTTTTCGTCGAACCGCGTCGACGACGGCGCGCGCGCTTCGCGACGGATCGTCGCTGTCGCCGCCGAAGATCGCGTGGCCGAAGGTCGGCTCGGCGCTGTAATGTATGCCGAAGGTCTCGTCCACGAGTCGTCGCCGATACAGGCGCAGATAGTCGTCGGTGGACGGACCGAGCGCGGCGGCGCAGGCGAGTTCGGCGGCGAGTACGTGTCGGACGAACGCTTCGCCTCCGCGCGGCGGCGAGTCTTTGAAGGCGACGGCGAATTTGTGTCGCGCCATTCGCGGGGCGCGCAGGCCGACGCGACGCTTGCCGACCTTCCGCGGCTCTCGTGAGACGATCCGCCGCGGTCGCGGTCCGGACGCCTTCCAGTCGCCCGCGGCCTCGATGACCGTCTCGATGAACTTCCGCGGCGGAACGCCGCCGACCGCGGCCAGTATCGCGTTGTCGGGCCTGTAGAACGCTTCGTGCGCGCGCGCGAGCGTCGAACGGCGGATCTTCCGTACCGACTCCGGCGTTCCGGCGATGTCCAGCCGCGCGGGATGGCGGACGTAGAGCGCCTCCATGAGACCCTTATGCAGCAGCCAGTCGGGATCCTGGCGCGAGAGTTCGAGTTCGCGCGTCACCACGACCCGCTCGCGACGCAGCGTCTCGACCGGCGCGGCGAAGACGCGAACCGCCTTCAGCAGCAGAGCAAGAGCGCGACGAAAGTTGCGGGTGCATGTGAAATGATAGCCGGTGGTGGTGGACGAAGTGTAGGCGTTGGCGTTGGCGCCGAGCGGCGAAAATGCGTCGAAAAGACAGCCCTCGGGACGCTCGAACGAGAGATGCTCGAGCATGTGCGCGGTGCCGGCCGGCATGGAGAACCTGCGACCGTCCAGCGCGACGCGAAGGTCCACCGCGCCGAAGCGGAAGACGATCAGCGCGGCCGAGTGCGCGTAGGCGGGCCGCCGCACCAGAACGGCGGTCAGGCCGTTGTCGAGACGCCACAGATGGACGCGTTCGTCGAACTCACGCCGGTATATCCGCCGGTGCTCCACGATCGATGCGCTCCAGCAGCAGCGACAGAACGGCCAGCGCGGCGCAGGCGATCACCGGCGCGGGAAAGCGACCGGCCAGCGCTTCGATGGGCCATGTAAAAGGCGAAACCAGTTCGATTCTTACCGCCTTGCCGAACGAAATCAAAAGACGTGAGGCGAGCGGGGCGGCGAGCGCCGCGGAAAGAACACACGTCCAGAACGCCGCGGGAAAGCGACGCGAAAGGGAACGACCGGCGCGAAGGAAGAAAAAGCCTGCGATCGACAGCAGGACCTGCGCGGCCGCGACCGACGCGATCGAGGTCGCCTGCGCCGCCAGCACCAGCGCCGGCGACAGCGGCAGGACGACGACGAAGGCGGCGTACGGATTCAGACGCGGAAAGAACGCCGGCGCGAGAAAGAGACACGCCGTCTCGGTGACGAAAAGGACGATCGGCAGGTTTTCCGGCGCGGCGGAAAAAGCCGCACACACCAGAAGCGGCGCCGCCGCCAGCGCTAATGCGCATCGCGTCGCGCTCGAAGCGCGGGCCTCGTCCACAGCACCGCTTCGGACGTCTTCCGCCATAACGGATTCTTCAAGACCAGTTCCATGTTGCCCAGTTTCTCGCGTACCGACAGATACGGCACACGGGAGCCCTCCGGCGGATATCCCCACTCGAAAATCCGTCCGTCGGCCGAAACGAGATTATAACGACCGCCGCCGGAGGCGTCTATGTAAACCACCCGCACGCCGTACCGCTCGAGAAGGCGTTCGTTCTCATGCAGCACCCCGACGAGACTCATCGCCGGGCGCTCCCATCTTCGCACGCCTTTCGCGCGTACTACGGGAAGTCCGCGTTTCAGCGCCTCCTCGACGCCGCATGAGAACGGCAGAAGCCGGGCCTCCGCGTCCACCAGTATGCATTTTCCGGCCCGCTGCACGAAAGCGTATGGCTGTCTCAGGCACAACTCCACGCGCAGCCTGTCTCCGCGAAGCGCTATCGAGCGCACCCCCTCCACCCAGCCGCAACGCGTGAACTCGCGCGCGAGCCGCTCGAGGTTCTCCGGCGGACCCGGCACCACAAACAGTTTCTCCGGCAGAGACGATTTGACGGCGCGACTTATCTCGTCCTCCCAGCCGACGGGACGCGTCACGCGCAGTTCGAGAGCGGCGCTTGCCGCGACCAGCGCGACGGGCGCGTCGCTTCGCCTGTGCGCGCGTACGCACAGCCAGACCGAAACGCCGAGCAGCACCAGAGCGCCGAGCGCCAGATAGAAGCCGCGCTCCGATGTCTCTTCGCTTTCGCCCTCTTTCTCGTCGCTTTTTCGTCTCATGCGGTCCTTTCAAGACGCTTTGAGCGTTTCGCGGCCATCTCCACCATGCGCTTGCAGAGGCTCACAAAGTCCATGCCGACGGACGCGGCCGCCTTCGGCAGAAGAGAGCGCTCCGTGAGGCCGGGTATCGTGTTCACCTCGAGAATGAAAGGCTTTCTGCCGGAGAGAATCAGGTCCACACGCGAGAAGTCGCGCGCGCCCACCGCGATGTGCGCGCACAGCGCGGCTTCCTGACAGAGCCGATACAGCCGCGGGTCCATCCGCGGAGCGACGCTGTAGATCGTGCCCTGATCCTGATACTTCGCGCGATAGTCGAAAAACCTTCGTGAGGGTCGCATCTCCACCAGCGGCAGTGGACGGTTCTCGATGACGCCGCAGGTGAGTTCGCGACCGGCGATGTACCTCTCTATCAGCACGCGTCGATCGTGGGCGAGCGCCGCACCGATGGCGTGACGCAGTCCGTCTCTGGTGTCCACTATCGAGATTCCTATCGACGAGCCGTTCGACGCCGGCTTCACCACGACGGGATAGCCGTCGAGTTCGGTGTGCACGAACCAGTCCGCCTCCCACGGATCGAGCGTTCCGTTCACCACGATGTAGGGCGGCGTCGGTATGCCGAAAGCCTCGAAGGCTCGTTTCGCCGCGATCTTGTCCATCGCGAGTCGACTCGCGTCGGGATCGCTGCCCGTGTACGGTATTCCGCGTTCCTCCAGCAGGCGCGCGAGTGTGCCGTCCTCGCCGAATTCGCCGTGCATGGCGATGAACGCGATGTCGATCCGGCGTCCGTCCAGTTCGCGCAGGTCGCGTCCCGCAAGCAGTATCTCCTCTACGCGAAGCCCGGCTTTTCTCAGCGCTTCGGCGACGGCGCGGCCGCTCTTGATGGAGACTTCGCGCTCCTCGGACGGACCGCCCATCAACACCCCTATCACCATCTCCTTCTCCATCACCCCTCTCCGATCAGAGTATCGTTATCTCCGGTTCGAGCGTCACGCCGAAGGCGTCGAGCACGCGTCGCGCGGCCAGGCGCATCAGTTCGACGACCTGGTCGAACGTGGCGCCTCCGGCGTTGACGATGAAGTTCGCGTGCCTCTCCGAAAAACGCGCTCCGCCGAGACGGTGGCCGCGCAGGCCGACCCGCTCGATCAGATAGCCGGCCGACGCGCCCGGCGGGTTGCGGAAAACGCAGCCCGCGGAGCGCGCCGCCAGCGGCTGGCGCGAAACCTTCTCGCGCAGTATCCGCCGCATCCGCTCCAGAACAGCCTCGGGTCGCTCCCGCGCCAGTCGGAGACGCGCGCCGACTATCACTTCGGCGTCGCTTTGCGGCCCTCGCCTGTACGAGAAGTTCAGTTCCCCGCGCGGCCGCCGTACCAGTCGGCCGTTCGGCTCGACGAACTCCACTTCTTCGATCAGGTCGCGTATCGTGCCGTGTCGGCCGCCGGCGTTCATCGCTATCGCTCCGCCGATCGAGCCGGGTATGCCGACCAGCGGCTCGAGTCCGGAGAGTCCCTCTTCCGCGGTGCGGCGCACCAGCGGCAGCAGCATGACTCCGGCCTGCACGTAAAGCGTCTCGCCGCGCAGTTCGCTGCGCTTCAGGGCGCGTAACGAGACCACAGGGCGGTCGATTTCGCCGGAGCGACAGACCGTGTTGGAGCCGGCGCCCAAGAAGAACGGTCGCTCGCCGTCGGCGTGCAGCCTCGCCACCAGCGTCCGCAGCGAGTCCACGGTCCGCGGCTGATAGAAACGCGAAGCGCTTCCGCCGACGCCCATGGTGGTCATCTCCGCCAGGGCGACGGTCTGCGCCGCGCAGAAGATGTTATCCGGCATGGGAGACCCTTTCCGGACGACGCGGCTTGATCTCCGGCGCGGTCGGCAGGAGCGCCGCGCGAAGCCTGTAAGCGAGACGCCAGACGTCGCCGGCGCCCATGAAACATATCGCTTTGTAGTACGGAAGTCTCTGTTTGAGATACTCCAGCGCGTCGTCGTCGGAGGCCGCGGCGTGACAGTTCGCGCCGCGTGAGACGACGGCCGCGGCGAGCGCCGTGTGATTGACGGCGCGTCGCGCCCGTTCCGACTCGCGTACCGAGTAGACCGGCAGAACGACGCTCTCGGGCGCCCCGGCCAGCGCGTCGACGAACTCGTTGAAGAAGTCGAGCAGACGCGTGTGCTGATGCGGCTGGAACACGAAGACGCTGCGACGTCCGTGACGGGCGGTGACCGCGTCGACGACCGCCTCGATCTCGGTCGGATGATGCGCGTAATCGTCTATGACGCTCACGGGTCGCGACAGGATGGTCTGCAGGCGTCTTGCGGCGCCCGTGAAGGTCTCCAGCGCCGCGCGGATCGTGTGCGCGGCGACGCCGAGGGAGTGGCAGACCGCGAAGGCGCAGGCCGCGTTGAACGCGTTGTGGCGCCCCATCAGCGGCAGCCGAAGAGTGTACGTCCCGCTCCTGTCCGCCAGTTCCATGACGGCCTGCGCGCCGCTGCTCATCGACAGAATGCGATAATCCGCCCGCGGATTACGACCGAAGGTGATCAGACGGCAACGCGCCGCGCGCGCGACACGCCGGCTGAGCGAGCAGTCCGCGTTGGCCACCAGAAATCCGTCGGTCGGCAGCGAGGATGCGAAACGCGCGTACGCCGCCGTCAACGCCTTCGAGGAGCCGTAGCAGTCCAGGTGGTCCGGTTCGACGTTGGTTATGGCCGCGAACCGCGGCGCCAGTCTGTGAAACGAGCGATCGTACTCGCATGCCTCCACCACCAGGAACGAAGCCGTCCGCGGCCGTCGCAGGCCGTCCAACTGCGGCACGTCCGCGCCGATGACGAAGGCCGGACGAAAGTGGCCGTCCACCAGAACCTTGGTGATCATGGCGGCGGTGGAACTCTTGCCGTGGGCGCCTGCCACCGCGACCGTCGGCAGCAGCCGCGTCGCCTCTCCCAGCGCCTCGGCGTACTTGATCACCGGTACGCCGCGCGCGCGCGCCGCGGCCACTTCGGCGTCGTCGTCCGGCACCGCCGCCGAGCGGACGACCAGCGCGGCGTCGGAGCATGTCTCGACTCCGGCGGCGCCGGAAGCGATCTGTATTCCCCGCGCCTCCAACACTCCCATCACGGGTGACTCGTGCGCGTCGCTGCCCGTCACTACGTAGCCCCAGTCCGACAGCAGCGTCGCCAGTTTCGACATGCCGCTGCCCCCGATCCCCACCATGTGGATCCTCGCCGGCGTCTCCGGCAGCATGTTCCCCCCTCCTCAATCAGTTCACCAGCAGCGTCAGTGCGAAAGCGGCGAGCAACGCGAGGACGACCACCACCGCGAGTCCCGCGGGCGTTTCCGCGTACGGACGCGGCACCAGGCGTCGTCTGCCGAGCAGCAGCGGCGCGAAACGCGAAGAAAACGAAGACTTTATGCGACGCGGCGCAACGGCGCCTCCGGAGGTCCGGCGATCGTCGACGCCGCGCATCTTCGCCTTCCATGTGGGAATGTCTTTCGCGACGCGCTTCTCGGTCGCGGCCGTCGTCAACGTCCTTCCTCCAGCGTCGGAACGAAAATCTTCATCCCCGGAACCAGGTGATACTCGTCGATCAGCACGTCCTGATTCGCCTCAAGGATCTTCCGCCAGAGACTCGCGCGACCGTAAGCCGTCTTCGAAATGGTGCTCAGCATGTCGCCTTTGCGGGTCACGTAGAACTTGCCGGGCGTGGGCCTCAAGGTGGTGTCGGCGGCGGGTCGGCGACCGGCGCCCGCGTTGCTCCTGGCGGTTTCTTTACGTCTCCTCGGCGGAATGACGATTTTCATACCTTCGCGCAACTCATCCGGATTGGGACAGACGTCGCGATTGGCTTCCCAGATGGTGCGCCACTCACTTCCGCGGTTCCAGAAGCGCTTGGCTATGCGCCAGAAAGTGTCGCCTTTCTCAGAAACGTAGATCTCAGGCGTCTTCGGCGCGGACGTCGTCGCAGGTCCGCCGCTGTCCTCGGGGGCGGTCGTCGACGTCTCGGCGACTCTCCCGTCCTGTCGGTCGGCTTCGCCCGGGACTTCCGGCGTCGGCGGCTCCATTCGTCCGACCATCTCTTCCACGCTTTCCGGCAGGGGCGCCGGACTCAGCGATACCTCGGCGACCGCGTCGGTCGGTCGACCCGGAGGCTCGACCACCTGTGTGCAGACCCTGCTTATTCCGGGGGACACGACGGACCCGCCTTCTCCTGCGCCGCCTCTCTTCATGGCGAGTGACTTTCCGCTCTCGCCGTCTCCGCCGCTCTCAAGAAGCACGGCGACCGAGAAGAGAACGGCCAGCGCGCCGATGAGCAAGAACTTCGCCGACTTGGTCATACGGTCTTCCTCCAACGCCGCTTCCATTCAAAATTTCGGCCACGACGAGCGCCGCCTTTAACGCCGATCCGCTTTTTCGCCCAAAGCCGCCCGGCGAACGCAAAATAAGTCTCCTCAGCACCTCGACACCCTCCTTTCGCAGCCTCCGCTGCGGCAGCCATACGCCGCCGCCGACCGCGACCGTCGCGCGCGCGTTGTGGCTCTGATGGTCGTCGGCCGCGCCCGGCAGAGGCACCAGCAGCGCCGGAAGTCCGTAGTGGAGCAGTTCGGCGCAGGTGGACGCGCCGGCGCGCGAGACGGCGACGTCCGCGGCCGAGTAGAACAGTCCCACATCGTCGCTGCGATGGAGGAGCGTGGCGCCGACGCCCGCGGCGCGACAGGCCGCTTCCAGTTCCGCCTCGTGCTTGCCGCCGGTCAGGCCGAGCAGGTGCAGCGGCTTCGAATCGAGGCCGCCCCGCAGGGACCCGGCGAGACGGGCGATGTTTTCCGCGATGAACAGGTTGAGCGCGGCGGCGCCCTGACTGCCTCCGAGCAGCAGCAGCGTTCGCGCCTCGCGCGGCACGCCGAGGGCCGCGCGCGCCTCCTCCTTGTCCAGCCTCCTCAGGTCGGCTCTCACAGGAACGCCGACTATCCGCAGAGAACAGGTCTTTTGAAGATGCTTTTCGAGCGTGTCCCATCCGCCGAGCACCACTCTGGCGAGACGTCCGAAGACGCGACAGAAGCGGCCGGGATAGGCGTTGACCTCTATCACGATCAGCGGTCGCCGCATCAGCACGGCGAGCGCGGCGGCCGGCACGGCGGTGTAGCCGCCGGTGGTCAGCACGGCCCGCGCGCGCGCGACGGCGCGAAGCAGAGCGGACGAGCCGGCGGCACGCGCGAAATCGAGCAGCCTCCCGACGCCGCGACTCGTCCGCATCGGCAGCGCAAGCGGATCGAGTCCGCGCAGCGCCGCAAGTTCCGCTCGACGGGATCCGCAGACGAAACGTACGTCGAGTTCGGACACGATTCGTTTCAGTTCCGCGACGACCGCCAGCGCGGGCGTTACGTGACCGCCCGTTCCGCCGGCTGCGACCAGAATCCGCACGTTCCTTCCCCTCCGTATGCCACCGACGCCAGCAGAGCGAACCATGCGCAGCAGACCAGCAACGAAGATCCGCCGAACGAGATGAACGGCAACGAGATTCCCTTCGTCGGCAGGACCGCCGTGACGACGGCGATGTTGAGAAAAGCCTGCGCGGCCGGCATGAAAGCGGCGCCGAAGGCGAGCACGCGCATGCTCGGATCGTCCGTCGCCAGCGCGATACGGCTGCCCAGCACCACATACGCCGCGAACAGCACGAGAATCGTCATCGTTCCCAGAAAGCCGGTCTCCTCCGCGTATATGGCGAATATGAAGTCGGTGTCCCTGTCCGGCAGAAACATCAATTTCTGTCGACTGGCCCCCATTCCGCGACCCGCGACGCCGCCGGAGCCTATCGCTATGAGCGACTGTCTTATCTGATAGCCTTTGCCCCGCCCGTCGCTGCCGGGATTCATGAACAGCGCCACGCGCCGGCGGACGTGACCGAACTTGAGCGCCGCCACGGGAAGCGTAAGAAGACAGGCGACGCCGAAAGTGAGAGCGAGATGTCGCGCGCGCGCGCCCGCAACGAACAACAGGACCGCGGCCGCGCCGGAGACGAACACCGCCGTGCCGAAGTCGGGCTCGGCGAGGATGAGCGCGACCAGAACCGCGATCGGCGCGAACCCGCGCAGCAGTAGTTTGCGTAAGTCGGCGTCGCCGCGAAGCGCGGCGAAACGCGCGGCGACCAGCACAGCGGCGATCTTCGCCATCTCCGACGGCTGCAGGTGAAGCGGACCCACCGCGAGCCATCGCGCCGCGCCGCGTATGCGCCTGCCCAGCGGCGGAACGTAACACAGAAGCAGCAGAAACGCCACCACGCCGACCACATACGGCGTCGCCGCGAGCAGGCGTCGCGCGCCGCAGACCCATACGCCCCACGCCGCGCTCAACGCAAACGCGAGATACAATAAGTGGCGGCCGAACTTCGCGGAGGTCGAAAGCGTCCGCGCAGAAGGCGCGCTCACCGAATACGCCATCACCACGCCCACGGCGAGCAGCGCCGCCACTACCACGGATAAAACCTTCACCTCGCGGTCGATCACGTCATGCCTCTTTCGTCATCGTAACTTCAGCGTGGTCAGCGCGAACAGCGCCAGAAACGCGGCCACTATCCACAGCCTGGTGGTGACGCGGTTCTCGTGCTGGCCCGCGAACTCGAAATGGTGATGCAGGGGCGCTATGCGCAATATGCGACGGCCGGTGAGCCGGAAACCGGCCACCTGCAGAATCACGCTCAGCGTCTCCACTACGAATATTCCGCCGGCCATCAGCAGCAGAAATTCCTGCTTGGTCGCCAAGGCGATCGTGCCGAAGCCTCCGCCGAGCGCCAGCGCGCCGGTGTCGCCCATGAACACCTGAGCGGGATAGCAGTTGAACCAGAGGAAGCCGAGCAGCGCTCCGAGAAGCGCCGCGCAGACCACGCTCAACTCGCCCGCGCCGTTGACGTACGGCAGCAGCAGATAGGAGGAAGTGTCGGCGCGGCCCACCACATACGACGCTATCGCGAGCGCGCCCGCAACGAAGACTCCGCATCCCGCCGCCAGACCGTCGAGTCCGTCGGTCAGGTTCACGGCGTTCGACGCGGCCACTATCACCAGCGCCGCGAACAGCACGAACACCAGACCCATCTGCCAGACCGCGTGCTTCAGAAACGGAAAGTACAACGCGGTCCCCGCAGGTCCGTCGTCGTCCTGCGTCTGGCGCTCCGCCGCCTCCAGGACGGCCGTGGCTCCGCTTCCGCATCCCGGCGCCGACTGTACGCTGCAGGGCCCGCTGAAATGCGCGTGCATGGCCAGACCCACGCACAGCGCCACGGCCCACTGCAGGGCGAACTTCCTGCGGCCGCTGAGACCCTTCTTGCGCGTCCGCAGTTTGACCCAGTCGTCGACCGCGCCTATCAGACCCATGCCCAGCATCGCGCCGGTCGCCAGCAGCACCAGTACGTTCGCCGCGGCGAACAGGGCGGACGACGCCAGTACCGCGGCGAGCAGCATGAGTCCGCCCATGGTGGGGGTGCCGCGTTTGGTGCCGTGCAACTCGTTCAACTTCTCCGAGTCGCTCTTGGTGGTGTCCTCGCCGAGTCGCTTCCTCTGCAGGTATCGTATCAGGCGCGGCCCGAAGACGACGGAGAGCAGAAAAGCGAAACCGGCCGCGCAGGCCGCACGGAACGTGATGTAGCGCAGAACGTTGAGAGCCCCACCGTCCGTCGCCAGCCAGCGCAGCATACGCGCCCTCCTTCAGGCCGTTCTCATGTTCTTTCCTTTTCTTCTCCTGCGCGGCCGCGCCTTCTCCAGAAGCGCCGCCGTCCGTTCGAGCCTCATCGCTCGACTCGCCTTGAGCAGCACCGCGTCTCCCGGCCGCAGCATCCCGCTCAGAAAAACTCCGACCTCCTCCGGATCGTCGCGCACGAACACCGTCGCGCCGCGTCGCTGGGCTTCGGCGCCGGCCGCGGCCGCGGCCGCTCCCACGCAGATCAACGTGTCCACACATTCGGCGACGAACGCGCCCACCTCCCGATGCAGTTCTTCGGAGTACCCGCCCAACTCGCGCATCTCGCCCAGCACCATCACGCGACGTCCGCGCACCGGCAGGTCCGCGAGGAAGCGCGCGGCGGCCTTCACCGACGCGGGATTGGCGTTGTAGGCGTCGTTCACCATCAGTATTCCGTCGAGCAGTTTGGGACGCAGCCGCATCTTCGGCGGCACGAATTTCGACAGCGCCTCGAGCGCCTCGCCGCGCTCGACGCCCAGCGTCTCGGCGACGCCCAGGGCGCAGAGCGCGCACTCCACAAGATGCCTGGCCGGCGGCACCAGCGCGCCTTCGTGACCTCCCACTCTGAAGCGGAGCCGCGCGCCGTCCAGACCGACGATCTCGGCTCTCAGGTCCGCCGCCGCGGTCAGTCCCGTGCGCAGCAGTCCGCCGCCGGGCGGCGGCGGCACTTCCTGGTGCCTCCACGCGGCCACGTTCAAAACGCCGGTCGCGTGCGCGCGCGCGCCGCGCATCACGTCGCACTTCTCCTCCCATATCGCCGTCATGGAGCCGAGACGACCGATGTGCGCCGGCGCGATCTGCGTTATCACCGCGACGTGCGGCGGCGCTATCTTGCAAAGAAGAGAAATCTCGCCCCGGGAGTTGGTGCCGAACTCCACCAGCATCACTTCCGTCCCGCGCGGCGCCGACAGCAGCGTCAGCGGCACGCCTATGTCGTTGTTGAACGACTCCGGCGCGGCGTGCACGCGGTAGCGGCCGGCGAGCATCAGACGCGTCATCTCACGTGTGGTGGTCTTGCCGCAGGAGCCGGTGACGGCCACGACCTTCGCGCGCATGCGCTCCAGCCGGCATCGCGCGAGCACCGCCAGCGCCACACGGGCGTCGGCGACCCTCAGCACGGGCCCGCGCGCGCGCGCGGCGCGCGGCTTCTCCAGCACCGCGGCGAGCGCGCCGCGCCGGAACGCTTCTTCGGCGAAGGCGCCGCCGTCGAATCTCTCGCCGCGTATGCCGACGAAAAGCGCGTCGCGACAGTCGCCGCGACTGTCGGTGACGACGCGTCTTATCCGGAGTCCGGCGTGTCGCGGGTCTACGGCGCAGCGGAGCCATCGCGCCGCCTCGCCCAGCCGAAAAACGCTCTCAGGCCGCTCCATTCAAGAGTTCCTTCACCACCTGCCTGTCGTCGAACTCTTCGATCCTGTCGGAGAATATCTGCACGCTTTCGTGTCCCTTGCCCGCGACGAGGATGACGTCGTCGGACCGCGCCGCCCGAAGCGCCGCTTCGATCGCCGCGCGGCGATCGACCTCGACGCGAAGGCGGTCCTTCCCGCGCATCCCCTCCAATATTTCGGCGATTATCCGCTCCGGTTTTTCGCTTCTGGGATTGTCGGAGGTGATTATCGAAAAATCGGCCAGCCTTTCGGCGACCGCTCCCATCTTCGAGCGCTTGCTTCTGTCTCTGTCTCCGCCGCAGCCGAAGACCGCTATGAGGCGTCCGCGGACCAGCGGTCGAAGCGCGCTCAGCGCCGCTTCGAGAGCGTTCTCGGTGTGCGCGAAGTCCACGAACAGATCGAACGGATGATCGTCCGGCGTCACGCGTTCGAGTCTGCCCGGCACGCCGTCGAAGTCCGCAAGAGCGTCCGCGGCCTCGCGCGTGTCGAGACCGAATCCGAAATGCGCCACACAAAGAGCGGCCAGCGCGTTCTCGACGTTGTGCAGGCCGGGCATCGGCAGATCAAAAGGTATCTCCTCGCCCGCGAGCAGCACGACGCCTTCGCTGCGACGCGTGTCGCGCGCGCGCACACGCGCGCGCACCAGCGCGTCCCGACACGCCCGACCCGACTCCTCCACATCCACCAGATACGTGACGACCGGCGCGGACGCGACGCGCTCGAACTCGCGCCGGTGCGGCGCGGCCGCGTTGAGCACCGCGAGCGAACGGGTGCTCTCCGGCTCGAACAGCCTTCGCTTGGCGGCCCTGTATGAGGCCGCGTCGCCGTGGTAGTCCAGATGGTCGCTGGCGAGCGAGGTGAGTACGCCGCTGTGGAAACGAACGCCGGACGTCCTGCCCTGGACGAGGGCGTGGCTGGAGACCTCCATCGCGCACGCCGAACAGCCGGCGTCGAGCGACTCGCGCAGCAGACGGTTGAGCAGAAGCACGCCGGGAGTGGTGTTGGGCGCAGGATACACGCAGGCGTGAGTGTCGTAAACGACGGTGCCGAGCATCGCGGTCCTGACGCCGCAGGCCGACAGAACGTGGCGTAGAATGTAAACGGTGGTCGTCTTGCCGGCGGTGCCCGTGACGCCGATCACGCGGAGCCGCTTCGACGGGTCGCCGTAGAAGCGCGCCGCCAGCGTCGGCAGCAGAACCCGTGTGTCCGGAACCGTGACGACAGGCGTATTGCGGGGCAGGGCGACCGCGCGCTCGGCGAGCACCGCTGCGGCGCCGCGTCGCGCCGCTTCGGCCGCAAACGCGTGTCCGTCCGCGCTCTCGCCGCGTACGCATACGAACAGTTCGCCTCCCGTCACCCTGCGTGAGTCGTCCTCCACGCCGCTGATCCGCAGCGCGGACGTCTCGGACGACATCTTCCCGACGAGCCCTTTCAGTAACGCTCCGAGCGTGACGGTCGCGCCGTCAGGGGCTTTCATCGCTCTCCTCCTCGAACTGCGGCACTTCCAGATACATCAAGGCCTGCTCCATGATCCGCTTGACGACCGGCGCGGCCACCGTGCCGCCGAAATGCGTCCTCCCGCGGGGGGTGTCCACAAAAACGCCGACCACCAGGCGCGGAGCGTCCGCGGGCGCGAAACCTATGAACGAGGCGATGTAGTTCTCGTCCGAGTAGCGGCCGGTCGCGCGGTCGAGTTTCTGCGCCGTGCCGGTCTTGCCGGCTATCTGGTAGTACCTGGAACGCGCCCGCCTCGCCGTTCCCTCCTCCACCACAAGCGAAAGTATCTCGCGCATCGTGCGGCTGGTCTCTGTGGATATGACGCGGCGGCGGCGCGGACGCGTCTCGAAGACGACCGCGCCGTCGGGCGACTCTATCCGCTCCACCAGGTACGGTCGCACAAGGTATCCGCCGTTGGCTATGGCGGCGAACGCGCGTACCATCTGCAGCGCCGTCACCCCTACCTCCTGGCCGATAGCGAGCGAGACCTGCGAGTATTTCGACCAGCGCTCGACCGGACGAAGAACGCCCGCCTCCTCGCCGGGAGTCTCGATGCCGGTCCTCGCGCCGAAGCCGAAGGCGTCGAGATAGTGATGGTGCCGCTCCGGAGACAGACGTTCGGCGCACCTGGCGGTTCCTATGTTCGATGACTTCGCTATCACCATCCGAAACGGCAACACTCCGTGTCCCCTGTGGTCGTGAAGTATGCGGCGACCGAACGCGCAGGCGCCGTTGTGACAGAAAATCTCCTCCTCCACGTCCACAAGACGCTCCTCGAGCAGGGCGCTGGCCGTTATCGCTTTGAAAGTCGAGCCCGGCTCGAAAACCACGCCGGTCACCGGATTGACCCGCGCGGCCGCGGGATAGCGGTTGAAATGGTTGGGATCGTAGCCCGGACGAGACGCGATCGCCAGTACCGCGCCGGTGCGGGGATCGAGTACGACGGCCGCCGCCCGGTCGGGCCTGTGCTCCTCGAACGCCGCCTCGATCGCGCGGTCGGCGATCTGCTGTATCACCGGATCGACGGTCGTCACAAGCGTGTCGCCGTCCCGCGGCGGGGTCCAGCCGGACTCGATGTGGATCCGCTTGCCGAGAGCGTCGCGATGAAACGAACGCTCGCCGTCGCGGCCGCGCAGCCGCTTATCGAAAGCCAGTTCCAGACCGGCCAGTCCCTCGCCGTCGACCGAGCAGAAGCCCGTGACGTCGCACAACGAGCGCGCAAGAGGATAGACGCGGCGCCAGACCGGCAGGAAATGTACGCCTTTCAGGTCCAGTTCTTCGAGAATGGTTTTCCGGCGCGGCGAGATGGAGCGACTGACCCAGATGAAGCGCTCGCGTCTGCGAATCCTTTTGAGGATGTTCTCCCGCGCCGACTCCGACAGGTCGAGCAGGCGGGAGAGCGTGTCCACGACGGTCGCCGCGTCGGAGACGAGGGCGGCGTCCACGAAGACGCCGGTGGAGAGGACGGAACGGGCGATTATGGTGCCGTTGGCGGCGAGGATGTCTCCGCGGCGGGCCGGGACGGGTTCCTTGCCGAGATGCTGACGGTCGGCCTGCTCGCGATAGCGCGCGGCGCGGACGATCTGGAGGCCCCACAGACGAACGCCGAGCAGCGCGAACGCGACGCAGAGCAGAAGAGCGACGAGCCTAACGCGACGCGGCACAACACACATCCTCCCCGTCCGTTGCGGCCTGAGGAGACGGATCGACGGCGGCCAGGACGGCCGGCTTGAGCGCCCGTCCGCTCCGCTCCAGAGCGGACCGCAAGCAGTCGGCAGAGATAAGCCGCTGATAGAGGATGCGCAGGCGGCACCGTTGCTCGCGCGCACGCGCTATCCTGTCGGTGAGTGCGGCCTCGCGGTATCCTGCGGTCAGTATGCGGGTGCGCGCGCGCACGACCATCAGGCCGACGGCGACCAGTACGGACAGCACGCATAACGCCCTCATCACCCACATCGCAGCATCTCCGCCGCGCGCAGCCGTGCACTTCGGGCGCGCCGGTTGAGGCGAACCTCCTCGGCGGTGGGCCTGACGACTTTCTTCGTCAACAGCCGCATCCTTTTGGATTCGGCGTACCCGCGCAGCGCACGTTTCAACAAGCGGTCCTCTATGGAATGGAACGAGAGCGCTACAAACCGGCCGCCCTCGCTCAAAATGTCGGGAAGCGACTCAAGCAGCCGCTCGAGATGCTCCAGTTCGCGATTGACGAATATCCGAAGCGCCTGAAAGGTGCGTGTGGCCGGATGGATACGACCGCGACGCCCGAGAACGCGCTGGACCAGAGCGGCCAGTTCCGCGCCGGTCTCCATCCGCGAGCGCTCCCGGCGCTCGACGATCGCGCGCGCGATGCGGCGCGAGCGACGCTCCTCGCCGAACTCGTACAGCACCCGCGCTATCTCCTCCTCGGCGGCCCCGGCGAGAAAGTCCGCGGCCGTCGGTCCGGGGCCGGTCCTGTCGTAACGCATGTCGAGTGTGGTCGAGTCGAACGAGAAGCCGCGCTCGGGTCGGCCGAGTTGAAACGAGCCCACGCCGAGGTCCACCAGCAACGCGTCCGCCCGACCGAAGCGCCGCGCGTCGAGCAGTCGCGGAAGTTCGGCGTAGGATGCCTGAAGGAGACGGAGACGCGCATCGCCTCCGAGGCGGGTCTCCGCCACCTTCAGCACCTCCGAATCCCTGTCGACAGCGAGCAGCACGGCGTCGCTCCTCATCCGCTCGAGCATCGCGGCGGTGTGTCCACCTTCGCCGCAGGTCGCGTCCACGGCCACCCGGGCCCGTCCGAGATCGAGAAATTCGAGCGCCTCCCGCAACATGACGGGACGGTGAAGCGCTTCCATCAGGCGGCCTCTTCTCCTTCTTCTATCTGGCGGAGGAGTTCGTAGACCTCACCGTGGCCTTTGCGGCCCCTCAGGCGTTGCTCCGCCATCTTCAGCATCAAAAAAACATACGGACTCACGGCGGGACCGGAAAAATCCGGCTGCAGCGACTTGAGCCTGCGCGCCCTCTCCGCTACGGCGCGGACGCGCGCGAATCCGTGAAGCAGTCGCTTGAGACTGCCGAGCACCGAAAGAGTCACCTCTCCCGCGTCGTCTTTCTCGCACTCGACCTTGTCCAGTGCCTCGCGCACTTCCCGATAAGGGTTAGGCATAAGCGCCCCTCCTAAATCAAATCCTCGAGATTCTCAGCCTTCTTGGTGGATTCGTCCATTATCCTCGAAACCCTCTCTCCAAAGTCGGTGTCCACCACCGGACTCCTCTTCCTCCACGCCTCCGGCTCCCACACTTCCACGCGGTCCAGCGCGCCCCATACGACCACGCTCATGCCGCGTCGCAGACCGGCCTCCCTCAAAAGCGGCTCGCGCAGCGCCACGCGACCCTGCTGGTCGCAGCGGACGTTGTAGGTGAGGCCCGAAAAGCCGCGCAGAAGCGACGGATCCGCCCTGCGCATCTCGTCCAGGAAACGCGCGAAGCCGGAAGGCGTCATCAACGCCATGCAGCCCGGCCGCAGCGGAAAAACGTAGAAGGTCTGCTCCTGCTGACGGGGCCTGAAGCGGCTCGGAACCACGAAACGGCCCTTGGCGTCTATCTGCGAGTCCTCGCGCCCGAAGAAGTAAGGCAGGTTCACACCGGGCCGTCCTAATGACGCGGCGATTATCGGAGGCGGGGCGGACGGCTGTCAAGACGACAGTGGGCATTTTTTGGGATAAAAATGGTGATTTTTGGACACACGTCAACATATTGTAGTTCCCTTTGTAACATCCCCGCACATGTGGTCTTGCGGTCTCCATCTAATCTTCGGTCGCCGCAGACGAAAAAATCCACTCCAACCGACTTTGCGGCCATCATTTTCTTTTTCGTAACAAGCCGCCTCTTTTGTCGTACCGCCGACGGGAGCCGCCGCGCCGCCATAACCTGTATCGTTTGCTCACAGAAAGCGCGTAGGCATCATGGCTTGCCGTCGCTTGCGCAGCCGCGGACCGCGCGAGGGTGTCGCGTTAACCTGTGTTCGTCACAGGGTTTAAACGTACGCTTCGCACGAAAGCCCTGTAATTCTTGCGATTCGGCGGGGCAGCCTCACGAATGGTCCGGGTTTTCTTCGATCATCTTCCGTAAGGCCCTGAGAGCGTCTTCGCGGGTGGAGACGGCGCCGGACCCGCGGAGCGAGCGGACCCTCTCCAGCAGGACGCCGAACAGCGGTCCCGGCGTAAGGCCCATCTCGATGAGATCGTCTCCTGTGACCAGCGGCTTGCGGGGCTTGCGCTTCCGGAGTTCCGCGTATCGGGACGCGACGAATTCGTAGTCCCGCAGGTCGCCGTGTGAGGCGAGTATGTCGGCGCGCCAGACCCGCAGGAGCGCCGGAAAGTGCCGTCCGCTCATGAAATGTTCGAGTCGTCCCGGCCGCATGCGGCGCACGTCCAGCAGCCTCATGTGCTCGCGTGCCACAAAAGTGCAGACCTCCGTCGTGCTCTGGTCGAACGCGAGTCTTTTCGCTATCGCCGCTATCAGCGGAACGGCGGCGAGGTTGTGTCGATGGAACCGGATCCGGTCCGCCACGCGGAACACCGGCGGTTTGCCGACGTCGTGCAGCAGCGCCGCCCACGCCGGTTCGCATCCGCAGTCGCCCATCCGCTCCAGCGTGAGCGCGCTGTGGCGGAGAACGTCTCCTTCGGGATGGTAGTTGGCGGGCTGCGGCACACCGTGGCAGGCGGCCAGTTCCGGCAGCAGCGCTTCGAGCAGACCGTTGCGAAGCATGAGGTAGATCGCGTCGCTGCGACGGTCGCAGGTGAGCAGCGCGCAGAGCGCCGCGTGAAGGCGCCGCCTCAGCGCGGCGGGTACGGAATCGGGCGGTGTGCGGGCCGGAATCGACTCCGGCTCCGGTCCTCCTTCGTTGAGGTGTCGCGCCGTCGCTTCCGCCGTCTCGATCAGTCGTTCCCACACGTTCTCGTTCCGTCTCGGCCGCGGCGAATCCGTGTGAACCCGGCGTCGCCGGAGACCATAATAGTTTGTGGCGGAACATAAGAAAAGGGAAAGAGAAGGTGTCGATGTCCCGCGCGATCCTTTTTTTACTGGCGCTGCCGCTCGCGGCGGACGCCGGAGAGTTGCGCGGCGTCGTCGTGGACGAGAAAGGCAGGCCGGTTGAGGGCGCGTGGCTCTCGGCCGGAGGCGAGGTCGCCCGGAGCGACGCGGCGGGACGTTTCATGCTGCCCGTCCGCCGGGCGGCCGGGGACGGAGCCGCGGGGAAGGTCACACTGGTGGCGGCCAGGGAGGGAGTCGGTCTGTTCGAGTCGGAGGTGGAGACGGACGGAGAAGACCGGTCTCCGCTCAGGGTGGTGCTCGGGAAGGGAGCGGGGCTCTGCATGCGCGTGGGCGTATGCGCGCTTCTGGGGGCCGACGGGCGGCTGACTGCGGCGCGGGGAAGCGGCGTCTCCGCCATCAGGGTCGCGGGCGGGCGCGCGCGCGCCCGCGACGACTGGCGCTGGCGGAGGCGGCTGCGGGAGGTGATGAGCCGCTTCGAAAAGGAGGGCGTCGTGGAGACGCGACCCGCCCGCGACGGGCAGCGGCGACTGGAGTGGGCGGTCTGGCTCGTCGTGGCGCCTGAGGGCGCGGAAAAAACGGTGGGAGTCGACATAGAAGGCGGTCCTCCGCTCGACTGGGCCGCGTTTGCCGGCTCGCCCGACCTCTGCGTCGGCGTCGGGGCCGTCGAGCGCGAAGGCGGTCTGCGGGTGCTGTTCAGGCTCGACGCGGCGGGCGCGCGCAGCAGAATGGACGCGGAGCCGGCGTTCCTTTTCGACCTGGAGAACGAGACGCTCGGCCGCTTCGGACGAATGGCGGGCATGTTTCGCAGGGCGTGGATCGTCGTCGTCGGCGACGGGACGCCCGCCGCCAACTGGGAGGGCGCCGACGCGCCGCTCGCGCGTAAGATGCGCGACCTGAGAAAGTCCGCGGGCGGAGACATGCGCCTCGCCATGGTGGTTCAGCCTCCGGCCTGGGCGTGCAGGAAGCGTTTCTCGCGTCTGGTGAGTCTTCTGAGGCGCGCCGGCGGCGGCTCGCCGTCGAGCGTCCTGCTGACGCCGGGACCCGCGCTCGCGCCGGAGTCGTGCGCGCCGCTGCTCGCGCGTCTCCGTCGCGCGTTCCCGAAGGCGCGGCTCGGTGTGACGCTCTCGCTGCTGGAGCACGCGCGACGCCGCCTGCCGGGGCTCGTGGCGCGAATCGATTATGTGGCCTTGAAGACGACGGCTTTCGGCGGTCGCGACGCGCTGGCCGCGCAACTGCAGTCGCTCTCCGCGCACTGGCGCGGCGACGTATGCGCGTTCGTCTCCATGCGCTCGGGAGACGCGTTCGCGGGTCACAAAGTCCTCCAGCGCGTCCTCTCCTTCTGTCGGGAGCGCGGTTTGGGGGTCGCTTTCGCGGACCTGGGCGACTTCCCGACGATTCCCGGATGGTTCCGGAAGGCGTTTCGGGACAAATGAGGTCGACCGCCGCGCCGCCGGGGATTTTGTTTGACGCCCGCGGAGAGTCATGTAGAATTTGAGTCATACGAACGCGACTGAGGACTCCGGAGATGGCGCGTGTCTGCGAACTGTGCGGCAAGAGAACGCGGGTCGGCAATAACGTGGCGAGAAGGGGTCTGCCCAAGAGGAAGGGCGGCATCGGCATCAAGGTCACGGGCAAAACCAAACGGAAGTTCAAGCCGAACATCCAGAAAGTGCGCGTGATGTGGAACGGCGGCGTGCGACGCATGCGGATATGCACGCAATGTCTGCGAAGCGGGCGTGTGGTGAAGGCGGCCAGACGTGCACGCGTGTACCGCCCGGAGGAATGAGCGGACCGACGAGTCCTTGCGTCCGCGGCAGAGACTTTCTCGCAACAGGGATTTCGCACGTGTTTTTCGAAAAGGAATGCGTGTCGAGCGCGGCCCGTTCGTCCTCTACGGCGTGCGTAACGGACTGCCGTTTGCGAGGCTCGGCGTCCGTGTTTCCAAACGGTCCGGCCCCGCTGTGCGTAGGACTTACTTGAGGCGATGTGTGAGGGAGGTCTTCCGAAGGTGGCTGAAGACTTGCGTTGCGGGTCTGGATCTCGTGGTGATCGTTCGCCGACGAGCGGACTTCGCGGAGGCGAAGACGCATCTGGAACGCGCCGCGGCCCGCTTGTCCGGGTCGCTGTAGCGATGGTGCGACTCTATCAGGCGACTTTCTCGCGGCTGCCCGGCGTCCACTGCCGCTTCCGGCCGACCTGCTCGCAGTACATGGTGGACGCCTTGTGCGCTAAAGGCCTCGTGAGAGGACTTCTTCTCGGCGCGTACCGCCTGTTGCGGTGCAACCCGTTCTGCAAAGGGGGATACGATCCGGTCAAATAGCAGTTTGGGGGGTGATGGTATGAGTCGTGTGCCGCTGATCGTCCTGGTCGTTTTCGCGATGGCGGGAATCGTTCTCGCGCAGGACGCGGGCGAGTTGGAAAAGGACTTCATGAAGGTCGCGCGGGAGGCGAGTCGCAAGACCGTCGGAATAGTCAGTTACATACCGCAGATGGGAAGGTACGGCATGGGCGCCGGCGCGGTGGTCTCGCCGGACGGCTACATTCTCACATGCGATCACGTGGTGCCGAGCGGCGAGAAGATAACCGTACTGATGGCCGACGGCAGACGTTTCCGCGCCAAGAAAGTGGCGGCCTGCGCCAAAAACGATTACGCGCTTCTGAAAATAGAAGCGGAAGGACTGCCGTGCTTCAAGTTCGGCGACTCGAGCGCCTTGAAGGTGGGCGACTGGGTGGCCGCGCTCGGTCATCCCGGCGGCATACGTGACGATCGCGATCCGTCCTTCGCGGTCGGTCGAATCGTCGGTCTCAAGAAGAGAGCCGTGGTCATGATGCAGAAGTTCTATCCCGACGCCGTCGTCACAGACATTCCGCTTTCGCCGGGCAACTCCGGCGGTCCGCTGGTGGACCTGAAAGGGCGTCTGATCGGCATAAACGGCGCGGTGATACTGGTGACCAACCGCTCCTATTCCACGCCGATCAACCGCATAAAGAAAGTGCTCGACAGGATGAAGGAAGGCGAGGACGTCGAAGGCGAGTGGCCGAAGAATCCGTTCGAGGTGCTGCAGGAGATGATGAAGGACCTGGGGCCGGATACGATGCGCAAGACGATGGAGCGGATGATGAAGGGCTTCGGAGACAAGGATTTCATGAAGCAGTTGCAGGAGATGCTCGGCGGAGGGGGCAATCTCGGCAAGGCGCTGGAGCGGTTCCGGAAGATGTTCGGCGACGATCCCCAGATGAAGGGGCTGATGGAGGACCTGCAGAAGTTCATGCAGTCGGACAAGATGCAGAAGATGATGGAGAAGTTGATGGAAGACATGATGAAGCCGGACGCCAGGCCGGAGGACTTATGGAAGAAAGCGCAGGAGATGATGAAGGACCCGGACGTACAGAAGATGCTGGAAGAGGCGATGAAGAAGTTTTTCGGCGGCGGCGGCGGCAAGGAGATGGACAAGCAACTGGAGGAGTGGCTGAAGCGTTTCGGCGAGCAGTTGCCGGGCGGCGGTGACAAGGGGGTCGGGCCGAAGGGGCCGCGTTCCGTCGCCGGCGCCTATCTCGGCGCGCGACTCGGCGAGGCCGATTCCACACTCAGGCGGCATCTGAAACTCGACGGCGGACTGGTCGTGATGCGTGTGGCGCCCGACTCGCCCGCGGCGAAGGCCGGACTGGAGGAGGACGACGTCGTCCTCGCCGTCGACGGCAAACCCGTTCGCACGATAGAGGACATGCGTCGCGCGCTCGCCGGTACCAAGCCGGGACAGGAGTTGACCTTGAAGGTGCTCAAGCCCGGCAAGCGCGTCGAGTTGAAGGTGACGCTCGGAAAGCGGCCCGAAGGAAAGTGAGGTCGCGACACGCGTCCGAACGAGTCGGAAAACCATAGATCGAAGAGCGTTTGGAGGATTGACGGTGAGCAGAGCGATATTCTTCGCGGCGGTGCTCGTGACGGTCGGACCGCTGCTGGCGCAGGACGACGAAGGCCGGGCGGTGGGTCGCGAAAAGTTTCTGCGGGACTCCTTTTCGGAGGTGCAGAAGAAGTTCGGCGCGGGGGCGATGTGGCTGCTCGACGGCGACAAGCCGTTCGCCGGCGCGACCTATCTCAAGGGCGGATGGGCCGTCACGGTGCTCTCGGCTCTGCCGGAGGGGAAGCGGACGTTCGACTTGAAGGACGCCGCGGGCAACCGGGTGGACGCGGAGTTGTGGGCCTGCGATTTCGATTACGATCTCGCGCTTCTGAAGTTGAAGAAGGAGCCTCCGGGCGCGAAAGCGTTGCTGACCGGCAGCGAACTCCTTTTGAAGAAGGGGCAGTTCGTTTTCACCGTCGCGCCGGAGGCGGACTCGTTTCGCGTCTCGGTGGTCGCGCAGGTCGGTCGCAGCATCAAGCGCCTGAGTGAGGAGGCGCTCAAGCGCCTTTCCGTCTTCGGCATCCTGTCGGAGGAGTTTCGCGGTCCGCAGCGGCCGTACGTGAACGTGATCCAGCACGACGCCCGCTTCACCGATCTGATGCGCGGAACGCCCCTGATCGAGAGGAACGGCAACATGGTCGGCGTCAATCTCGGCTCGGTGTTTCGCGGAGTGGTTCTTGCGGCGCCCGTCACACGTCTTCAGGACGTTCTGGCGCGATTGAAGGAGGGACGCGTTCTCGCCTCTTATCCGTATCTCGGCTTCCGTGCCAGGACCGTGACCGACCAGGCGGCCGGCGAGGCGCTCAAGAAGATGCGCAAGGCTCTGCGCGAGAGCGGCGGCGACGCGTCGGGCTGGGGCGCCGAGGTGACCTTCGTCCGCGGCGGCACCTGCGCGGACAAGGCCGGCCTGCGAAAGGGCGATGTGATCACGGCCGTGGACATGCAGCCCGTCTGGGGCAGGGCCGACATCCGTGATGCGGCGCGCTATCTGCTTCCGGGCATGAAAGTGGAGTTCGAGGTGCTCCGCGGACGGCAGCGTCGGCGTCTGACAGTGACCGTCGGCGAGACGTCGATCCGCACCCTGCGTCTCGTCCTGCCGAAGGGGACCACGGTCGGACAGGCGCAGAAGGCGGCCGGCGAGGCGAAACTGCTGCTCGGCGCCGACGAGGTGGAACTGGTCGATGACGGTCTGCTGGTGAAGACCCGTGTGCCGTGGGCGGCCGTTCCGCGGCATCTGGCGTTCGCCAAAACCGTGCTGAAGAAAGCGGTGGTGAAGAGGTAGGCCCGGCGGCTCCGCTCATCCTCCGCGGGAGAAGTAACGCCGGATGAGCGGCGCGAACTCGGGCGGATATCGATCCGCGTCCGGCGCGGGCGAGACGCTTTCCTGAGCGGCCTCGATCGCGGCGGTCTCCGGTCGCCCGTCGCTTTTAGAGACCTGTCCTTCGCCCGGCGACGGCGAGAGACCTTCCGCCTCTTTCAGCACGGCCAGCGCGCCGCCGACGCTCTTCGAGGTCTCGTTTATCAGGCGCTTCAGCGCTTCGAATCTCTCACGCGCCTCGGACGCTTCGGTCCGCTCGAGCGCCGTGACGAGTTCGGCCAGCAGTTTCGCCGCTTCCGCGTCCAGGCGGACGCGGGGCAGTTCGCCGCGGAGGTGTTCTGCGGCCCTGGCGGCGCCGGCGCCGGCGCCCGCCGCCCCTCGGTTGAGCGCCTCTATCGCCGCCTCCACACGCGCCTGCTCGA
>CAYPNR010000013.1:0-32104 GCA_964412125.1 uncultured Planctomycetota bacterium | reverse complement strand
TTCGACGCCGACCACCGCGTTTTCCGGCTCCGCCGGACAGACCTCCTGACAGCCCATACACGGGCCGACGCCGGAGTAGACGTAGCATCTCGACCGGTCTATGACGGCGAGCGCCTGCGGTCTGCGCCACTTTTCCGCGACGGTGCCGAAGCGTATGGCGCCTGTGGGACAGACCCTGCCGCACTCGAGGCAACGATACTCGCAATACGAACGCGGACTGTCCAGAGTCGGCAGGAGGAAAGCGCCCGGGCGCACGAAATCGTTGGGACAGACGGCGACGCAGGCCATACAACGGTTGCAGGCGGCGGCGAAGTCATCGATCGCGCCCGGCGGCCGGAGTCCTCCGACGGCGGAGCGCGGCAGGAGTAGTCTGCCGAGGACGGCGGCGGCGGCCGCGGCGGCGACGACGAGAACGAATCTGCGGCGTTCTTTTATGGTCACCGGGCTCACCATTCTTCCCGAGGCTCCCGGCCCGTAGCGGAGCGCGCCCGGGCCGCAGGCCGCGACGCATCGCAGGCAGACGACGCAGGCGTCCTGCGAGACGGTCCCGCCGGTTCCTACGGCGGCGGTCGGGCAGACCGCGGAGCAGGCCCCGCAATTGCGGCAGTTTTCCGCGACGCGCACGCGGAACGGAGCGCGGAGCGAAAGGAGCGACAGGACGGCGCCGGAGGGACAGACATAGCGGCAGAACAGGCGCGGTCTGACGAGGGCGAGCGCGGCCACCGCCGCGAACACCACAAGCGGCGGCAGCGGAACGGGCGGCGCGCGGCCTTCGGGCGGAGAGAGCCGCGAGGCTGCGGCGAGCGCGGCGCGCAACGTCATGGTGTTCGGCTCCAGAAGACCCACGACGTTGAATCCGAGCGCCAGCAGGAGGAGCAGGAACGCGAGGACGCCGTAGCGGACGTATTGAGGGCCGCGTCCGAGCGCGACGCGGCGCGGCGCGCGCGCGCGGCCGCGACGTAGGAGGAGGCTCTTCAGCGCGGCGAACGCGTCCTGCGCGGCGCCGAGGGGACAGGCGAAGCCGCACCAGAGTCGTCCGAAGACCGCCGTCAAGATTATGAGGCCGAACGCGGCCAGATGAATCGACTCCGGTCCTGCGCGAAGCGCGACGAGGAGGTTGAGCGGCTGCAGGCCGATCAGGACGCGCGCCGGCAGAGGCGAGCCGCGGACGAGCAGCCAGGCCGCGGCGGCGAAAGCGGCCGCGAAGGAGATCCGGAGCAGCGGCCGAACCGCCTGCGCCGCGCGCATCATTCGCGCCTCAATACTTCCAGGCAACGCTCGAATTTCTCGGTCTTCGCGACCTTCAGATACTCGAACATGAACATCTCGACGGTGACCGGAATCACGCCCGCGGCGCGCGCGCGCGCGACCGCCGTCTCCACGTCCAGCGACGTGTGCGCCGAGACGGCGTCCACCACCAGATACACCTGCATCTGCTCCGGCGCGGCCAGTACGGTCTGGCCGACGCAGATGTGCGCCTCGATGCCGCAGACCACCAGCGTCCGGGCGCCCAACTCCGCCAGACGCTGCTGGAAACGTTCCTCGCCGAAGCAGCCGAACGCCACTTTCTCTATCACCTCCTGGTCTTCCGGCAACTCCCGCGTCACCTCCGGAATGGTGCGGCCGAGGCCCTTCGGATACTGCTCTGTGACGACCAGCGGAATGCCCGCGGCGCGCGCGAAACGTATCAGCCGCAGGACACCCGCCAGCAGGCGCTCCTTGTGGTGCATCCGCCGGTAGAGTTTCTCCTGCATGTCCACCACGACCAGGACGCAGCCGTCCTCGGAGATGAGACCGCGTTGCGGCGCGGCGGGCGCGGGCGCGGAAACCGGTCGTAACGAGCGGATCTGGCGTCGCGCCATCTGTACGTACATCATCCGCGTCCCGAGCATGTATTCGCGTGCCTTCCGGTCCAGTTTGCCTATCGGCTTCGCCGGGACGCCTCCCACTATCGTCTCCGGCTCGACTTCCATCTGGTTGACCACCACCGCGCCTTCGGCCACCACCGCGAACCGCCCGATCCGCGCCCAGTCGCTCACGCACGCGCGCATGCCCACCAGAGCGTCGTCGTCTATCGTGCAGCAGTGCACGATCGCTCCGTGGGCGAGACTGACGCGGTCGCCGATCACGGTCACGGCGTCGGGTCGGCCGTGAACGACGCAGTTGTCCTGTACGTTCGACTCATTGCCTATCCGAATCGCGCCGAAGTCGCCCCTGATGACCGCGCCGGGACCTATGTAGCAGTCCGCGCCTATCTCGACGTCGCCTATGATCACGGCCTCCGGACTGATGTAGGTGCTGGGGTGTATCAGGGGACGCTTTCCCTCGAACTCGTACAGCGGCATGACTCGCGCCTCCGAAATTCGCCGGCCTCATTTTAGCGATCCGCCGTCGCTTTGCGAGAAAGCCGCGGTTTTCGCGTCTTCCGCGCCGCCCTTTGACGCGCGGCGCCCGCGGTGTAAAATCCTCTCGCGCCGCCGGCGCACAAAAAATCCTTGGGAGAAACGTGATGCTGCGGATCTGCACGACGGCCGTCCTCGCCTGCGCCCTCTGCGGAGCGGCTCTCGCGCAGGAGTCGGGCGCCGAAGCAACGGTGGTCTTCGCGGCCAATCTCGAAGACAGAGGAGGATGTCACCGTAACGACGCCTACGGAGCCGACCTGTTCGTGGTGACTCTGGACACCGAAACGTTCGAGGTGAGCGGCCTGAGGAAGATCGCGGGGGAAGCGGGAGTCGCGGAATGGTTCCCGGCGTTCCATCCCGACGGACGACTGGTGGCCTACAACCGGATGGTGCGACGCAGGGGCCCCGGCGGCCCGCTGCAGGAGGTGTGGGTGGTGAGTCTCGCAGACGGCGACAGGTACCGCCTGCTTGAGAACGCGCGTTTTCCGCAGTTCTCGCCCGACGGCGGTCGGATCTACTTCAGCGCGAAGGTCGGAAGGCGTCACGACGTCTTCTACGCGCCGGTCTCGCTCGACCAGAAGACCGGTCGTCTGGTCGCCGGCGAGCGTGTGCGGCTGACCGACGCACGCCACGCCGGAGAGATGGTGGCGGATCCGCATCCGACCCCGGACGGCCGACGTCTTGTGGTCACGTTCAAGAAGAGTCACGACAGGCCGGCCGGCGTGGGCGTCATGGGCGCGGACGGCTCCGCGCCGCGGCGGCTCACGCCCGAGAACGGCTCGGGACACGCTTCGGTCAGTCCGTCCGGCGCGGCGGTGGCGTTCGGCATGGCGACCAGGGGCACGCTGGGCGTGGTGGTCGAGCGCAACGGTGTCTGGGGGGCGACGACGCTGCTGCCGCTGACGCAGGCGCCGAAAAAACTGGCAAAACACGACCCGCGCTTCGGCGGAACGGCGACTCTGGACTGGACGTATCCGGAGTGGCTGGGCGATAAGGCGCTTCTGGTCAGCGCGCAGGGCGGTCACAGAAGAGGAGGGAGACGCGAGTTCGAGATGTCGCGACTCTACGTCGTGCGCCTCAAAGGCGGCGTCGGAGGACCCGTCGATCTCTTCGACTTCAGCGGGGCGGTGGAGAAGTCGATCGGAAAGAAAGGACGCGACTTCTGCACGGCGGCCGCCTACCTGCCCGAGCCGAAGGTCGGCGCCTATCTCGCCGAGACGGCCGAGGTCGTGGAGGTGTCCGGGAAAATGTGGCGCATCCCTTACGCCGGGACGCTGACGCCGCTGGTGGAGAAGGCGCGTAAGATTCTGGACGGCAAGTCCGCTTACAAGTCCGGCAAGTTGACGAAGCCGCGTTTCGTTTTCCTGCGCAGGGCGAATCTTTTCCAGACGTTCGCGCTGGTTCACCTGCCCGAGGACTGGGACGGACGGAAGCGACGGCGGCTCATCGTCCACCTGCACGGCAGTTACGGCAACGCGGCGACGCAATTCGACCGCTGGCAGGCGCTGGCGGTGGACCGCGGAATGGGTGTGGCGGCGCTTCAATACGCGACGGGCGGCCGCGAAGTCGAGCGACGCGGAAAGAAAGCGCACATGCGGGCGGTCGACGTGGCGGCGCTGGTGGACGTTCTGCTCCGGCACCTGCGCGCGACGGACGTGATGCTGCACGGCTTCTCTCTCGGCGGCGCGCTTTCTTTAGCCGTCACCTGCGCCGACGCCCGCGGCCTGAACCGCGTCCGGCTCTGCGTCTTCAACGCCGGCGGCGTCGGCGGGGACCATCCCTTGGTGAAGGCGTTGTGCTCGGCGGACGCGGCGAACGTCCTCGCCGGAAAGAAGTTCTACTTCTATCTTCCCGGAGCGGACGCGGAGAGCGGCCTGCGCGCCTGCAGACTGGTCGAGGAGCACGGCGGCGAGGTGATCAAACTGGTTCGGGACGAGCGTCGCGGCCACGCCGCGTTCTTCTTCGAGAGGCGGGACCTGATGGCCGAGACCGTCAAGGAGTTCGACGCGCTCACGCGTTGAACCCGCCGGCGGGTGGAGGCGTCCGTGCGCGTCTTCAGATCACGCGGTACAGCATCCCCAAAAACTGCGTGGCGGCGAAGTCCTCGGGGGCGTAGTCCGCGAGACCGGGCTCGGAGCAGAGCATGACCGCCGCGTCGCGCGCGTCGTCGCCGACCAGGCCGTGGGAGCCTTTCACAAGGCCGGTGTCCAGTGAGATGCCTCCCGCGGCGCGGTCGAGGAACAACTCCAGCGGGTCGTAACCCGGTTTGTTGTGGATGTCCACGCCGCGGGCGAAGAAGGGCAGGTTGTCCTCGTTCTCCCAGTAGTGGTAGCAGAACCACCTGTCGGGCCGCGACAGCGCTATCAGGTCGCCGCAGCGGGGATGGAACACCTCCGCCTCGCGCTGCCGCCGCTCGTCCCACACCTCGGCGACCCCGTCGAGTTCCGCCACGAACGCGGCCACATCCTCTTTCGCGGCGTCCTTGCAGTAGAGGTGCGCGACCTGGTGGTCCGTCACGGCGAACGCGGCGCTCTGCTCGTAGTCCAAATATTCCCCGTCCCCTATGCGGCGCACCTCCAGGAAACCCGCCTTCCGCAGCAGGCGGTTCAGCGGCACCGCTCCCGAGACGGCGCGCATCCCGTATTCGGAGATCACGAAGAGCACGGCGTTCCCCCATCGCCCGCACCATTCCGCGAAGCGGCCGACGATATCGTCCAGTCTCCGCGCGTCTTCCATGGCGGCGGCGCTCTCGGGGCCTTCCTTCTGGCAGACGTAGTCCATGTGAGGCAGATAGGCGACGAGCATGTCGGGGGTCCGCTCATCCAGCAGCCGGAGCGCGGCGTCGGCTATCCATTCCGTCGAGGCCCAGCCCGCCGCCGGTCCCCAGAAGGAGGCCAGGTCGAACGGTCCCAGGTCGCCGGCGAGACTCTCGTAGAGGCCGGGCGGCCTGGAGTAGCACCACGGGACGAGCCCCCTGTCGGTGTGGAGCGGCGCGGGGCCGACGACGACGGCGGCCCCGGCGAAGCGGCTGACCTGCAGGAAGAGCAGGGCGACGACGGCGGCGGGGTCGCGCTCGCGCATTATGTTCCATATACGGGGCCCCCGCGCCCATCCCGCCTCCTGCGGCCAGGCCGTCAGTCGCATCAGGTCGCGCTCGAACCAGAGGTTGCCGACGACGCCGTGGTCGGCCGGAGGCTTTCCGGCCAGCAACGTCGTCTGCATGCTGCAGGTGAGCGCCGGGAAAGCGGGCCTCATCCGCCGCCAGGTGCCGTTGTCCGCCAGCGCGGACATGCTGGGCATCCGCCCGCGCCAGGTTTCGAACTGCGCCGCCGAGAGAGTCGCCACGTCCAGCACGATCACGACTTTCTTGCGCATATCCGTTCTCCTCAAAATCGTTTCTTGCTCAACCGATCGGGAAGACACCCGCGAGCGCGAAAGCGCAGGCCGCCGCGGCGCACAACGCCCGGGCCGGCCATCCCCCTACGCAGACGACGACGAGCGCGGCGTCGAAGACGCAGAACGCCAGCACGCCCGCCGCGACCAGCCGGCCCGCCTGCGGGGTCTTCCGTCCCGCGGCGAGGACCAGGATCTGCGTCCAGAGGAAGACCGCGACCGCGGCCCACCAGAACCGCACGGTTCCCGTGACCCACAGTCCCGCGGCCCAGTTCGCCGAGCGGCCGGTCCCCATCAACAGGTGCCGCAGGGCGACGTTGGCCTTCAACGTGTCGTAGGCCGCCGCGACCGCGCAGACGCCGCCGTACCAGAGCGCGGTCGTCGGCGAGACGAGAGCGGCGGCGCAGCAGGACGCCGCCGCGGCGACCACCGTCGCCGCGGCCGCCCCGGCGGGTCTCACCTCGCCCCGCGGGATCGGGCGCTCGGGACGCGCGCGCGCGTCTTTCTCTCTGTCCAGCAGGTCGTTGAGCACCGTTCCGAAGGCGTAGGCGAAAAACCCCGCCGCGAACAGCAGCGCCGCGACGCCTCCGCCGGCCCCGTTCACCAGCGCCGCCGCCGCCGGACCGGTGCCCGCCGTCACGCAGTTGGCCGGACGCGCCATCCGCGCATAACCCTTAACCGACATAACGCCTCAGTACCTCCAGCCCGCGCGCGCCCGCGCCCGCGGGGTCGTGTTGGTACGTGTAGAGTTCCAGGCTGACGTAACCGTCGTAGCCGGTTTCCGCGAGCGCCGCGAAGAACGCCTCGTAGTCCATCTCTCCCTCTCCCGGCACGAGATGGTGGTGCCGGCGGCCTTTTATGTCCTCCACGTGGACGTGCTCCACGAGCCGGCCGAGGCTCGCGAGCGCATCACAGGGCGCCTCGCCGGCGCAGACGAAGTGTCCCGCGTCGAAGTTCAGCCCCAAGACGTCCCGCACGTCTCCGGCGGCGTCCCAGAACTCCAGGAACTGGGCCGAGTTCTCGATCAGCAGGTTCGGCTCCGGCTCGACGAGGATCTTCACGCCGAGTCTCCCGGCCGCGGGCGCCGCGGCCCGCAGGCCGTCGACGAAGCGCGCCAGCGCGCGCCCGCGCGACAACCCCTCCGGCAGCGGCCCGCCGGGCTGGGTGGAAACGGAGGCGGCGCCCAGTCCGGCGGCGACCTCCAGCGCGTGGAGCGTGTGGCGGAGGCGCATGTCACGCAGTTCCTCGTGTTCCTCTATCCAGGAGGGGTGCTGCATGTCGCCGCAGTAGAACATCGTGAAGGCGTTCACGTTGGAGACGGTCAGGCCGAGGCGGTCGAGCAGCCCGCGCAGTTCTTCGAGCCGGCCGCTCCGCTCGTTCCCCGGCCAGAGATGCGGTACGTCCGCGGCTATCTCCACGGCGTCGAACCCGAGTTCCGCCACCATGCGTAACGTCTCTTCGAGGGTGAAGCGGCGGAAGGCGTTGGTGGAGTACGCCAGCCTCACGGGTTTTCTCCGAGTTTGAACTTCGCCGACCGGGAGAAGAAACGCGCCGCGTTCCCGTAGACGACCCTGGTTATCTCCTCCGGCGAGAGTCCCATCTCCGGCAGGCGCGCGACGGCCTCCGCCAGGTGGAGCGGATAGGACTTGCCCCAGTCGGCCGAGGAGTTGAGGACGATGCGGTCGGCGCCGTGGCGCTTTATCATCTCCGCCGCCCGCCGGATGGTCACCTTCGTCGGGTAGAGCGTGATGCCGGCGAGCACCTCGGGGTGGCTCAACGTCGTCTCGATAGTCTCCTCGGTGTTGTGGTCCATGATGTAGCGCGACAGATCGACCCCCTCCTCCTCCAGCAACGCGAAGATGCGTTCGATACCGACGCGCTTGTTCGTGTGCGGGGAATGGATGACGACCAGGTCGGAGCGCTTCTCCGCGATCCGCACCTGCCGCCTCAAGACCTCCTCTTCCTCGTCGGTTATCAGGTCGAAACCGATCTCTCCCACGCCCAGGCAGTTGGGATGTTCGAGGAACTCTTCGAGGCGGTCCACGACCTCGAAGGCGATCGACGTGTGCCGCGCTTCCTTCGCGTTGACTCCCAGCAGGCAGAAGTGCGCGATGCCGAACCGCGCCGCGCGGCCGTGCTCGAATTCGAGGAGGTGGCGGAAGTAGTCGAAGAAACTGCCGGCGCAGGAGCGGTCCGTCCCGCTCCAGAACGCCGGCTCCACCACGGCGACGTAGCCGGCCCGGCGCATGCGCTCGTAGTCGTCGGTCGTGCGCGCGTACATGTGGATGTGCGGCTCGATGATTTTTACGGTATTCAACTCCGTTCCTCCAAAACGCTCTCGGCGTAATTTTCGAGGAGGAGGAACTGCGCGGACAGGTCGTGCGGGACGCCGCGCGGCGGGTCCTTGAAGAAGAGCGCGGTCTGTTTCAGCGCGCCTGCTTCTCCGCGGCGCACCGCCAGGTCCACGAGCCGCACCAGGTCGAGCACCAGGGGCGCCGCCAGCACCGAGTCCACCCCGTCCCAGACGAACTGCAGCGCCATACGCACACCGAAGGCCCCCTCGAAGTGGACGAAGTCCCACGCCACTTTTCCGTCGCCCAGGGAAGGCACGTATTCTATGCCCACGTGTCCGTGGGGTGAGTAACCGAGGATGGAAGGCACCACTCCGCCTTTGGAGGCCGTCTTGGAGGTCTTGTTGCGCGGGTCTCTCAGCGTGGCGCCGTCACGGTTGCCGAGTATGTTGAAGCCGACCCAGGAGAGGACGCGGAGCGCGCGGGCGCGGAACAGCGGCGCGAGTGCGGCCTTGACCAGCGTCTCTCCCGTCTTCCCGTCGCGGCCGGCGTGCGGCAGTCCCCGCCGCGCAAAGAGGTCGCGCAGCGCGCGCACGCGCGCGCCGGCCGACGGCGTGAAGTTGACGTAGGCGCATCCCGCCCGGCAGGCCGCCCAGGCGTACAGTACGCTTTCCGCCAGCAGTCCCTTCGCGGCCGCTTCCGCCAACTCCTTCTCGTCGGCGTAGTCGGGGCAGGGCGGCTCGGTGGAGGCGAGGTTCACCACGACGACCCGACGCAGGCCGTGCGCGTCGCGGAAGGCGCGGATGTCGGCCTCCAGCGCGTCCGGCGCTTCAGCCGCGGCGACGTCCTTCCGCGCCGCAGCCTCGCCCGCGCTCCAGCCGGACCTTATACGGCCCTCGTAGTCCCGCAGGATCTCCGCCGCCGGACCGCACAGGTCGGGCCGGCCCGCGGCGCGCATCACCGCCGCAAAACTCTCGCCCGGCGTGTGGTTCACGACGTCGTGTCCGCCGAAGACGATCCCGGAGGGCTCCGCCAGGGCGAGCCTGCAGAAAGGCTCGGTCCCGGTGAGGAGCCCGCCGTGGGACAGACGCCCACCGGCGAGAAGGCCCGCCAGCGCCGCCGTGCAGGAGGCGACGTTCCCCTTCGCGCCTATCATCCAGCAACCGATCACGCCCTTCGTTCTCCACATGCGAAACCGGGTCCGCCCGCGCCCGGAGTCCCCGGACCGACCCTCCCTGTCTGTAAGCGCGCGCCGGACGGGAAAGGTTCTGCGCGCCACGGATTTTTCCGGAGCGGACGTCATGGACGCGGACGTTCTCCCGACGCGTCACGACGGCCGACGGCGGCCGCTTGCGGAAGCGACGGACGCCGTCTATGATGGTGCGGAACCTGCGGAACCGGAGACGGAAATTGTTACGACTTCTGTTCGGCGTCGCGGCGCGGGTCTTCGGTCGCTCCCTGCCTCCGCCGAGAAGGCCCGGCAGGATAGTGGTCACGCGGATGCAGCATCTGGGCGACGCCGCGGTGTTCCTGCCGGTGCTCGGCGCGTTGCGCGACGCTTTTCCGCAAGCGCGCATCTTCACGCTATGCAAGCATCCGGCCGGATACGAGTTGCTGCGTCGCTGTCCGCTGCTCGACGGAGTGCTGCGCGTGCCGCGCGGCTCCCTGCTCGACAAACTGCGGCTCTGGTGGTGGATGTGGAACAACCCCGTGGACCTGTTCGTCGTCTCGACACAGGACCTCGGACGCGCGTGCTGGGCGCTGGTCGGCGGCGCGCGATGCGTCGTCGGATACTCGCGTGTGCCGCTCTACGGCTCCCGGCAGAAGGAGCGCTGCCGCTTCGCGTTGACGCTGGACGTCGGCGCCGCGCGGGCCGAGGAGAGGGAAGCGGCGCGGAACATGCGTCTGGCGGAGGCGGCGGCCCGCAGAAGCGTCGTTCCGAAGCGGGTCGAGCCGCGATGGTGGACGCCGGATGAGGCCGAAAACGCCGCGCGGCTGCTCGGCGGAACGGGCTTCGAGACCGGAAAATACCTGATTCTCGGCGTCGGAACGAAACGGCCCGCGAAGGCCTGGCCGTCGACGCGCTGGAGCCGCCTGGCGGGCGAGGTTTTTCGACGACGGCGGATGGGATGTCTTGTTGTGGGCACACGCGGCGAGTCGACGGCGGCGCGTGAGATAGTACGGGACTCAAGCGGTGTCGCGGCGAGCGTCGCCGGCAAGACCGGAATGGGCGAGTTGCTGTGGCTGTGCGCGCACGCCGCCGGGGGGGTCTGCGTGGACAGCGGCGTGGCGCATCTTATCGACGCTTTCGATCTCCCGCTCGTGGTGCTTTTCGGCCCCGGGGAGTCGGCGAAGTGGCGGCCGTGGGGGGCGCGTTCGACGGCGCTTGTTGCTGCGAGTCCGTGCGCGCCGTGCTATAATCATCTGTGTCCCGAGGGCGAGCCGTCGCCTTGCATGGCCGCTCACGAGGTGGAGGACGTTCTCGACGCGCTGACGGGAGTGATGGAGGCGACGAGGTGAGTCTGAGTGCCGTGGGAGTGGACGTCGTCAGCGTCGGTCGAGTGAGGCGCATGCTGAAGCGCTGGGGCGATCGACTGCTGGAGCGTCTGTTTTTACGGGAGGAGTTGGACTCGTTCTCCGCGGCGGGCGGGCGGCCCGGCGACGGCAGATTCGACGAGCGCGTCGCGGCGCGCGTGGCGGCCAAGGAAGCGGTGATGAAGGTTCTCGGCACGGGTCGCGACGGAATCGCATGGCGGGAGATCGTCGTGACGGGCGGCGGCCGCGGCGGACTGCGAGTACGACTGACGGGACGCGCCGAATCGGAAGCGGGCGAGCGCGGCATCACCAGAATCCTGGTTTCCGTGACGCACGACGGCGGTATGGCGGCGGCCGTGGCTGTGGGATGCAGCGGATGAGCGAACAGGCTGTCGGCGGCGACGAGGACGGCCGACTTCTCGCAGAATACGCGGCGACCGGCGACGAACGCGCTCTGCGGACGCTTTACGAGCGCTGGGCGCCGCGCCTCCTCTCGTTCCTCACACGCTACATGGGCGACGCGGCGGCGGCCGAGGACGCTTTGCAGGAGGCGTTCTGGCGTCTCGCGCGCAACGCGGGTCGTTACGATCCGTCGCGACCGTTTCCGGCGTGGGCGTGGCGCGTCGCGCTCAACGCGGCCAATAACATCCTTCGCGGCCGTCGTCATGTTCCGCTGCTCGACGGCGCGGCGGCGGCCGCCGGAAACCCCGCGGACGACGACGGCGACGCGACCGCCGCGGTGCGGGCGGCCTTGAGCGAACTGCCGGAGTATCATCGTTCGGTCTTCATACTCTATTTCTGGCACGACCTGCCTTACCAGGACATAGCGGAACTCCTGCGAATACCGGTGGGCACGGTCAAGTCGCGAATGCATTACGCGGTTCGCGCGTTGAAAGAGAGACTGAAAGGCATCCTGGAGGAATAGGAAATGCGGAAGAAGTGGACGGCGGTACTGGCGATACCGGTTCTGGTTTTCGTGTGGGGCTGCGGCGGAGGCTCGGACGACGGGAACAAGGAGCCGTCGCCGGAGGCGGTGGCGGAGATGACCGCCTGCATCGAGGACAGCGGCGAGAGCGAGAAGAGACGATGGAGAGTCGCGCGCAAACTGGCGAGATCGAAAAGCGAGCAGGCCATGCAGAGTCTCTTGAAAGTGGCCTCACGGGAGGACGAGTCGGTGGAGTTGCGACTCGAATGCATACGTGCGCTGGTCGTGCAGTGCCATCCCGGCGCGGCTGAAGGAATGGCGGCGCTGGCCGGGGCTCCGGAGTTGAGGATACGAGAGGCGGCGATACAGGAACTCTGGCGCTGGAAGGGCGAAGCGACGACCGCGGCGCTTCGCAAAGCGCTCGGCGACGCCGAAGCGTCGGTGAGACGCGCGGCGCTCGACGGCCTGCGCAAAACGGGCGTCAAACTGACGCCGGCGGAACTGGAGACGCTGCTGGCCGACAAGGAAGTGGAGATCGCGTCGTCGGCCGCCGAGATGGTGCTGGCGCGGATCGACGAGAAGGGCTGCGCGGCGCTGGTGCAGAAGATGCTCGACAGCGGCGTCGTACGTCTGCGGGAGTTGGGCGCGCAGGCGGCGGCGACGGGACGCATGAAGGACCTGACACCGACGCTGCGGAAACTGCTGGAGGACGAGTCGCCTCTGGTGCGCGCGGCATCGGCCGCGGCGCTCGCCGCTCTGGAGGACAAAGAAGCGGCGGACGCCGTCGCGAATCTGCTTTACGAGCCGGACACGGACGTGGTGGTGGCGGCCGCTGAAGCGCTGCGGAAGATAGGCGGTCCGAAGCAGGCCGGACCCCTGACGAAGGTGCTGCAGAACAGGAGCATCGACGCCGCGGCGCGCGACGCCGCGCTCGACGCCTGCGTCGCGCTCGGCGTCCGAACGAAGGAGTTTTTCGAAGCGCTGGAGTGGATGGCGCGATTCGAGGCCGACAGCGAACTCCAGAAGAAAGCGCAGAAGACGCTCAAGGAACTGAAGGCGAAGGAGTGAGTCTCGCCGTCACATGTTGTCGAGAAGCCATCTCAGGCGCTTCTTCTGCTCCTCGTCGGTGGACCTCTCCAGCGCTTCTTTCAACGCCGGGGCGACCGCCGGACCGAGTCCGAGCAGCGCTTTCGTCGCCGCCTCCCGCTCCTTGTAGTCCTCGCTCTTCAACTGCTCGACGAGGCGGCCGACGCGCTCCTTCACGTTCCGGGGCAGGGCGGCCCAGTCCGCGGGCGGCCTGGAGAGGCTTCTGAGAGCGCGGAACACCAACGCCGTATTGGCGCCGTTCAGATTGTCCAGCAGGTGGCGACCGCCGCGGATGCCGTAGCGGTCCGCTTCGCTCAACGCTTTTTCCACCTTCTCGCAGGCGTCCTCGGGCAATTTGCCCTGCTCGTTGAGTTTTTTGAGCAGTTCCATCTGCAGGCGGTGCATTCGATTGCGTCGGCGGGCCGGCGGCGGCGCGGGTTTGTAGCACATCATCCGCCGCTTCACCGCGGAGACGTGGCCGTGCCAGTCCCGAAGGACCAGCGCCACCTCCGCAAGAAGACCGTCGGCGTCGAGGAGGCCGTCTTTCTCGGTCTGTTCGCCTTTCGACTCCGGCGCGTCCGAGGCGAGTCCCGCCATCCACTTGACGTCGTCGCCGCCGGGCAGATCGCCCCTGGACAGAATCCGCCATATTCTTCTGAGTCTGCGCCACTCTTTTTTCTCGGCGGCTTCGGCGAGCACCTTCTCCGCGGAATCGAGACTGCGGAGCACCGCCATGACGCTCTCCACGATTTCGTAACGCTTCTCGAGCGTCCCGGTCACCTCGAGCAGTCGCTTTCTCACCTCCGGATTTTGAGGACCGCCTTTTTTCATGACGGCTCTGAGAACGACGAGCGCGGGATAATCTTCGGCCTTCAACGCGGCGGTCGCTCTTTCTCTCTCTTTGTAGTCGTCCGATCCCAGTTCGTTGACGAGGGTCGCGACGCGCTTCCGCGTCTTCTCGTCGGGCTCGGCGGCCTTTCGCAGGACGGCGAGAGCCTTCGAGCCGGCGGCCATGACCGCGACCGCCGCCTCCTCCCGCGCCGCGGCGTTGTCGCCGAGCAGGTTCCGCGCGGCCGCCTTCAAACGTTCGTCGGAGGTTCGTGCGTCCCCTTCCTGTCCGGCGGGCGGCCGTTGCCCGTCCTGCTGCGCGGCCGCTCCGCCGCAGAGGAACGCCATGACCGCCGCGACGGTGAGCCAGAAGCCGCCGCGTCGCGCGAGGCGGAGCGCGGCGCGTCTCGCGAAGAGAAAAAGCGCCAGCGCGATCACCACCGCCGCCGCGAAGGCGACGCTTTCGTAGACTTTCTCCATCGTCCGTCTCCCATTCCGCTTCGAAGTTTCGAAAGAGCGTCTTCGGCTTTCCGACTCCGGCGCCGTCGCGGTCCGCCGGAGAGGCGTTCATTCGCCTGTAACGAACCGAAAGCCGCTGAAGCGCGGCAGATCGAACAGCGGCGCGCCCGGCGGCAGATGCTCGGCCGCGCGCGTATCGGCTATGTAGACCGCCGAGCCGAAGCCGCGTGCGCCGCGCTTGCGATAGGGACGCTTCACGCAGAAACGAAAACCGAAAACGATCAGTCGATCGTGAAGGCGTTTCGTGTCGAACCTGATCGACTTCTCATACGCTATCAGCGCCGCGCAGACCACCAGCGTCTTCTTGTCGGCCCGCGGCGCGTACAGTATCTCCGGCGCCGCCACCAGAAGCAGCGCGCGACCGGCGTAGCGCGGGTCGAGCGCCACTCTCCGCTCGTCGATCTCAAGCGGCGTCCTTCCCTCGCCGTCCACATACAGCAAATCGTCCGTGATACGCGCGCGACCGGTCACGCGGAGCAGCAGCGGCACGGAAAGCCGGCCGTGCAGGTCCGCCGGGCCGTCCACGACCACGCGTGTGAGTCCGTCCAGCGGCAGGCGTCGCTCTAACGGACCTTTCAGTCGCAGCACGTCTCCTTCGAAGACGATCTCGAGCGCGGCCGCGGTCTTGACGATGAGCGTGTCTCCCTCCCTGCGGAGGTCGCCGTCGCGCATCTCTTTCAGTTCGGGCGGCAGCGGGCGCAGAGTCGGCTTCGGACGCATCCGCAGAGCCGTGTCGCAGCCGCCGGCGAACTGCGAGTCGCCTGCCGCCACGGTCGCGAAGCGCGGCGGTCGCGCGCTGGAGACCGTGCCGCCGAAGCGGATCGGAACGCGGCAGAGAAGCAACACGGACGGCGCGTAGATCGCTCCTTCGTATCGGCTCTCGCCCACCTGCAGCGGCTCGTCCGCGACCATCAAGCAGTAGTGCGCGGGAAAGGAGCGACAGCGAACGTGAAGATGCGCCTGCAAGGTCGACTCGTCGGACGCGGCGCGCAGCAGAAAAACGTATTCCGAAAGGCGCTCCACACGAACCTCGACGTCTCCCACCCGCAGCAGCGGTCGCGCGCTTTCCTTTCCGTCGACTTTTTCGTCGAACGAAGCGAGGAACGCCTCCGGCTCGGTTGAGGTGGCGATGATACGCCGCGCGGCGTCGAGAGCGCCCTGCAGGGCGGTGGCGTGCAGTTCGCGGCCGAGCAACGCGTCCGAGAGGCGCTTGTGCGAGGACGCCACGGTCATCATCGACAGCGCGGCGGCCGCGACCACCAGAGCGAAAGCGAGAACCGCCAGGAGGACGGCGCCGCGGCGCAGGCCGGGCCGCTCGTCGATCGTCGGCGGAACGGTTGGGAAGCGTCTCACGGTTGCGGTCCTCCACGAGCCGTGAGGCGCTCGACTATGACGCGCCCCCTGAACTCGACCGAGACGCGTAGTATGTCGGGCCGCCCCTCGTAGTGCGGCGGCGCAGGATTCGTCAGACCGTTGCCGTCGAGGTCGCGACTGACTCTCACGCGGCCGCCCGTCATTATCTCTCCTCCTCCGACGGAGACGGTGAAGGTCAATCCGTCCTGCTCCGGCAGTCGATCGAACGGAATCGAAAGCACCTGATCGAGAACGCGTTTGCATGCGGAGAGAAGATCGGACTGCCGCCGCGCATCGTCCACCGTACGCATGGTCACAAACGCCACCTGCGTCAGCGCGCCCGCCATCGCGGCGAGAATCAGCGCGGACACCATTATCTCGATGAGCGTGACGCCGCGTCGCCGCTCAGTCCACACCGTCCGCCTCCCTCTTCAGCAGTTGCGGCTCGGTCTTCACGGGCGACGGAAAGCGCAGGGCCGTGATCGGATCGTAGCGGGGCCGGAACTCCACGCCGCCCGCCGGCGCGACCGCCACCTCCGTCGGCTGCGCGGGTCCGCCGAGCAGCAGGACCAGCATCACCACCGCGGCGACGGCGGCGGCCGTGCCCAGAAGCGTCCGCAGCAACGGCACGCGCGGCCGACTCAGACGCTTCATCACCGCGTCGGCGACGTCCCCCCTGGAGGAGAGTCGCCTCATCAGGTTTTTCAAGAGTCTCTCCTGCGCCATCAGCGCGTCGACCGCGCGTCTGCAGCCGCGACACTCCGCAAGGTGTCGCTCCAGAGACTCGCGCTCCTCATCCGACGCGAGATCCGCGACGTATCGGAGCATCGATTCGTCGTTTGTTTTCTCGCATTTCATGAGGCAATCCTCCGCTACCGTATCTCCGGACCGCCGGGCGTCTCCGGCGGTCTGCGGGTCGGCCTGCCGCCCGGGCGCCCCCGCGGCAGGGGCTCCGCCGGCCGCCTCACCGGAACCACTTGATGTTTCTTCTCCTTATACCATCTTCGCGCCGCGTCCAGCCTGTTCCTGGCCGTCCACCACAGGAGGACGTTGACGGCGACGCCGATCGCGCACACCACGACGAAAATCGCCAGCCAGAAACGTCTCCTCGTCATGCCGTCCCTCCATGATTAACGACGCTCGAAAGCCGTCTTCCACCAAAGACTCTCACTCCATGCCGCGCAGATATTCACGTACTATCTGGCGCGCCTTGAATATCCTTCCCTCCACCGTCGTCTCCGGCACACGTAAGAACTGCGCGATCTCCCGTACGCTCATCTCCTCCATGTAGCGCAGCAGAAAAGACTCGCGATAGTAGTCCGGCAGTTTTTCTATCGCCTCGAATATCTTTTCCGCGACGGCCTGCACCGTGTCGGCCGCGACGTCTTTTCCGGCGCGTCGCGGCAGCAGATGAAAGAGTTGCTCCACGTCCGCCGGATCGACGAACTGCGAGTACGAAATGGCGACTCTACGGCGCCGCGCCGCGCGCATACGATCTATCGCGAGGTGTCGCGCCACGCGCAGGAGCCACGCGCCCAGGTGCGACGGCTTCTTGATGGACGACATCGAGCGATGGAGTTTGACGAAGACGTCCTGCACGACGTCACGGGCCTCGTCCGCGTTCCGGAGGACGGAGAAGGCGACGGCGTACAGGCGACCCTGATAGCGCTCGACGATGTTTCGGAACGCGTCCGGCTCGCCGCGCGCGGCTCGATGGAAGAGCCGACCGGTCGGGCTCTCGGGACGCGACTGTTGCTCATCAGACGGCAACGAGTCGGCCCCAGCCGAGGACGCGCCTTGCGCCAACTCCACGCTTCTCCAGCGCCTCCACCACCGCCGCGCGGCCGCCTTCGCCGGCCACCGCGAAGTCGAGTTGCACTCCCGCGGGAATCACTCCGAACAGCACCGCCTTCGGCTCGTGCCAGTCGTCGGGCGCCTTGCCGCGTCGGTACCGGCCTTCATGGGAGCAGGCTATCTCGCAGGTGATACGCATGTCTTCCTCTCTGGCCGGCAGCGCGTCGAAGAAGACGAGCGAGCCGCGCCTGCCCGGCGCGCCGCAGAAGCGCTCCGCTTCCTCGCCTCTTCCCTCTCCCGTCAGATAGTGGCGCAACGCGCCCTTCACCACCGCCGCGGGAACGCACGGCAGACCGCTCGTCCAGTCGACGCAGAAACCGCCGATGCCCAGCGGCCCCGTGATCCGGACCGCCAGCGCCGTTTTCGCCTGCATTCTGAAGACTTCCGCCCCGGCCGCCTCGTGGCGCGCGCGCGCGCGCGCCTTCACCGCGCTCCAGAGTCGCTTCATCGGCGCCAGCAAAAGCAGTTTCTCCGCCGCCTCGCAGGCGGCCGCGTGGTCCGGCATCCGCATTCGGGCGCGCGGCGCGTAGCGCTCGAGTACGAGCCCCACAGAGACGGGGTCCTCACGTACCTCCGCGGCGGGCTCGCCGCGCAACTGCGGCGGCATGAACGCCGCCAGCGTCACTTCCGTAGTGCGCTTCTTCTCCGATCCGGGCGTCGCGAAGACCCGCTCCATCAGGCTCTTCGCCACCTTCTGCGCCCTTTCGCCCGCCAGATAGCGTCCCGTCACTCCGTCGCCTCCGAACCGCATGCCTCGCGCCACAGGCGTCGTAAGCCTTCCCAGCCCTCCCGGAGTTTCTCGCCGGAGGCCTGCTCCGCTATCTTGGACGCGTTGACTCCGCAGAGCAGACCGACGTGTCGCATGAGGGTTCTCGCCTGGCCGCGCTCGGACAGCGCGAGTGCGGCCGTGGCGTAAGGAATGCCCCATCGTCGCGCCGCCGCCATGTATTCGTCCAGGACGGCTATGTAGTTCGTCCTTTTCTCGCCTTCGAGTCGCGCCAGTCCCTCACGTAAGCGTTCCGCCGCCTGCATCACTCGCTCTCCAACACCACCGCGCACATCCAGCCGCGACCCACCGTCGCTCCCTGTCCCAGACGCACGCGCCCCGGCACGCCTCCGTTTTCGATACGCGTGCTGAAAAGCGACTCCGCCGGCACCCATTCCTCGCGGCGAAGCGCCGTCGAAACGCCGCGTTCGTCCAGCGCCGTCCTTCCTTCGGAGATGGTCGCGGTCTCCAGCAGCGCGGCGAAATCGGCGTCGGAGGCCACCATCATCCGCGTCGAAAACGCCTCCCGCCAGTACTCGAACGTCTCGCCCCGCGGAAGCGCGTTTTCGGAAAGCCACTCCGCCAGACGCGCCACCGCGCCGTCGACGCGTATCGGCCAGATCGTGCCCTCTATCACGGCGCCTTCGCCGAGTTCGACCGCGTCGGAGGCGGCCAGCATCCCTTCCTCCGGGGACGGTATCTCCACTCCCGCCAGTCGCGCGACGTCCGTCGCGGCCGCGTGCGGGCAGACCCACGCGAACGCCCCGCGCAGCGCACGGACGCACAACGCGAGCAGGCGACCGTCTTCGCTCACCGTCGCGCCGAAGGCGCGGGACAGATGCCCTGCGGGAATGACGGGACATCCCCGCTCGTCGCGCATGTGAAGATGATGTGAGCCGAGAACCTCTCCCGGTATCCGCAGCGGCGTGTCGCAGTAGAGGAAGACGTGCGCCATTCTCAACCTTCCTTCCGCCGGTTCAGTTCCACGGGCGTGAACTCGCCGCTGGAGATCAGTCGGTCCATGAGACCGATGGCCGCCTGCCATGAAGGATGTCGACCGAGGACCTTCGTGGGGAGGCGCTCCTTCTTTCTCTGAACCTGTCTGAAGCCGCTGACCTGTATCGGAACGGAGCGCGGCAGAAACTGTCCGCGGAAGAGCGCGCACGCTATCGTGCAGCGACCCTCCGCCAGCGGCACCACGCTGAGCAGCAGAGGCGAAGCGCGACGCGTGACTCCGCGGGAGTAACTCGCCGGCTCGAAAGTGACCGACACGCTCACTCCTCCGCCCACGTCCCGCAGGAAATAGTGATGCGGCATTCCGAAGACCGCCCTCAGCGGCACGTTGTCTATCTTGTTGGCCCTGGCGTAGCCGTAGATGAGATCGTGGTCCTTGCGCGCGATACGGCTGCGATTGTGGTCGCGGAACGAACGGAGAAGCGAGCCTATGTGGCCCAGCGCCCGCTCGGCTCTCTCGTAGTCGGAATTGAAGACGCAGAGTTCGGCGCCTTCGTCCGTCAGCGAGACCGACGGCGTCGTCTCCTCACGCTCCATGTCGGCTACGGCGTCGGAGGCTTCGTCCATCAGGCGGCGGAAACGCGGAATGAAGCCGTCCGTTCCGGTCTCCAGTCCGGAGAGCACGTCCGCCGCGCCGCCCGTCGGCTCGACAGAAAGCAGGCGCAGCGCGCCGAAGCCGCGTCGCCATCGCGCGCCGAGCCCGCCCAGCAGCACCAGTCCGCCCACCGCGGCGTAGAACAGCCGCCGCGCCCGCTCGTCCACACCGTTCGAGAACGAGACGCGTAAGGAGAACTCCGTCTCCGGCGGTATGGCTTTTCTGCGCTGGAGTCCGTGTCCTATGTAAGCGAGGCCCTCGTCGGCCGTCCTCATGCCGGAGGGCTCGAATCTGTCGCATTCCAGGGAGATACGCGCGCCGGACGGTATTCCTCTCGCGCCGAAGACCGCCGAGTCCGCGGCGCGATAGGCTCCGCCGGCGAGCGCACGCAGCCAGAATCGTAGCATTCCACGTATGTGCGAGAGTCTCAAGGTCGGTCGTGTCGGCGCGCTCAACCCGCCCGAGTAGAGCGGCGTCAGCACGCGAAAGCGCAGGGTGTGCTCCAACAAACATCCCCCAGACCGAAGCCGAAGTAAGAATAGTAACGCTGCGGCCGCGCCGCGTCAAGCGGCTTGGTGCTTTTTTGTTGCGCCGCCCCTTATGCGCTTGCGGCGCCGCGGCGCTCCCGGTAATATTGTCTCAGTCGAACGGAGCGGCTGTAGCTCAGTTGGACAGAGCGTCTGCCTCCGGAGCAGAAGGTCGCAGGTTCGAGTCCTGCCAGCCGCGTCTCTTCTCTCGTACGGTCGACGACTCCGGTCTCACAGATAGTTCGTGAGGCCGCGCTTCTCCAGCAGCGCGACGACGTCGCGGACCCGCTGCAGCGCGTCGTTGCCGCAGACCAGTACGGCGTCGCCGCAGCGCACCACCGTCACGTCTTTTACGCCGACCAGCGCGACGACTCCGGCGTCCGTCCAGGCGCTGCAGCCGGTCGCGTCCAGCGCGACGAAGTCGCCTTTGGCGCGGTTGGCGGACTCCGCCTCCTGAAGGCCGGGCAGCGCGTCGTGACTGCCGACGTCCCGCCAGTCGAAAGTCGCTTCGACCACCACCACGTTGTCCGCCTTCTCCATGACGCCGCGGTCCACCGAGACGGACTCGAGCGCCTGATAGCGGCTCAGTATGGTCTGCTCCTCGGTCCGCGAGCCGAACGACTTGAATATCTCCATGAACGCGTCGTGATGCGCGGGAAGATGCGCCTTCAAGGCGTTCATGTACGTACGCGCCCTGAAGAGAAACATGCCGGAGTTCCAGTAGACGCCGCCCGAGGAGAGCAGTTGCGCGGCGGTTTCCTCGTCGGGTTTTTCGACGAAGCGGGCCGCTTTATATACGGCGCCGAGCGGCGTGTCGAGTCGCTCGCCCGCAACTATGTATCCGAAGCCCGTCCTGGGAGCGTCCGGCTTCACGCCGAAGGTGACGAAGACGTCGTTCTTCGCCAGATACTTGAGTCCGGCGCCGAGCGACTGTATGAAGTCGTCCGTCCTCGTGATGAGATGGTCGCAGGGCAGAGCGATCACGACGGGATCCGGATCGCCGCGCGCGAGACGCATGGAAGCATGAGCGAGAGCGGCCGCGGTGCCGCGGGCCAGCGGCTCCGCGATGATCTGATCGTAAGCGATTTTGTCGGCGAGTTGCGACGCGACCGAATCCGACTGGTCCTGCGTCGTGACGATTCGGACGCGCTCGGCGGGAACGGCTTCCGCGATACGCTCGAACGTCTCCAGCAGCAGAGAGCCGCCGGAGGTGGAGAGGAGATGTTTTTCCGAGCCGCGGCGGGAGATGGGCCAGAGTCGCGTTCCACGCCCGCCGGCCATCAGAACCGCGTATATCATGAGGCGTTCCTCCTATTGTGCGTGCGCCTCCAGGTCGAGCGACGCCGTGCGTCCGGCCCGCAGCATATGATAACCTATTCCGGCCACCATGGCAGCATTATCCGTGCAGAGCGACGCGGGAGGAAAAAATATCTCCGTCGCCCAGTCGGCGCTTCGCTCCGCCAGTCGCCGACGAAGCCGCTCGTTCGCGGCGACGCCGCCGGTCACCAAAAGGCGGCGCAGCCCGGTCTGGGACAACGCCCGTCGACATTTCTCCACCAGAACGTCCACCAGCGCCTCTTGAAAGCCCGCCGCGACGTCTCCTATCTCCTCTTTCGGGAGACTTCCGCGTCCTTTTCCGTCCTGGCCGCGGACGTGGTAGAGCACCGCCGTCTTCAGACCCGAAAACGAGAAGTCCAGCGACTCGTCGTCCAGCAGCGCGCGGGGGAAACGAACCTTCCGCGGATCGCGTCCCCGCGCGGCCGCGGAGACGGACGGACCGCCGGGATACTCCAGTCCGAGCATTTTCGCGACCTTGTCGAAAGCCTCGCCGGCGGCGTCGTCCAGCGTGGCGCCCAGCAGCGTCGGCTCGAGCGGATCGTCCAGGCGGAACAGACTGGTGTGTCCGCCGGAGACGACGAGCGCCACGGCCGGCGGCGCGGCTTTCGTGCTCATGAGCGCGGCGTAGATGTGCGCGGCGAGATGGTCGACCGCGACGAGCGGTATCTCCAGCGCGAGCGAGAGCGTCTTCGCCGCTGTGACGCCGGAGAGAAGCGCGCCTATCAGACCGGGTCTGTACGTCACCGCGACGGCGTCGACGTCGCGCGCGACGAGACCGGCCTCGACGAGCGCGCGCTCCACCACCGGCAGAAGCCAGCGGGCGTGCGCGCGGGAGGCGACTTCGGGAACGACGCCGCGAAACGGAGCGTGGAGCGGCACCTGCGACAGAACCACATTCGACAGGATACGCCCGCCGTCGGCGACCACGGCCGCCGCCGTCTCGTCGCAGGACGTCTCGATTCCGAGAACCAGCATCCGCGTCTCCGTTAACGACGGACCTCAGAAGTTCTGCACCGTGCGGGAGAGAGCGTGTTTGAAAAGAGCCCTGTTGCGCAACAGGTTGACGGCGGCGCGCAACTGCCGGTCCGTCTGCAGAAGCAGCAGAGGATCGACGCCCTCACGTAGAAATCTGTGCCGGACGCTCCGCAGAAGCAACGTTTCCATCTGCGAGATGCGCACCTCCTCGTTCGGTCTCAGTCCGCCCCGCGCCACTTCGGCGTCGCTGCGCCGATGAAAACACCAGCCCTTGTGCAGACACTTCACTCCCTTCTGCACCGCGTGTCCGTCGGGAGTGTAGTAGAGAGACGTGGTCAGTTTCAGAATCGCGGGCTCGGCGGTGAGGTTGAGGACGGTCTGAACGCAGCCCTTGCCGTAGGTGCGTTCGCCGACGAGCGCGGCGACGCGCGCGTCCTGAAGGGCGCCGGCCAGAACCTCCGCGGCGCTCGCCGTCGCGCCGTTGACGAGCACGGTGACCGGCATCTTCACAAGCAGTCCGCCGGGCGAGGCGCGCTCGATGTTCAGCGGTCGCCCGCGTCGCTGCTCCATCATGATCACTCCGCTTTCCAGAAACTCGTCGGCCACGCGAAGCGCGCCGTTGAGCAGTCCGCCGGGATTGTTGCGCAGGTCCAGAACCAGCGACTTCATCCCGCGCTTCTCCATCAACTCCTTCACCGCAGTCGCGAACTCCTCCGCCGTCCCGTCGTGAAAGCGCGTTATACGTACGTAGCCGATGTCGTTGACGGGGTCCAGAATCGTCGCGTCGTAGACGCTCTTGCGCTTGATCACGCCGCGCGTTATCGAGATCGGCGTCGGATTCGCCTCGCCCGGCCGCAGCACCTCCAGACGAATCGTCGTGCCGGGCTTGCCTCGCATGCAGTGAACGGCCTGGTCGAGATTCATCCCGACCAGAGGAACGCCGTCGGCCGCCACTATCCTGTCGCCGGGCATCAGACCGGCCTCGAACGCCGGCGTCCCCTCCAGCGGCGATATCACCGTGACGTATCCGTCCTGCAGTTCGACGACGATGCCGAGACCGCCGAAGTTGCCGTGCAGGAACTCCAGATACTGTTTCGCGTGCTCCGGCGCCAGATAGTCGCAATACGGGTCGAGCGCCTGCACCATCCCGCGCACCATCCCCTCGAACAGCAACTCGGGTTTCACTTCGTCCACATACTTGTCGTTGACGTGGCCGAGCACCTCGCTGAGAACGCCCATTCGCGACAGCAGCGGGTCGCGCTCGCCTCCGCGCCAGTCGAAATTGACGGCGATCGCCATTCCGATTCCGAGAAGCACGAGGCCGACTTCCTTCATCTTCCGCATTCGACCGGTTCCAACTCGTTTTTCAGAAGTATACCGTCGGGGCGCGGACAAGTCCAACGTCCGCGACGCCGACGACTCTCCCCCGCGACGCTTCGCCATTTTCGTTTACATACATGTTGCTTTCGGCGCGACGAAGTGATGTAGAATGGTCCGGGTCGCACGAGGTGGATTGGGGGATGGGAACCATGATTCGCTGGCCGCTGATCGCGGGTCTGCTGTTCTGCCTGCTCTTCTGCCTGCACGCCGACGTGATACATCTCATAACGGGTGGAAGAGTCGAAGGCGAGGTGATCGAGGAGAACGACGACTACGTGGTGGTGCGCACATACGGCGGCATCATCACCTCGATCGAAGTGGAGCGCGTCGAGGAGATAGAACGAAAGCCGACGCGCTGGCAGATCTACACCGAGAAATCGAAAGAGATAGACCCCTACGACGCGGACGCGCACTGGAAACTGGCGAAGTGGTGCGACTCTCAGGGTCTGTATCGGGAGTACAAGGTCGAGATAGAGTTGACGCTGTCGCTCAAGCCCGACCACAAGGAGGCGCTGGCGGCTTACGAAAAACTGCGCAGGCGGGCCGAGGAACGCGCGAAGAAAGTCAAACGCGCGGTGCGGAGGCGGCCGAGCCGTCGCACGCCGGTCCGGCCGGGCGAGAAGCCCGTCGCGCGCGAGGAGACGCCGCCGTCGCCGAACAAGAAGGCCAAAATAGGGGAACTCATAGACAAGTTCTTCTCCATACCGGCGGAGAACCACAAGGATCGCCAGGCGGTGATAGACGAACTGTCCGGTCTGGAGCCTCTCAACAAAAGCGACGTGATGAGTTTCAAGAGGCGCATATTCAAGCAGGCGCGGAAAGGGCCGAAGGCGAATTACAAAGGCGGCACCGGCAAGTTGAACTCGTCGCTGTATCCCGGCACCTATCACATAAGCGTGCCGCGCGGCAGAAAAGGAACGCGATATCCGCTGGTGATAGGGCTGCACGGCGGCGGACAGGGAGTCGGCGACGGCAGGACGGCGGCGCAGAAGTGGTCGTTCGCCGCGCGATACGGCGCGATATGCGTCTTTCCGACGGTCATAAGGAAAGAAGCGACCGCCTGGAACAAGGAGCGCGAGGAGAAGTACGTCATGGCGCTCATCGAGGAGATGAAGCGCACCTTCCCCATAGACACCAATCGTATCTATCTCGTCGGCCACTCCATGGGCGGATACGGCACCTGGTCCATAGGGACGCACTACGCGGACGTCTTCGCGGGGCTGGCGCCGTGCGCGGGCGGAATATTCGTGATGCGCGGCGGCGGCGGCGGAATCGGACTCGCGCGCGGAACCGTGGTGAACCTGAAAGCGACGCCGATCTACTTCTACCACGGCGCCGACGACAATCGCGTGCCGCCCGCCTCCGACAGAAAGGCCGCCGAGGTCCTCAAGGAACTCAAAGACAAATACGGGCCTTACGAGTACGTCTACAAGGAGTACAACGGCATAGGACACGGACTGCCGCCGGGCGGCATGGGCCCGATCATCAAGTGGCTCTTCAAGCACAAACGCGATCCGTATCCGAAGATGATCGTCTGGGAGCCGTCCCGCGACTACAAGAGCCTCTTCTGGTGGATAAAGAACAGGGGCGGCATCTCGCAGATAGTCGCGAAGTACGACAAGTCCAAAAACGAGATAACGATAGACGGACCGTCGTCGGGGTTCTCGATCTATCTCAACGACAAGATGATGGACCTGAACAAGCCCATCAGGGTGCTGATAAACGGCAAGGAGGCGTACAACGACTACGCGAACTTCTCCGCGGCGGCCATGCTCGACTCCATAGCGGACAAGCGCGACCCCGAACAGTACTTCTACGCCAAGATAGACTTCTGAGCGGGTCGGGACGGAAGTTTGGGAGAGCGACCGTGGCGGAACGCGGAAGAGTGAAGCACGTCTACAGGACGTTTCTGCGGTGGGACGGTTGGAACAGATGGACGCAGAGCGCCGAAGACTTTCCGGCGCTCGCCTGCTCGACGCCGCCGGAGTTCCGCGGCGAGCCGCATGTGTGGACGCCGGAGCATCTGTTCCTGGCGGCGATCGAGTCATGTATCGTGGGCGCGTTCATGGCCTACGCCACACACGCCGGAATCGACGTGCATTCCTATAAGTCGTCCGCGGAGGCGACGATGGTCGTCGAGGGAAAGGCTCTCAAGTTCGTCGACGCGGTCGTCCGGCCGCGGATCGCCGTCGCGGCGGACGATCGCAGAACCGCGGCGGTCCTGCTGGAGAAGTCCCACGCCCGATGTCCGCTGGTCAGGTCGGTCAACTTTCCGATCCGCATGGAGCCCGTCTGGACGGAGGCGGAGTGACGGCGCGGGCGCGAGGCGGCTCTGTCCGTCCGAGACGACGTTGAACGGCGCCGCCTCCGTCGGTGTAATAACAGCGGACGGCCTGTTTGGGGAGAGGACTTGCTTCGTCTGTTCGAGCGGCTCGTGTGGATCTTCGGCGCCCTGGCCGTCGGCGCGGTGATTCTGGCCGCGCTTCTCCTGAGGCCCAGCGGAATAACGCTGACGGAAATCACCGTGCGCCGCGTCGAAAAAGAGGAGCAGCACGCCTGGCTCATGCGCACCTTCGGAGCGCCTCAGACGACCGCAGCCGGCGCCGACGACGGCGCCGCAAGCACTTCCAGCGGCTCCTCTTACGAGCAGGGACGCGCGGTCTTCGACAAATACCGGCACTGGGTGCTGGAGCAGTATCGCGAGGACGACATCGCGCGTCGGATGTTCGACGACCGCAAACTCTTGGAGAAGTACCGGAGTTGGCACGACCTGATACAGGCCGTGCAGGGAACGGCCGCCGAGGCCGTATACGATCAGCAGGGCAGGTTGATCGCCGTACGCATAACTTCGCTGCCGGCCAACTCTCCGCTCCGCACGCTCGTCGGCCTGAAAGAGGGAGACGAAATCGTCTCGGTCTGCGGCGAAATGCCCCAGTCCGAAGAGGAAGCGATGGGGCTCTACGATCGGCTGCGGTACTCGGACTTCTTCTACGTCGAGTTGATGCGCGGCGGCAGAAGAAAAGCGTTCACCTACCAGTTCGGCCGTTAGCGGCTCCGCCCCGACGCTCCCCCTGTCGGGGTCTCTCGATACCGTACTGCTTTATTTTGGAGTCGAGAGTCGGTCGCGAGATCGCCAGCGCGCGCGCGGTCTTGGACTTGTTCCAGCCGCACGCCTCGAGCGCGACCTCTATCGCCGCTCTCTCCACGACGCCGACCGCCTCGTCGCGGATTTCCGAGAGCGGTCGCAGTTTGCGCGCGAGCACCCGCGCGGACAGTTCGGCGCCTTCCAGGTCCGCGCTGCGCATCGCCCGCTCCACGAACGCCGGACTCAGATGCTCCACGTCTATGGCGTCGTCGCTCATGGCGAAGGCGCGCTCTATCTCGTTGCGTAACTCGCGGACGTTGCCCGGCCAACTGTAACGCTCGAGCACCCGCATCGCCTCCTCGGAGACGCGTTTCTCCGCCGTTTCGTTTCTCGTCGCGATCTCCTTCAGGAAGTGCGCCACCAGCAGCGGCACGTCCTCCGGGCGCTCGCGCAGGGGGGGCAGGGTGACGGTGACCACGTTGAGGCGGAACAGGAGGTCCTCACGAAAGGCGCCTTCGGCCACCAACCGTACGAGGTCCTGGTTGGATGCGGAGACTATCCGCACGTCCACGGCGCACTCCTTCTCCGAGCCGAGCCTGCGCACCTTCTTCTCCTCGAGCACGCGCAGGAGTTTCGCCTGCAGCGCGGGCGGCATGTCGCCGATCTCGTCGAGAAAGAGCGTGCCGCCGTCGGCCTGCTCGAACAGGCCCGGTTTGTCGCGTTCGGCGCCGGTGAAGGCGCCGCGTACGTAGCCGAAAAACTCGCTCTCCAGCAGTTCGCCGGGTATGGCGGAACAGTTGACCGCGACGAACGCCTTGTCGCGACGGGAAGAGTTCTCGTGCACGGCGCGGGCCACCAACTCCTTGCCGGTGCCGCTCTCGCCCTGCACCAGCACGGGTACGTCGCTGTCTATGATCCGATCGAGCGTCGCGAAAACGGCCTGCATTTTCGGACTGCGTGTGAGTATGCCGCTGTAGTCGTAACGGAACCTGGTCGCGCGTTCCTCGATGATGCGTCGCGCGTCCTGCAGGTCGCGTTCCTTGCTGGCCAGCACCTCCTGCAGTTTCCTGTTCAGTTCTTCGGCCTTGCGCATCGCCGTCTGTATCTGTCGCCTGCGCGCTTCGTTCTCCTCGAACAGGCGCGCGTTTCTGACGGCGATCGCCGCCTGGTCGGCGAACGACTCCAGAATGCGCAGGTCCTCCTCGTCGAAAGCGCCGCGCTCCCAGCGGTTGTCGACGTAGAGCACGCCTATGGTCTCGCCGGACAACTTCAGCGGCACACACATCAGCGAGCGGAGTTTCAACCCGTGGACGCTCAAGAAGTCGCGAAAGCGTTCGTCCTCCTGAGCGTCGTGCGCCAGAACGGGTCTTTCGGTCCGCATGACCGTACCGGCGATGTTGCGGCTCACCTTCAGATCGGCTTTGTGTATCGGCTCGCCGTCCAGATCGCGCGAGACCAGCGTCACCAGCCGTCCTTTCTCCTTCAGCAGCAGAAACGCGCGTTCCGCGCCGACCACGTCCAGCACCTTCGCCATCACAAGATGCAGCAGTCGTTTCAGATTCAGTTCGCTCACCAGCGCGCGGTTCACCTCGACCAGTTTCTCCCACGCGCCCGCCCCGCCTTCCAGAGCGACCTCGAATCGCGTCTCCGGCTCGCGCAGGCCGACGGCGGTCTTCCCGGCGGCCGTGTCGGAAGACGTCCCTTCTCCGTCGCCGGCGGTGAAGATCAACACGAACGGCCCCACCTGCACGCTTTCTCCGTGCATCAGCGCCTTGCGAACCACACGCCTGCCGTTCACCCACGTACTGTTTCGACTTCCGAGGTCCACCAGTTCCCAGCCCGTATCGGTCGGCTCTATCCTGCAGTGGTATCGTGAGACCTCCGAGTGCGCGAGCACGAGATCGTTGTCGGCGCCGCGACCCACGCGCAGCGGGCCGGTCAGATGCACGACCCGCTCACCCTTGCTCCCCTGTCTCCTCACCGTCAGTCTCGCCGGCCTCATCCTCTTCTTCCTCCGGCAACTCTATACCGGCCTTCTCCGCCGCGGACCGCATTCGTTCGTCGTCGCCGGCGCGATCGTAACACCAGGTCGCGAACGCGAATTTGCCGCGCTCCACGGCCGCCTCGCCGGCGCGCCGCCACTCCGCGGAGGTCACCTCTTCCGGACGCCTCTCCGCTATCCGCGCAAGCAGATAGTAGTCGCCCTCGCCCAGCGCCCACTCCTTGATCCGCTCGACGCCTTCGTCGACCCCGCCCGTGAGGTAGAAGTCCAGAGCGTCGGCGTAGCGTTCCGCCTCGAACAGCGCGTCGCCGTAAGCCTTGTAATCGGTGTCCTTTCGATCGTACAGCAACGCTCGTTTGTGAAGCGTCCACGGCACCGTGCTTCTGCCCATCACTCACCTCCCGATTCGTCCGATTATATCAGACGTCGGCTTCGCGGGCGACCGCCGCGCGTCGCGGACTACAGCGTCGGCAGATACGTCTCCAACTCCCACTGAGAGACCTGCATGCGGAACCTGTCCCACTCCTCCCGCTTCAGTGAGAGCAGTTGTCCGAAGGCGTGTTCGCCGAGGACGGACCGGACGAGTTGCGACCGTTCCGCCTCCATGATGGCCTCGATCAGCGAGCCCGGCAGTTGCGAGACGCCGTACCGGGCGAGTTCCTCTCTGTCGAGAGCGACGGTATAGACGTCGCGCTCGAACGGAGGCGGCAGTTCGTATCCGCCTTCCACGCCGGCCAGGCCGGCGGCTATTATTCCCGCGAAGGCCAGATACGGATTGCAGGCGGGATCGGGCGAGCGATACTCCACCCGCGTGGCGTGCTCCTTACCGGGCTTGTACAGCGGCACACGGGCCAGGGCGGAACGGTTGCCCTGCGACCAGCAGACGTAGACCGGCGCCTCATAGCCGGGCACGAGACGCTTGTAAGAGTTCACCCACTGATTGGTCAGCAGGGTTATCTCACGTGCGTGGCGCAGGATGCCTGCGATGAAGCCGCGCGCCAGCGGCGACAGATGCTGAGGATCGTCGTCCGCGAAGAAAGCGTTACGCTCTCCGCTGATGAGCGAGACGTGTGTGTGCATGCCGCTTCCGTTCTGTCCCGGCAGCGGTTTCGGCATGAAAGTGGCGTAGACGCCGTGCTGCTGCGCCACGGTCTTGACCACGTATCGTATGGCCAGGACGCTGTCGGCCATCCGCAGCGCTTCGTCGTAACGCGGATCTATCTCGTGCTGCGAAGGCGCGACCTCGTGATGCGCGCCTTCCACCTCTATCCCCATCTCCTCGAGCACCTTCATCGTCCGGCAGCGGACCTTGCCGGCGGTGTCGTCCGGCATGACGTCGAAGTATCCGCAGCGGTCGACGACCTCCGTCGTTCGATCGCCTTTGAAGTAGAAGAACTCGAGTTCCGGTCCCACACAGGCCTCGTATCCCATGTTTTTGACGCGTTCGAGGACGGTCTTGAGGATGACCCGCGGATCGCCTTCGAACGGTCTGCCGTCGGGATGATGAATATCTGTGATGACGCGCGCGACGCGATAGTCGGTGCGCCACGGCAGCACGGCGAAGGTGGAGGTGTCCGGACGCGAGACCATGTCGGAGGCCTCTATCGGCATATAACCCCGCAGCGAAGAGCCGTCGATTCCGATTCCCTCGATCAGGGCGCGTTCGAGTTCACGCGGCGCTATCGCCTGACTCTTGAGCGAGCCGAGCAGGTCGGAGAACCATATCTCCACGAAGTCGATCTTTTCCTCTTTCACCACTCGAAGGATTTCTTCGATCCGCACGTCCACCCCTCCGAAGAGACGCTTGAAGAACCGCCGGCGATTATCCGCGCCGCGTCGGGGAATGCAACAAAACAACGCGACGGCGGCGGGCCGGGTCGGCTGAGGGAAATGTCACGGCCGCTCCGACGGCGTACGGTTCAGGGGAAACTTACCTTCGGAGGCTCGCGTTGCGCCTCCTCCTCCACCTCGAAGAACTCCGCACGTTTGAAACCGAACATGCCCGCGACGACGTTGGACGGGAACATCTCTATCCGGTTGTTGTAGTGCATCACCGAGTCGTTGTAGTGCTGGCGTGCGAAGGCGACCTTGTTCTCGGTCGAGGTCAACTCCTCCTGCAGTTGCATGAAGTTCTGATTCGCCTTCAGATCGGGATAGTTTTCGGCGACCGCGAACAGCGAACGAAGGGTCTGCGAGAGCATATTTTCGGCGCGGATGCGTGCGGCGACGTCGTCGACCTTGCTGGCGTCCACCGCCATCTGACGCGCCTTCGTCACGTTTTCGAGAGTTTCTCTTTCATGCTTCGCGTAGCCTTTGACGGTCTCGACGATGTTGGGAATAAGGTCGTGCCGCCGCTTCAGTTGCACGTCGATCTGGCTCCATGCGTTCTTCACGCGGTTGCGCGAGCGCACCAGGCCGTTGTAGATGCCGATCAGAACCACTACGATCAGGAACAGGACGGCACCCACCACGATAAGCGCGATTCCCACAGGTCCCATATCCATCCTCCACAAACGTCTGTTTTGCGGTTCGAGAGCCGCTCACTCCGAGGCGGAAAGTTTCTGGCTCAGGATCTGCCTTATTTTGACGAAACCCTCCATCTTCGCCGCCTCTTCGGTGCCTTCGTACACGGCCGCGGCGCGGTCGCACACGCTCAAAATGTCCTTGTAGCGACGCGTCTCCTCGTAGATCATCGTCATCAACTTGAACGGAGCCACGGGTTTAGGCCTGCTTTCCTTGTCGGCCTCGTAACTCTTTACCGCCTTCTCACAATGGTTTATACACGCCTCGAAGGCGTTTTTCAATCTGTGGCGCCGTCTGTAAAAGTACTTCGCATACATTATATGCAGCATTTCCTTGTCGTGTTTGTTGTCGACTATCGTCAGTCCTTTTATCAGCAGACCGGTCGCGAGTTCGTCGAAGCCGTGCTTCATGAGTTTGTTCGCCGTCTGCCAGCAGTACGTCGCGAAGGAGGGGCGCAGCGTTCTTATTTCGCGCTGGAACAGATCGAATCCGCCCAGTTTGCCGTCGGCCGCCATGATGGCGACGGCCTCTTTCTGTTTTATCGGCGGCAGTTGCCAGAACCAGTCCCACAATCCCAGAAAGCCGATGAGTCCGCCGACCTTGGCCGGCTTTTCGAGAAGGATTCCTTTGGTTTCGACTCTATCCATCTCGTCGAGTTTTTCGAGGACCTCGCACTCCAGGGACGGCAGCGGCGCGGGATCGACTTCGGCGGC
>CAYPNR010000012.1:29652-34927 GCA_964412125.1 uncultured Planctomycetota bacterium | reverse complement strand
CCTGTGGCGTACTCGTCCAGCCAGAGTTGAAGTTCCTGCAGCGCGGCGCTCACACGGTCCCTTCGCTCCTCGAGAGAGCCGCTCTCGTCGTTCAACGCCTCCTTCACCTTCGGCTCGACTTCGTCGTGATACTGCTTCCAGCCTTCGACCGCCTTCTCCAGAGCGCTTCTCTTCAGGTCCACGTTCTCCTTCACCTGGAATATGCTCATGCCCTCCGGAAAGTCGTCCCATATCTTCTTCTTCTCCTCCAGCGACCCGGCCGCTTCTTCCTTGTCCGCGTAAAGCCGATACACGCGACTGGCCTCGCTCTCCCAGTTCTTCTCCACTCTGTCCCTGAAGGAGCGAATCTTCTCCTGGTCGTCGAAGGACATGCGGTGCTCGTAACGGTCGAGCAGGTCGCGCAGCCGCGCGACCGTCTCGCTGAACTTCTTGGGATTCATTTGATAATAGTTCTGAATCTGCGCGAACCGGTCGATCCACTCGGCTTTGACCGGCGGCTTCACTTCCGGCGGAACGTGAGTGTCGGGAGGCGTGAAAGGAGGTCTCCGGCCGTTGTCGATCGGCGGCTTAACCACGTGCGTCGCGCTGTTGTTTCTGTTGCCCCGATTGCTTCTGTTGCGGCTCTTGTGCTTGCCGCCGCCGCCGGAGGCGGCGACCGCTATGATTATGATCAGCAGCAGCGCGACGCCGCCCATGGCGACGTAAAGCGCGCCGCTCGACTTCTTCCGACCCGCCGCCGGCTGCCTTACCTTGCGGTCGAGTCCGTACAACTCGTACTCGTCGACCGGCTTCTCTTCGCGGATGCGATACGTGGTGATCTTGGACTCGCGTTTGGGCTTCTCCTGCTCGGCCGCGGTGGGCTCACAGAGGAGCGGAAGACCTTCGGCCGAGGCGCATTCCTGACAGACGTAGCCCTCGTCGATCTTCGCGGCGAGTCCTCCCTCTATCTCCTCCAGACTTATCCGTCGACCGCAACGCTCACAATAGTAAACCACCACCGACATTCGAGCGCCCTCATCACATCTTGAAGTCGAAGTCTCCCATCTGCGTCCCTTTAACTATACCCTTCAACTCCATCTTCAATTCATCCGGGTCGTCGGCCGACTCGAGCGCGTCCTTGAGCGTTATCATGTCGCGCTCGTAGAGGTCCTTCAGAGACTGGTTGAAGGTGCGACATCCGAAATAGGCGCCCTCGCGAATCGCCTTGTAGAGTTCGTGCGTCTTGCCCTCCAGCAGAAACTCCTTGATCGTGGGCGTCGCGACCATTATCTCCACCGCCGGAACGCGTCCCTTGCCGTCGCGCCGGGGCAGCAGTCGCTGGCTCATCACGCCTTCGAGAATGAGCGACAACTGCAGGCGGATGAGATTGTGCTGGTAGGGCGGGAAGAAGTTGAGGATGCGCTCCACCGTCTGCATGGCGTTGACGGTGTGCATGGTGGAGAAGACGAGATGGCCGGTTTCGGCGGCCGAGAGCGCCGCTTCCATGGTCTCGCTGTCGCGCATCTCGCCTATCATGATCACGTCCGGACTCTGACGCACCACGTGTCGGAGCGCGGTGCCGAAGTCTTCCGTGTCGGCGCCGATCTCGCGCTGGGTGATTATAGATCTCTTGTCCTTGTGGAGAAACTCGATCGGGTCCTCTACGGTGACCACGTGCTTGTTGAAATGCGTGTTGATGTGGTTGATCATCGACGCCAGCGTCGTGGACTTGCCGCTGCCGGTTATGCCGGTGACCAGTACGAGTCCTCTCGCCAGACTCGCCAGACGCACCATCACGTCGGCGGGCAGACTCAACTCCGCGAAGTCGAGAATCTGACTCTCGATGTATCTGAACGCGAACCCCAGATAGCCGCGCTGATAGAAAACGTTGACACGAAAGCGTCCGATGCCCGGCATGTCGAAAGCGGTGTCTATGTCGCGACGGTTGAAGAAGCCGTCACGCTTGCTGTCCTCGATCACCTCGTACACCTCACGCGCGTCCTGCACGCTGACCGGATCCATGTCGAGGAAGCGTATCCGGCCGTCTATCCGCAGCGTCGGAGGCGATCCCACCTTCAGGATGAGGTCGGAGGCGCGCTCCACCACCATCCTGCGGAGCAACTCTTGCAGTTCCATATGTCCGCCCATCCGAAAACAACCCGTTTCCCCTTTCTATTAGACTCCCAAAAACGCATCCTGTCAAGAAATAAGTGGAACGGCCCGCGCCGAAACGGTCCGCGTCACCCGCTTTTTCACTTGACAAAGGCGACGACCGTCTTCATAATCTGCGGCACACGTCATGGCGGATCCGCGTGTCCGATGAGCGTTCCGGACGACGGCCGCCCCGCTCGCTGGAGGTAGAACGAAGGCTTGCGAACACTCTTTCTGATCGACGGCCACTCGTACGCCTATCAGGTCTTCTACGCCATCAAGGGCTTGAGCGGCCCGCGCGGCGAGCCGGCCGGCGCCGTCTACGGCTTCATATCGATGCTGCTCGGACTGCTGAAGAAAGAGAAGCCGTCGCACCTCGCGGTCACCTTCGATCGTCCCGAGCCGTCGTTCCGCCACGAGCGCTTCGACGCCTACAAGGCGACACGAAAGCCGATGCCGGAAGAACTGGCCGAGCAGATACCCGTGATACAAGACATAGTCCGCGCCTATGGCCTTCCGGTCTTCACCGCGCCGGGCTTCGAGGCGGACGACGTGATAGCGACGGCGGCGGCCGCCGCGCCGGACGAAATCGAGGTGCTCATCATCAGTCGCGACAAGGACCTCAAACAGATTCTCGGCCCCCGCGTCTCCTTCTACGACACCAGGACGGCGAAGCGGTACTCGGAACGCGACTTCGTTTCGGAATACGGTTTCGCGCCGGCCTTGCTGGCCGACTATCTCGGCATAGCCGGCGATCCTTCCGACAACATTCCCGGCGTGAAGGGCATAGGCCCCAAAGGCGCGCGGGAGTTGGTGGGCGGGTACGGCGCGCTGGAGAACATCTACGCTCATCTCGACGAGATACCGAAGCGGATGCGCAACAGACTGGAGGCGGACAGAGAAGCGGCGTTCCTCAGTCGCGAACTGGCGACCGTGCGTCGCGACGTGCCGCTGGAGTTCTCCTTGGACGCATGCGCGCTCGAAGGAAAGGAGCCGGACCGTCGCGTCCTGAAAGAGATATTCCAGCGCTACAACTTCCGCAGGTTCATGGAGGAGTTGACCGCGGACTCCGCCGCGGCCGCCGAGGCGGAGGAGGTCCGTTACGTACTGGTCGACACCGAGCGCAAACTGGAGGACTGCGTGAGACGCCTCGCGAAGGCGGACAGACTCGCCGTCGACACCGAGACCACCTGCGAGGACGAGCACGCGGCGGAACTGGTGGGAATCTCCATGTCGGCGGAGCCCGGAACGGCCTTCTACCTGCCGGTACGCGCGCCCGAAGGGAGTCGTGTGCTGCCGCTTCCGCGCGTGATCGAGGCGCTGCGCCCGCTCCTGGAGGGAGGTCCGCGGAAGATCTGCCAGAACGGCAAGTACGACTACATCGTTCTCAAAAGACACGGTCTTGTGATGCGGCCGCTTTCCTTCGACACTATGATCGCCGCGCATCTCCTCGACCCGTCCGGCCGCGGCTACTCTCTCGACGCCCTCGCGATGCGCTATCTGGACCGGAAGAACATTCCCATCGAGGACCTGATCGGAAAGGGAAAGAGTCAGACGACCATGGACACGGTGGACGTGGAGAAGGTCTGTGTGTACTCCTGCGAGGACGCCGACGTCACTTTCCGTCTCGCCGACGTTCTCGGCCCGGCCCTGAAGGAGAAGGGACTGTGGGGCCTCTTCGAGGAGGTGGAGATGCCGCTCGTGGAGGTTCTGGCGGAGATGCAGATGGCCGGCGTGGCGGTGGACACGGAGTATCTGGCCGGTCTTGCGGAGGAGATCCGCGCGGCGCTCGCGGCGGCCGAGAAGAGCGTGCACGAGGCGGCCGGCCGACCGTTCGAGGTGAACAGTCCCAAGCAACTGGGCGAGGTGCTGTTCGGCGAGTTGGGGCTGCCGGTGAAGCGAAAGACGCGCACCGGTCAGCCGTCGACCGATCACGACGTTCTCGTCGAACTGGCGTCGGAGCATCCGCTGCCCGCGGCCGTGCTGGAGTACCGCACTCTGTCGAAGATGCTGTCGACCTACGTGGAGGCGCTGCCGCGGATGGTGGGCGCCGACGGTCGGATCCACACCTCCTTCAACCAGACCGCCACCGCGACCGGAAGACTCTCCTCGAGCGAGCCGAATCTGCAGAACATTCCGGTTCGCGACGAGTGGGGCAAAAAGATAAGACGCGCGTTCGTGCCGTCGGACGGCGAGAGGTTCTCGCTGCTGTCGGCCGACTACAGTCAGGTGGAGTTACGACTGCTGGCGCACTTCTCAGGCGAGCCGGCGCTCGTCGCGGCGTTCGAGCGCGGCGAGGACATCCATCGCTCGGTCGCCGCGGACGTCTTCGGAGTCGCCCCGTCGGAGGTGACGCCGGAGCAGCGCCGCCACGCCAAGGTGGTCAACTTCGGCATCGTCTACGGTCTCACGCCTCACGGACTCGCGGCCGAGTTGAAGATAAGCCACGCACAGGCCAAGGACTTCATAGACGCCTACTTCCGACGCTATCCGAAGGTCAGGGAGTTCACAGACGCGCTCGTCGACAGGACGAGAAAGGACGGCTGCGTAAGAACGATAGCCGGCAGGCTGCGCTACATATCAGGTCTCGACTCGACGGACCCCTCGCGCCGCGCCGCCGCGGAGCGGCTGGTGTTGAACACGCTCACGCAGGGCTCGGCCGCCGACCTGATCAAGAAGGCGATGATAGCGCTTCACGGGAGACTGGCGGGAAGGAGCGACGCGCGGATGATTCTTCAAATTCACGACGAGTTGCTTTTTGAGGTTGCGGATTCGGTTTTGGATGATATAAAGTATCTGGTGACCGACTGCATGTGCGGGACGTTGGAACTCCGGGTGCCTTTATCAGTGGACATAGGCATCGGCAAGAACTGGGCGGATCTCAAATAGGATTTGGAAGCGGCGGAATGGCCAAGATAGTCGCCGGCTGCAAGCACTGCGGACACTTTTTCAAGATCGAGGACATTTTCGAAGGCGTGAGTCTGCCGTGTCCGAAGTGCGAGGCGGTGATCGAGATAAAGAAGATGGCGGGAGTGGACGAGCAGGGACTGCCGACGTTCGAGCCCGCGCTCGACGAGATACTGGACAAGATATTCCGCGGCGCGGAGACGGAAGAGGACCTGGAGCGGCTGAAGAAGATGCGCTC
>CAYPNR010000012.1:20356-29552 GCA_964412125.1 uncultured Planctomycetota bacterium | reverse complement strand
CACATGCGACCCGCGCCGGAGATCGAGACGGCTCCGCCCGGCGCCCCGGTCGAGGAGAAACGACCCGCCGTCGGCAAGATACTCGCCGGCGCCGTCGTCGCGGGACTGGTCTTCGGCGGCCTGCTTTTCCTGCTGTTCGGACGGAGCGGCGACTCCGAGGTCATAAACGACCGGATTCAGAGCCTGCGCGCGGACCTCGGCGCGGGTCGATTCGATCAGGTCGTCGCCGACGGCGAGAAACTTCTCAAGGAGTATCCGAAGGGGCCGCACACACGGAAGGTTCGCGCGCTCATGGACCTCGCGCGCAAGGAGAAAATCGCCGGGCAGGCGATCGACGGAGCGACGGAGGCCTTCGACGCGGGCGACGCCCGGAAAGCGCTCGAGTTGCTGAAGGGCACGGACTTCTCGGAGACGCGCTTCGAGGGCGAAGCGGAGGCCCTGCGCCGGAAGATCGAGATGGAAGGCGTACGCGAGGAGGGAAGAAAGACGCTCGACAGAGTACGGTCTCTGCTGGACGAGAAAAAGATGAAGGAGGCGGAGCGACTCCTTCGCGACTTCCACACCGACGACGAAGAACTCGGAAAGGATGTGGAGGCGTTACGCGGCCGGATCGACCGGTACAAGAAAGACGCCAGGGACTTACTCGTGCGCGCGAGTCAGGCGCTGGAGTCACGCGCGTTCGAGGACGCGATCAAGCACTGCAAGCGTCTGCTGGAGGAATATCCCGAGTCCGGCCAGGAAAGCGTGGCTCGGGAGTTGTTGAAGAGCGCCATGGACGAGTACGTGTGGAATCTGCAGTCCAGGGCGCGTAACGCCATGCTCGACAAGTCCTACGACGAGGCCAGGCGTCTGCTGCAGAAGGCGCTCGAAGTCAAGCCGGACGACCGGACGACGAAATTACTCCTCGATCAGTTGGAGAAGGAGCGTCGATAAACGCCTCCGCGTCGGTGCCGGTGAAATGGATCTTTAATTCGTTCGTGTATTTTGAAACCTCTTCAGGAATGTCGAGATGCGAAAGGGAATGAGAAGAAGGGTACGCGCACCCGCCAGGGCGAAGACGATGGTGGCGCTCGGGATCGTCGGCGGCATCGGCAGCGGCAAATCGATGGTCGCGCGGATGCTGGGAGAGTTGGGCGCAGAAGTGATAAACGCCGACGAGATAGCGGCGCGCCTGCTCAAGGAGCCTCGCTTGAAAGAGAAACTCGTCGGAGAATTCGGTCCGGCGATACTCGACGAGGACGGAAACGTCTCCCGCAAGGCGCTGGCCGACATAGCGTTCGAGTCGAAGGTCAATCTGGAGACCCTGAACGCGGTGATGCATCCGCGGATAAGCGCCGAGATCAAAAAGCAACTGCAGGCGATAGAAGAGGAACTGAGGGAGCGCGAGAAGGAAGGCGAAGAGAATCCGCGGCATGTGGTGGCGCTGGACGCTCCGCTTTTGCTCGAAAGCAACCTTTCGTCTCTGTGCAACTATCTGCTGTTCGTGGACGCGCCGCAGAAGGTGCGTCTCAAACGCGTCAAGAGACGGGGCTGGGACAAGGACGAACTGGAGCGGCGCGAAGGCTTCCAGATGCCGCTCGAAAAGAAACGCTCCCTCTGCGACTTCGTCGTCGACAACAGCGGCGACACGGAGCGCACCGGCGAGGAGGCCAAACAGGTCTATCTGCAACTGATGGCCGGCTACAAAAAAGTGGCCAGACGACAGGAGGCGGGACCCGACGTCGCGCAGGAGGCGGAGCAGCAGAAGTACGAAGAGATAAAGCACAGGGAAACGACGCATCTGTCGCAACTGCAGAAGGTCACGGTCAAGGAACTCATCGAGGAGGCCAAGAAACTGGGACTGTCCGACGTCTCGGGTCTCAAGAAACAGGAACTCATCTTCCGCATACTGCGCGAGAAAGTGAAGCAGGACGGATTGATGTACGGCGAGGGCGTTCTGGAAGTGCTGCCGGAGGGGTACGGCTTCCTGCGCTCGCCGCAGTACAACTATCTGCCCGGCCCGGACGACATTTACGTCTCGCCGAGTCAGATCAGGCGTTTCAATCTGCGGACCGGCGTATCGATAAGCGGACAGATCCGGCCGCCGAAGGACGGCGAGCGCTACTTCGCCATGCTGCGGATAGAGGCGCTCAACCTCGAGGAGCCGGAAAACTATCTCGGCAGGGTCCGCTTCGAGGATCTGACGCCTCTTTTCCCCAACCAGTGGATGCGGCTGGAGACCGGTCAGGAAGGGATGTGCACCCGCGTCGTCGACCTGATAGCGCCGATCGGAAGAGGTCAGCGGGGGTTGATCGTCTCTCCGCCGCGCGCGGGCAAGACCGTACTGCTGCAGAAGATAGCGAACGCGATGCGGACCAACTCTCCGGACACCTATCTCATAGTGCTGCTCATCGACGAGCGACCGGAAGAGGTGACGATGTGGGAGCGGTCGGTGGACGCGGAAGTGGTCTCGAGCACGTTCGACGAGCCGCCGCAGAGGCACATTCAGGTCTCCAACATGGTGCTTGAGAAGGCCAAGTCGCTGGTGGAGTACGGCCGCGACGTGGTGGTGCTTCTGGACTCGCTGACGCGACTGTGTCGCGCCTACAACGCGGAGGCGCCGCACTCCGGCAGGATTCTCACCGGCGGAATAGACTCCACGGCGCTGCGCGGCCCGAAACGCTTCTTCGGCGCGGCGCGCAACATCGAGGAGGGCGGCTCATTCACCATAATCGCCACCGCCCTGATCGAGACCGGCTCGAAAATGGACGACGTCATATTCGAAGAGTTCAAAGGCACCGGCAACATGGAGATATATCTCGATCGCAGACTTTCCAACCGCAGAATATATCCCGCCATAGACATCGTCCGCTCCGGCACGCGTCGCGAAGAGTTGCTCTACCATCCCGAGGAGATGAAGCGGATCGGACTGCTGCGACGGATTCTGAACGAGATACAGAACCCGGTCGAGGCCATGGAGATGCTGCTCGGCAAACTTCAAAGGGCCAAGACCAACGCGGAGTTCCTGCTGGACTTCACCAGCGAGTGAGGCCGCGCGCGTCCGCCGGCCGCGTTCCGCGGATTCGGGACGAAGGGCCGCGCGGAAGCGCACTCGACCGCCGCCTCGCCGGGGCCTCCGGCGTCCGCGCACCGGCCGCGTTCGAGCGCACGACACGTCCCGGGGAAAGGTTCCCCGACTCCGTCGGCCGGGGTTCCCGCGCTCGACGGTGATGCCGGACAGCGTAATCCATGGAAAAGCCCCCGACTCGTCGGGGGCTTTCGATGTCCGATCGTCATCGGTTTTGCGGTTTTCACTCGTTCTTGTGGACGCGGTGTTCGTCGAACACCTCCAGGCGGTCGGTGTCCTTGAGATTACCCAGGCCGAGGGCCTTGGCGGCCGCCTTCTGCATCGCCAGCACTCCCACGTAGTCGCCGCCCGGCGCGCCGGACAGTCCCTTGGAGAGAGCGTGTCGCACGTCCTCCGGCATCGAGCCGGTGTCCTTGACGATCTCGCCTATGGCCTCGGCGGCGACCTGTCGCACCAGCGGCTTGTATTCGCTCTCGAACACCTCGCGCAGCGCGTCCAGCGCGGCGCGGGCCCGTCCGCCGAGATGCGCCACCGCGCGCATCACGTCGATCAGCACCTCGTCCGGCGGACGCATTCTCGGATTCTCAGGCGGCTCTATCGCCTCGACCAGTTCGGCGACCGCGGCGTCGACGCCTTTGAAGTTCGCGTTCTCCAGATTGACTCTCGCCAGCGCGCGCGACGCGCGACTCACCCACTTCCACGCGCGGCGCTTCACCGCGGGCTTCTCGTAACGCGTCAAAACGTTCTCCAACTTCTGCACCACTCCTTCGAAGTCGTCGTAGGCGGCGACGTCTTCCGCGCGGCGCTCCGCGCCGCCGCCGCCGGTGTAGAGCCGACGCGCGTCGGAGACGTCCTCCGGCGGCGTCACCACCACCATCGGAACGTTCTTGGTGAACTCGGCTTCGCCCTTCAACGCGTCGATCACCTCGAACGCCTTCATGTCGCGTAACTCCGTGCAGACCACGACGGCGTCGAACGGCGGATACATCTTGGCGCGGTTTATGCCGCTGGTGCCGGTGTTCTCCAGAACCACCAGACCTATCGAGTGCTCTATCCGCTCGCGCAGGGCGTTCATGATGCCGGTGAGATTGCGTCCCATCGGCTTGCCGTGAGGCCCGGTGCCGTCGGGATGCGGATCGAACACCAGAAGGATCACGCGGAAGGCGCGTTCGCGAAGCGCCTCGCGAAGCGCCATTATCACCTTCTGCGAGTCGAGGAAGGACCTGCGGGGGTCCATGTAGACGAGCGCCTCGGCCGCCGCGTAACGGACGCGCTTGTCGGGATAGGAAAGCGCCTCTATTATGGAGGCGGCCTGCGCCTGCGTCGTCGGCTGCGCCGGAGTCGGCGTCGCGCCTTCGCCGGGAGCGCCCTCCGCTCCGGGAACGCCGGGAACGCCGCCGGGCGCGGGAGCCGGCGCGGCGGACGCCGGCAGATCCTCGTTGTAGTAGCGGCCCATGTCCCGCAGCGCCTCAAGCACCTTCTCCGCCACGTCCGGATTCGCCCACGCGTAGTAGAGTCTCCTGCCTATCGTCTCCTTCCTGCCCATCGCCAGTTCCAGAGCGCGGTAAAGCAAGCGACGCCCGCCCGCGTAGGCGAGTGTGTGGCACTTCTCGTTCAGCAGCCGCGCGCGTTCCAGATTCCTGAGAACTCCGCTCTCTATCTGGCCGAGGTCCTTCAGTTCCGTCGCCACTCCCCACGCCGCGTTCACCTCGGTGTACGCCTGGTAGAGCACGCACAACAGCAGCGCCCACGCGTCGTCGTAGTTCGAGCGCAGCGCCAGCGCCCTGTAGCAGGCGTCCTCCGCCAGCCACTCGTTGAACTCCAGTCGCGACACCTTCTTGCAGCAGAGTTTCTTCTCCAACTTCGTGCCGTCTTCCTTCCAGAACCAGTACAGCCAGGCGTCGTACATGTTGACGATGACGCCGATCTGGTCGTTGTAGTAGCGCCACGCCAGTTCCCTGTACCACGCCTCGGCGGGTATGGCCCGAAGAGCCGCCGCCTTCTCCGCCACGGTCTTGTACTGCGACTCGTCCGGCAGAGGAACGAACGGCGCGATCGCGTCGAAGCCGATCCGGCACTGCTCGCGTACCGCGTCCTCGTCGTCGCCCTCCATGTGCTCGCGAAGATGACCGAGAGCGCGTATGTCGCCGAGATTGGTCAGAACCAGAGCCGCGTTCCGCCTGATGTTCGGATCCTTCGAGTCCAGCAGCGACAGCGCCGGCAGCGTGGCGTCCTCTCCGAGCCGCCGCAGCATCGCTATCACCTCTATGGTGTAGTCGTTCGTGCGCGCGCGCGCCAGCGCCTCCACGCAGTACGGAGTCATGTACTGACCGTAGTTGTTCACCAACTTCAGAACCGCTTTTATCTTCGTCCTTATGTCCGCACGCGGCTCGGCGAGAACGGCGAGTTGTCCTCGAATGTCACGTACCTTCGAAGGATCCCTCGAAGGATCCTCTATCACGCGTTTCCTCTCGAGGATGGCGAGCAACTTTATTATGGTGTAGCGCAGGTCCGGATCGGAGGCCATCATCTCCACCAGGAGAGTCCACGTCGCCTCCTCGCGCCAGCGAAGCACCTGAGTCGGCGCGGGTTCCTTGGCGAGCGCCTCCGAGAACTTGGAAACGCACTGCTTCAGCAGTTTCTTTCCCTCTTCACGTCTGCCCTGCCGCAGAAACTCGGTCGCCCTGTCGAAGATGTCCTTTCCCTCCTGCAGCAGTCTGTCCACCTCCGGGTTCTCGACAGGCTCCTGCGCGAGGCTCGGTTGGACGGACGTACCGACGAGAAAACCGAGCGCAAAAAGAATTCCTGCGTGGATGAGGACCTTCGCCATCCCGCCACTCCTTAAACTCGCCGCTGCGGCACAATGGTACCGTCCCTCACGGTCCCTGTCAAGCAAAAACCATTCGGCGGCGCGTCGCCGTCCGGAGGGCCGCTTGCAGACTTCGGTTTCGACGCTACAATGGAGACGCCGGTCGTTTGAGGAGCAGCACAAGATGAGAATAAGCACACTCGCGATCGCCGCGGCGCTCGCCTTCACGGGATGCGTGAGCGCGACTCCCGAGCCGGGCTTCTCGCCGATGCGCTCCGCCGCGCCGGTGAAACGGTTCGCGCGTCTCGACGACGGCTACTATCGCGGAGGCGATCCGGAAGGCTCGTTCAACTTCCTGAAAAGCCTGGGCGTCAGAACCATCGTCAATCTCCGTCGCGAACGCGACTATCGGGCCTCCGCCGAGGCCGCCGGCTTCAATTACGTCTATATTCCCATGACTCCGCGGGAGCCGCCCGGCGACGAGCAGGTCGCGCTGTTCCTGAGCGTGGTGGAGAATCCGGCGATGCGGCCCGTCTACGTCCACTGCCACGGCGGCAAGCATCGCACGAGCGCGATGAGCGCCGTCTATCGCGTGGAGGCGCATCACTGGCCGGTCACCAAGGCGCTTCGGGAAATGAAGTACTTCGGTCTCACCGGCGAACGCTTCAAGTCCCTGTACAAATGGGTGGCCGACTACTGGCGACACGCCTGCCGCGCCGCCGCACAATGACAACGACGACGCCTCACATGCCGAACTGCCGCGCCACGTCGTCGAACGCCGGCATCGCCCGCTCTATAACCTCGGTCGGAACGCAGTACGACAGGCGAAAATGCCCCGGCGTTCCGAATCCGACGCCCGGCACCACCAGTACGAGTCGCTTCTGCAGTTGCCGTACGAAGTGCCTGTCGTCCTCCACCGGGCTGCGCGGAAAGAAGTAGAACGCGCCCTCCGGCTTCACCATCTGATAGCCCATCTCGCACAACTTCTCGTAGATGAAGTCGCGCTTGCTCTGGTAGTCCATCACGTCGACCGAGACGTCGAGAAGTCCGGAGGTGACGCGCTGCATCAGCGCCGGAGCGTTCACGAAGCCGAGCGTCCGGTTGGTGAAGGTGCAGCCGGCTATGATGTCGTCGACGGCGTCGGCCTCCGGATGGACGGCTATGTGGCCGATACGCTCGCCGGGAATCGCCAGATCCTTCGAGTGACTGGTCAACTCGATCGAGTGCGGATGGAACTCGAACAGAAGCGGGACCTGCCGCCCGTCGTAGACTATCTTACGATAAGGACCGTCGTTGATGAGATAGACGGTTCGTCCGAGACGACTCATGTGCCGCTGCAGCATCTCGGCGAGCGACTGAAGGGCGTACTTGCCGTAGAGGACCCCCGTCGGGTTGTTGGGCGAGTTCACGAGCACCACCTTCGTCCGCTCGGTGAGCGCCTCCTCCAGGCGACTCAGATTGATGGAGAAGTCCGGATTCGTCTGGACGACGACCGGCTTTCCGCCGTGGTTGTCGATGTAGAAGAGGTACTCCGGAAAGTACGGCGCGAAGATGACCACCTCGTCGCCGGGGTCGAGAAGCGTCTTCAGCACGACGTTGAGCGCGCCGGCCGCCCCGCAGGTCAGAATTATGTGCCGCCCGGCGAACGGCAGATCCGTTCTCTCCGCGTAGTACGCGGCGATCCGCTCCCGCGCGAACGGATAGCCGGCGTTGGGCATGTAGCGATGCATGCCCGGCTCCGGCGCGTGCGCCAGTTCGCGAAGCCGCTGTCGAAACTCCACCGGCGGCTCCACGACCGGATTGCCCAGCGACAGGTCCTGTACGTTCTCAGGACCGTGTTTCGCCTTCAGAAGCAGTCCCTCTTCGAACATCCTCCTTATCCAGGAGGCGCGTTGCATGGTCTCCTTCACCTTGTTGCTTATCGGCATCGCCGGAATCCTTACCAGAGACAACCCTACGAAAGGAAAATGCCCTCGATGAGCCGCTCGAGCAGTTCCCGCGAGAAGGTGGAGAAGTTACGATATCCTATCTTTATCATCCATCTCAGTTCGCCTTCGGACTCCTTCTCGTTCTTCCTGACCAGACGCAGATGCAGATAGAGCGTCTGCGGCTGCTCCCGCGGATTGTTGTGCTCGATGCGGACCGTCGCCGCGCCGGTGCGGTAGTTCAGACCCTCCGGCACGAAACGGATCTCGAACTCCTGCAACTTGAGTATCAGCGACTCGAACGCTTCGTGCTGGCTCTCGAATATGGAGATCTGACGTTCGAGGTCCACCGGCTGTCGTTCGACCGTTATCGGCGTCCCTTCCACCTCGCGTTCTATGGTCTCGAACAGTTCGCCGACCTTTCGTTTGTAGTCGTCGAAGAGACGGTTGCGCTCGGCGTACTCCCGTCGGGTGCGCTCCATCCGCTCCCTGTACTTGCGACAGAACCGCTCCTGGAAGGTCTCTTCGGTCACTCCAGTTCCTCCCTCCGGCGACCGCCGCGCTTGCGTACCTCCTCTCTTATCTGAGCGTCCACGTCGTCGAAAAGCGACTGCCAGTTGATGCCGTCGGCGGCCTCCTCCGCGCCCAACTCCTGCACCACCTCCGCGGTCTCCTCGGGCGGCTCCAGAGCGGCCGGCGCGGGCGGCTCCTCGCGCACCGGCTCAGGAGGAGGCTCGGGCTTCGGCGCAGGAGGAGGCTTCGGCACCGGTTTCTTCTTCGCCGGCGCCTTCGCTTTCTTCGCGGCTTCCTCCTTCGCGACCGGCGCCTTCGCGACCGGCGCTTTCGCCTTCTTCGCAGCCTCCCCTTTCACGACCGGAGACTTCGCGACCGGCGCCTTCGCGCCGGACGCCGCCGCAGCCCCGCCCCCGGACTCCTCCTTCCTGGCCGGCAGCACCACGACCGGCTTGCCCAGCGGACGCGTCTTCGGCGGCGCGCCTGAATCGCCTCCTCCGGGCGCCGGCCCCACGGCGAAAACCTGCTCTCCTTCCTTCTTCACCGGCTTCGACGGTCCGGAAATCCTGCCGCGTCGGCTCGATATGCGATCCGATATCTTCTTGGCGTCCTCCTTGACGCGCTCCCGTATCTCCTTCTCCTGCTCCCTCGTCAGCGGCACATGCTTCTGCAGAACCGTCATCACGTCGCTGGGGGTCGCTATGAAGAACATCGGCTCGGCGTCCAGCACCTCCTTCACGAACTCCACGATTCTCTCGTCGAACGTGCCGGCCACCGCTATCGTCATCACCTTGCCTATCCTGTCCAGAGGCACGAACTGATACCTGTGCAGCATGTCGGCGGGGAAACTCTTTACGAGATCGGGATCTATCTGGTGCACCA
>CAYPNR010000012.1:14633-20256 GCA_964412125.1 uncultured Planctomycetota bacterium | reverse complement strand
CGCGCGCGACGTGAAGACCTGTAAGCGCTACCAGGACGCCTTGCGCATCCCCGGTATCTCGCCGCGATGCGCGAGCATGCGCAGGCAGATGCGACAGACGCGGAACTTGCGGTAGTATCCGTGGGAGCGGCCGCATATCTCGCAGCGATTGTATCGACGCACCTTGTATTTGGGGGTCTTCTTCTGCTTGACCACAAGGCATTTCTTGGCCACTTCGGCTCCTCCCTCATCTCAATCGCTGAACGGCATCCCGAACATCTTGAGCAGTTCGTACGAAGCCTCCGGCGAACCGTTCTTTATCACCACCGTCACGTTCATCCCCTGCGGACCCTCGGACTTGTCGATGTCCACCTCCGGAAAGACGTACTGGTCGGAAAGGCCCACGGAGTAGTTGCCGCGACTGTCGAAAGCCGAGCGCGGCACGCCGCGGAAGTCCCGAATGCGGGGCATCGCGATGTTGATGAGCCGATCGAGAAACTCGTACATCCGCCTGCCCCGTATCGTGGCCACACAACCGATCCGCTGTCCCCGCCGCAGACGAAAGCCGGCTATGTGGTGCTTGGCGGTGGTGTACTTCGGCCACTGTCCGGTTATGGTGGCCAGGTCCTTCATGGCGCCTTCGAGCCAGCGCCTGTCCTCCTTGGCCTTGCCCACGCCCATGGAGACGACTATCTTCTCCGGTCGCGGCGCTTCCATCGGACTCTTGTAGCCGAACATCTCCATCAACTTCGGCAGTATCTCCTGTGTGTAGCGCTCGAGCAGCCGCGGCGCCGCGACGGTCCCGCGCCGCTCCTGCGATTGTTGTTCCTGCGCCATCCGTCCGACTCCTACGCCCGTGTCGGTATCACCACGCCGCACTTCTTGCAGAAGCGTTCCCTGTTTCCGCCCTCGCCCGCGCGAAAGCCCACCCGCACCGGCCGCCTGCATTTCTCGCAGAAAAGCATCACGTTGGACAAATCCAGCGGCATCTCCTTCTGAATGCGCCCGCCGCGGGGATGTTTCTGGCTTCGGCGCACATGCTTCCAGACCAGATTCGCGCCTTCGACCACCACTTTGCCGCGCTTGGGATACACTCTGAGGACGCGACGCGGAGAAGGCGCCTTCTTGTCGAGTTCGCGATCGTCGCCGGTCACCAGCACCACCAGATCGCCTCTGCGGATACGACTGCCCATCAGACCACCTCCGAGGCGAGTGAAACTATGCGCATGTAGCCGCGTCCGCGCAACTCACGCGCCACGGCTCCGAATATACGTGTGCCGCGCGGGTTGCCGTCGCGGTCGACCAGGACCGCGGCGTTGGTGTCGAAGCGCACCCACGAGCCGTCGTTGCGGCGCACCGGCTTCTTCTGTCTCACCACCACGCAGCGAACCACTTCCCCCGCCTTGATCTTCGAGCCGGGAATCGCTTTTTTGACGCTCGCCGCGATCACGTCTCCGACGTAAGCGTAACGCCGGTTGCCCACGCCGACGACCTTGATGCACATGACCTCCTTGGCGCCGGTGTTGTCGGCCACGACCAGTCGCGTCCTCATCTGTATCATCTCTGCTTCCTTCTCCGGCCCATTCGTCGGGACTCACTCTCCCGAAGCGTCCTCCGATTCCGGCTCCGCGGCGCCGTCGCCGACGACCGCGGCGCCCGGCCGCTCGCCCTTGCGGCGGACGATCCTCACCAGCCGCCAGCGCTTCATCCTGGAGAGCGGACGGGTCTCCATTATCTCCACCACGTCGCCCTCCCTCGACTCGTTTCTCTCGTCGTGCGCGTGCAGCCTGGTTCTCTGGCGCACGTATTTTCCATAACGGCGGTGCTTCACCTGACGTCCGACAAGCACCACCCGCGTCTTGTTCATCCTGTCGCTCACGACGACTCCCTGCACCTGTCTGCGTTTCTTGCGTCCGGCCATACGTTTCTCCTTCCTGCCTCACCGCGGGAGCCGACGCGCTTTTTTACGGGCGGATCCCGGCTCGACGGGTCCCTCGACGCCCAGGTCGCGCTCGCGCAATATGGTCAGTATCCGCGCCATCTCGCGCCGCATGTTCCGTTTCTGCCCCGGATTCTTCGCCTCCTCGTCGTAGGCCTGGAACACCTGCTTGAGCAGACTCTCGCGGAGTTCCGCGAGCCGCTCCTTCAGTTCCGTCTCCGACAACTGACGCAGTTGCCACGCTCTCGTCGGCGCCATCGAAATCGTCCTCCCAAACGCCGGCTCAGTGCTGTCCGCGTGTGACGAACTTCACCCTGACCGGCATCTTGTGCGCGGTCCGCAAAAGCGCCTCCCGCGCCACCTCCATCGGCACTCCCGCTATCTCGTACAGTATCGTGCCGGGCCTCACCACGGCCGCCCAGAACTCCCTGTCGCCTTTGCCCTTGCCCATCCGCGTCTCGTGCGGCTTCTTCGACACCGGCTTGTCCGGAAAGACCCGCACCCATACTTTCCCCTCGCGATGGAGAAAGTGCGTCGCCGCCACGCGGCCGGCCTCTATCGTCCTTGCGGGCAGCCAGCACTGCTCCATCGCCATCAGACCGTAGTCACCGAAGGCGACGTAGTTGCCGCGCGAGGCCTTACCCTTTACTCTTCCCCTTTGCGCCTTCCGGTGCAGTATCCTTTTCGGCTCCAGTCTCATAAGGCTTGTGCTCCTTCAGCGCCGCGTACTCGCCCGTGTATATCCACACCTTTATACCTATCTGGCCGTACTTGGTGGTCGCCTCGGCCAGAGCGTAGTCTATCTTGGCGCGCAGCGTCGACAGCGGTATCTTGCCCATGATCATGTGTTCCTTCCTCGCCATCTCCGCGCCGCCTATCCGCCCCTTCACCTGTATCTTGATCCCGATCGCGCCCGCGTCCATCGACGCCTGCGCCACGCGTTTCATGACGCGTCTGTGATGCGCGCGTCTCAGTATCTGCTCCTTTATCGACTCGGCGACCAGTCGCGCGTCCAGTTCCGCTCTCTCCACCTCCACTATGCGCGGCGGTTGAACGTCCATCTCCGTGAGCGCCTGTATCTCCGACTGCAGTTTTTCTATCTGCGCCCCTCGACGTCCGATGAGCAAAGCGGGCCGCGCCGTATATATCGTCAGAACGAGTTGGCTGTGGGTGCGTTCTATGTCCACCCGCGAGATCTGAGCGAAGCCGTAGTTGGCCTCTATGTATGAGCGGATCTTGTGATCCTCGACCAGGAACCTGCCGAACTCGCCTTTTCTGGCGAACCAGCGCGAGCGCCACGGCTCGACCACTCCGATCCTCATCGCCAAAGGCGGCATCTTCTGTCCCATTCGGATCTCCTTGTCACTCGACCACCACTCGTATGTGCGAGGAGTGGTGCCTGTAGGGGTGCGCGCGCCCGCGCGCGCACGCGCGCCAGCGCTTCAAATACGGTCCTCTGTTCACGTAGCACTCGGCCACCTGCAGTTTGTCCGGCGCGATGTAGTCGCCTTTCCGCTGACTCTCGTAAAGCGCGTTGGCCACCGCGCTCTCGAGCACCTTGAGTATCATGTCGGCCGCTCTTTTTTTGGTCACGCGCAGAATCGCCCGCGCCTCGTTCACGCCGCGTCCGCGGATCAGTTCCGCGACGGGCTTGGCCTTGCGCCACGATATGTCGGCGAACCGCCATTCCGCTCTGTAACGCCGGTCTTCCGCCATCCGGCCGCTCCTTCCGTTCCCAGGCGAAAGCGAAATTTATAGGCGACGGCGACTGCCGTGTCAAGCCTTTCCATTCAAAACGCGGAAATAGCACCGCCCCGCGCGATTCCCGCTCCGCCTCTCCGCCGGGCGCGGCGCCGAACGCCCCCGCGGCGGGGATTGCGCTTGGCGCCGGACGGTCGGACGGATATAATCGCCGCGGGCGACCTGTTGGGAGAGCAGGAAATGCTGGAAGGCAAGACCGCGATAGTGACGGGCGCGGGACGCGGCATCGGTCGCGAGATAGCGACGCGACTGGCGAAGGAGGGCGCCGCTCTCGTCTGTATGGATCTCTTTCGGGAAACCGTGGAAGAGACCGCAAAAATCATCCGCGACGCAGGCGGCAGAGCCGCGGCGACCGCCGGAGACGTGACCGATCCGGAGGTCGCCAAGAACGTCGTGAGCGCCGCCGTGGAGGAGTTCGGAAAGGTGGACGTCCTCGTCAACAACGCCGGAATCACACGCGACGCACTTGTTATGCGGATGAGCGACGAGGACTGGCGGATGGTGCTGGAGGTGAACCTGACCGGCGCGTTCAACTTCGCCCGCGCGGTCAGCCGGCAAATGCTCAGACAAAAGTCCGGCTCCATCGTCAACATCGCCAGCATCGTGGGCGTACGCGGAAACGCCGGACAGGTGAACTACTCCGCGAGCAAGGCCGGTCTGATAGGACTCACCAAGAGTCTCGCGAAGGAGTTGGGCCCGCGCGGGGTACGCGTGAACGCGGTGGCGCCGGGCTACATCCGGACGCAGATGACCGAAAAACTGCCGGATGAGGTGAAGGAGAAGATACTTTCCGTGATTCCGATGGGCCGAATGGGCCTGCCGGAGGAGGTGGCCGAAGCGGTGCTGTTTCTGGCCTCGGACCTGTCGCGATACACGACCGGCTCGGTGGTGTTCGTGGACGGCGGAATGGCGATGTGAGTTCCGCGGCCGCCGCGGAAACATGGGCGCGTAGAATTAGGAGGAGAATCATGGTGAGCGACGCCACGGCGAAGATGATCGAGAAACACGGCGTTCCGGGCGGAGACGCGTTCGAGATGCCCGACTCGGAGAAGCGTTTTCCGGACGGGGCGCACTACCGCATGGAGATCTCCGGCGTCGAGCGGGCGTGCGTCCTGGAGACGATCATCAGGGAGCGCGAGAAGCGCGGCATAGCGGTCCACAAGTTGATCTGCACGGTCTGCGGCGCGACGCTGCTGGACAGAGCGGAGTTGCGCGCCATGGCCGAGATGGGCGCCGAGGCGAAAATGGAGATGGTCATGACGCCGGGCCCCCGCGCGTCGTGGGACGTCGGACGAATGGTGGCCACGCCGTCCGGCGCTCTCTGCGGCCTGCGCCTGCGCGGCGCGGAACAGTTGCGCCACTACATAGACGACATCCTGCGCATGGTGGAGTTGGGCTTCCGCGGCTTCCTGGTCTGGGACGAAGGCGCCATGTGGCTCCTCAATAAAATGCGTCGCGAAGGCGACCTGCCGGCGGACGTCAAGTTCAAAATCTCCGTCTTCGCCGGACACTCCAATCCCGCCGGCGCGAAACTGCTGGAGGAGATGGGCGCCGACACCTTCAATCCCGCCGCAGACCTGCCGCTGCCGGCGTTCGCGGCCATACGCAAGGCCATCTCCATCCCCGTCGACGTCCACTCCTATATACTCGACGACTTCGGCGGCTTCTGCCGCTTCTGGGAGACGCCGGACTTCGCGCGCGTCGCCGCTCCCTGCTACTTCAAAATAGAACACGGTCCGTCCATGGGGCTGTACAAGACATGGGTGCCGGACGCGCAGATAAACGGCATCGCCGTAGAACGCGTCCGGTTCGCCGAGATCATGCACGAGTTGATCCAGCGCAAGAATCCCGAGTTGCGGATGAGCGAGCACGGCGTGGACGACCTCGCCGTTCCGAAGCCGTGAGCGCCGCGGCGGCGACCGGCGGCAATCAAGTATAAAAGGA
>CAYPNR010000012.1:0-14533 GCA_964412125.1 uncultured Planctomycetota bacterium | reverse complement strand
AGTATAAAAGGAGAGGTGCCCGAGCGGCCGAAGGGGGCGGTCTTGAAAACCGCTGTTCCCTCACGGGGACCGGGGGTTCGAATCCCTCCCTCTCCGCCGGTCTTTCCGCGAAAAACGCGCCCCTCGTCCGAGCCTCCCGGACCGGAAGCGAAGCGCGTTTGCAACGGACGGCGGCGGCGGATAGAATGTCCCGCGCAGGTGATGGAGGGCCCGAAAGATGCGCTTGATCTGCGCGGCTGCGACGCTGGCGATCGCGATGGGATGCGGCGAAACGGAACGGCCGGTCGGCGGTCCCGGAACGACCGGAAACGGCGGCAGGCTGGACGCGCGACAGGAGCGTCCCGCCCGGAAACGCGTGTTTTTCTCGGCGGAACCGGCGCCGCAGGCCGTCGTCCGCGAGGCGTACGCGGCGGCGGAGGGATGGTACCCGCGCGACGCGAAACGACTGATGGAGGTGGTCGAAGAGCACCTGCGGAAGGGCGCCGGCGTGAAGGAGAAGGACGCCGTCATGCTGGTGGCGCCTCACGCGGGAATGATGTTCTGCGGCAAAGTCGCGGGCCACGCGTACGCGCCGCTGGAGGGCGCACAATACGACCTGGTCGTGATCCTCGGCACGGGCCACGGCGGACGCTCCTCGGTCTGCCTCGTGGACGCGTACCGGCAGCCGTGGGGCGACGTGCCGGTCGACAGGGAACTGGCGGAGAAGATCTCCAAAGAGTTGGGAATCGGCTACCATCCGGAACTGCACAAGGTGGAGCACGCGGTGGAGATGCAGTTGCCGTTTCTCTGCGCGGTGCTGAAGGACTTCAAGATGGTGGCGGTGCTGATCTCCGACGACATGGCGGGCAAGGGAGAGGCGCTGGGCGCGAAACTGGCGGCGCTGCTGAAGAACAGAAAAACCCTGATCGTGGTCTCCACGGACATGTCGCATTATCTGAACGCGAAGGAGGCGACGGAGGCGGACCGCGAGTTTCTCAAGGAGATGGAGACGCTGGACGCCGGGAGGATTCGTGAGAAGAGGAGGAGGCTTCTGGCGGCGTACGAGCGTCCGGCGCCGCCGGGACAGGCGGCGCCCAAGGCCGGCCCGTGCGGCTTCGAGGCGCTGCTGGCGGGACTCTCCGCGGCGAAGGCCCTGGGAGGCAAGCGCTGGGCGCTGCTCAAATACGCCAACAGTTACGACACCACCGGCACGGGCAGGGAGCGTGTGGTGGGCTACGCCGCGGCGATGATACTCAAATAGTCGGTGGGCCGCGGTGTGCGAAACCGAAGAGCGTCCGAACGGATCCTGGCGGCAATATGCGGCGCGGCGCTCGCCGCCCTCCTCGGATGCTCCTGGAAGGACGAGGCGGGCGAAAGGGCGGCGCCGGACGGGGAGGACACCGGCGTGGAAAAAGAATTCTCTCTGAGCGAGCGCTCTCAAAAGGAACTGTTGCGCCTGGCGAGACGCGCTCTGGAGGTCGCGGCCGCGACCGGCGCGAGCGGCGAGGCGGCCGCGGAACGCGTGGCACGCAAGGTCACCGAGCGATACGAGCCGACGCAGGAACTCAAACAGAAACGCGGCGTCTTCGTGACGCTGGAGAAGGACGGAAGACTGCGGGGATGCATCGGCATCTTCAGAGGAGACAAGGAACTGTATCTGCTGGTGCCGGAGTTCGCCGTACACGCCGGGTTCATGGACCCGAGATTCGCGCCCCTGGCGGCCGGCGAACTGCCGCGCGTCAAAATCAAGATCTCCGTCCTGTCGCCGCTCAGACGCGCCTCGCCGGAGGAGGTGACGGTCGGCAAGCACGGCATCTACGTCCGTCGCGGCTTCCGCAGCGGCTGTTATCTGCCGGAGGTGGCCGTCGACCACCACATGGGCCGGGAAGAGTTCCTCTCCTCCTGCTGCGCCGGCAAAGCGGGCCTCGCCGCCGACGCGTGGAAGGACGAAGACACCGAACTTTTCGTCTTCACGACGTTTCGCTTTGAGGAGAAGTAGAGGATGGGCGTGCTGGTCGGAACGGTGTTTCTGGCGATAGCGGGCGGGGCGCTCATGAAGATGTCGAAAAGCGCCCAGGGACAGAAAGCGATGCAGTTGCGCGTCGGCGGCGGCGCGGCGTTCGCCGCGGCGGTCGTCGTGCTGCTGCTCGGCTGCATACGAATAGTGGAGCCGGGTTACGCCGCGGTTCAGATACTCTTCGGCAAGGTTCGTGAAGAGCCGCTCCTGGAAGGAATGCATCTGATCAATCCGTTCGTCGACATCGAGAAACTGAGCATACGAACGGAAGCGTACACGATGAGCGCGCGACACTACGAGGGCGAGGTCGTAGGCGACGACGCGATAGTCACGCTCTCCAAGGACGGTCTGAGTCTGAAGTTGGACGTGACGGTGCTCTACAAACTGGACCCGAAGGCGGCGCCGCGGATATACAGGGAACTCGGTCCGGAGTTCGTCAGAAAGGTGGTGCGGCCGGCGGTGAGGACCGTCATCCGCACTCAGACCGCCCAGCACCTGGCGAAAGACATCTACACCGAGAAACGCGAGGAGTTGGTCCTGGCGATACAGGCCGGTCTGAAAAAGGAGATAGAGGGTCGCGGACTGATCCTGGAACGCGTGATGCTCCGCAACGTGGAGTTGCCGCAGCGCCTCCAGCAGCAGATAACCGAGAAGTTGGCCGCGGAACAGGAAGCGCAGAAGATGGAGTTCGTCATCAAGAAAGAGGAACTGGAGGCCAAGCGCAAGAAAACGGAAGCGCAGGGCATTTCGGAGTCGAACAAAATAATCAGCGGGTCGCTCTCCACCGAGTACCTGCAGTGGTACTACATCAAGACGCTGGAACAGTTGGTGCGCTCGCCGAACAACACCGTCATAATTCTGCCGTTCGACCAGAAGTTGACGCCGCTGATACAGATACCCGGCGGCGTTAACAAGCGTTAAGGGCGTTAACCTGCGTAAACGGCGACGGGCGCGTCGGAACGTCACCGTTTTGTCTACAAGTCCCGTCGCGACGGGCTGTTCTGCGAATCCGACACGTCCGGCACGAAACTTGCTCTCAGGTGCGACCGGTAAATTTATGGTTTGGGAGGTCCGGGATGCGGAGATGGCTTGTCGTCGGGTTTCTGCTCGCCCTGCTTCCGCCGCTGGCGGCCGACGATTGGGAGGAGGTGGAGTTCGTCCAGAGACTGCTGCAGCGGTCGCAAAGGACGCGGAACCAGAAGGCGCGTGTGGCGTGGATGAACCTCGCGGTCCGCTACGGAGAGAAGACGCTGGACAGGCTGGGACCCGAGTACAAGGTGCAGATGGCGCGTCTGCTCAAGGCGCCGGTCATGGGCATACGCGCGGCGGAGACCGACAGCACCAGAAGCAAGCGGCTCGACCGGCTGCATCGCAAACTGGAAGGCATTCTCGGCGCCGAGATAAAGTGGAGCAAGTTGATGGGCGACCTGAAACTCATCCGCTCGGCTGCGGCGCAGGCGGAAGCGGAAGTGGACCCGGAGAAGAAGAAGCGACTGGCGCAGGAGGCGCGTGAGAAGTGGGCCGCGCTCAGCAAGGAAGCCGAAGCCATGATAAAGGAACTCCGCGAAAACATAGCGAAACGCTATCCCACTCTCTCGCGACTGTGGATGGTGCGCAAGCGCGGAATGAACGTGTTCAACCGCTGCATGCAGTCGTTCTTCTGGCGCGACGGTCTGGAGTTGGAGTTCGCCAAGACGTTCATATACATGGCGAAGGTGCAGGAGACCGACGCGCAGAAGAAGGACTTTTACCTGAAGGCGATAGCGAAACTGAAGCGCTTCATCGACGCGGATCCGGAGTACGAGGGCGACGCGGACCCGCCGCGGGACTACGAGATGATGAAAGGCTACCTTAAAGAGGCCGAGAAGAGACTGCCGCCGGACGAGCAGGACGAGATCATCAAGAGACTGATCGACGAGGGATGTCTCCAGCCGCGCGAGATGTTTCCGACCAAACTCCTTCACGCGCGTTACTGGCTCGCGAGGGCGTACGCCGACATGGGCGACACGCGCAAGGCGCTGCTGTACGCCAGATACGTCGGCCTGCAGCGCGGCGGCATGGGAGAGATGGACGAGAAGACGCTTGCGGACTTCGTCGAAGGCAAGTTGATGGCGCGATGGCTCATCGGTCAGATCCACATAAAGGAAGGCCGCCTGGAAGAGGCGGTCAAGGCGTTCTACGACGCGCTCTCGCTGGGCGGACAGCCTCTGTGGCGCGGCGCGGAGCAGACCTATCCGCTGCTGATACACGAGACGGCGCAGGGGCAGATGATAGCGCTGGAGTTGGCCAAGTGCCTGGCGAAGTTGAACCGACACGCGGAGGCGATCACGGTCGCCTACAGGGTGTATGTGTCGGCGCGGACGAAGGCGCGGAGGGGCGGCGCCGGCGAACTGCGCAACCTCGAAATAGAAGCGGCGATCCGACTGGCGACTCTCTACGACGCGGTCGGCGCAGGAACGCAGCGGCTCAGCATGGGACACATGTTCGGCATAGCGCAGGGCTATCTCGGACGCGCCCTGCAGGAAAGCAAGAAACTCAACCTCAAAGAGGGAGAAGCCGCGCAGAAGCCGGAGATAAAGAAGTTGCTGGTCAAGGCGTTCGACGCCTATCGCGCGGCGCTCTCCTCGCCGGCGTCACGCGAAGAGAGACTGCAGATGATGCCGGAGGCGCTTTTCGATCTCGGTTATCTGCTGCAGGTCCATCTCAACAGGCCCTTCCAGGCGGGCGTCGCCTATATGGAACTGATCGCGGAGAAGAACGGCTGGGACAAGACCACTTTCCCGCGTTCGAAACTGCAGGAGGCGGCGAGGGCGGCGGTCGCCTGCTTCAGGCGGTACGCCGACTGGAGCAAGACCGGCAAGGAACTCTACCAGACCGCCATACGGGAGAGAACGCGGCTGGTCGGCAAGGGCAAGGAGGTGTTCGACGAGTTGCTCGCCAAGGGCTTCAAGGCGCTGCAGCAGAAGGCGTACGAGGACGCCATAAACAGTCTGGAGATGATACCGCTGCGGCTTCCCGCCACTCCTCCCAACAAGGAGGGACCGCTCTACGCGCAATACGGACTCTCGAGGGCGTATCTGGGACAGGCCTACTACGACGGCTTCACTCAGGGCGCGGGCAAGGAGGACTGGCTGGACAAGGCGCAGAAGGTTCTGGAAGGAGCGCTGGCGGCGATGAAGAAGGAGAAGGAACTGCGCGACCCGCTGGGCGAGGTGAAAGCGCGTTTCTTCCTGGCGAAGGTCTACCTGAGAGAGGAGTTTCTTACCAAGCGCGAGGGCAAAGTGACGGCCGCGGCGCGCCGCAAGTGGGCGGAGAAGTCGGTCGCGCTGCTCGGCGAAATGGAGCGGAGAGTGAATGAGATACTCTCCAACAGCGACAGGGACAGCGAGGCTTACAGGCAGTACTCGCAGTACGCGGTTCACGGCAAGGTGATGCTGATACAGGCGCTGATAGCGGCCGGCAATCTCGAGCGGGCCAGTTCCGTGTTCGACGAGTTCAAGAGGAAATACGCCCGGAAGCAGAGCGAACTCTTCCTGGCGATATGTCTCAAACTGTTCAAGACGTTCTCCGACCAGGCGAAAGCGGTGGAGGCGACCGACAGGGACTACGCCCGGCAGATGAGGGACACGGCGGCGAAGATTCTGGACGCGCGCGTCCAGGAACTGAAGCGTCTCAAGAAGTTCGACTCCAGCGAAGCGCTGAAGACCGCCCACTGGCAGATGAGTCTCGGCAAGACGATTCTGGCGCGTCGCGCTTTCGAGGACTATTTGAGGGAACTCGGCAGCATACCTCTTTCGGCGCCGGACAAGTACGATCGGGCCTCCGACAAGATAAACCGCGGCTCGAAGAAGGACCGCGAAGACGCGGCGCTCAACTATCGACTCGCGCATCTCGGCATCGCCGAGGCGTACGCCGAGGAGGGCAAATGGCGCCGCGCGGCCGAGACGCTGGACAAGTTGAACGTACTGGTGCGCTGCGGTCAGTGTGGTCGATACTTCAATCTGGTGGACCCGGACGCCTACGTCCGCGACCGGGAGGTGAGCGACATCTTCGCCAAGGACGGAATGAAGGCGCGTCTGACGGTCAAGGACAAGCGCCGCCTCGGCGTCTGTCCGCTCGAGGGACAGTACGTGCGCTGTCCGAAGTGCAACGCCAAGTTCTTCATCCCTTATAAGGAATTCTTGAAGATGAGGAACTCGGCGCGTTCGGCGAGACCGGAGACACATTCCTGTCCGAACTGCAGACGTCCGTTCCGCTGGCAGCCCGCCATCGAGTTGACGGTGCTGGAGAAGGTCGCCGGCGGCGATTACGCGCTGCAGTTGAAGATAGCGGAGTACTACGTGAAGGCGCACTCCAAGTCGGCGCGGCAGGATCCCGACGCCAGAAACCGCGCGGAGGAGACGCTCACCGCCATCTGGCAGCGCCTGGAGTACACGATGCTCTACTACCAGCGACACCTGCTCGAAAAGCAGGACGCGCTTCCGCCGGATGAGGTGGACAAACTGGCCGAGACGACGCTGCTGCTCAAGCAGCACTACTTCGACCTGTGGAAACTCCTTCTGTGGATATATCTCAACGACGGGCGTTACGGTCACGTGCAGGACTTCATGGAGTTGCGCAACGACAGCGAGCCGCTCACAAGCGACAAGGATTTCGAAAGGGTCTTCAAAGTGGAGCCGGAGGAGGGCAAACTCAAAGGCAGACTCAAGACCGTGATAGAGCAGGCGCGCGGCAAGTTCAAAAAGGAGTACCTGCCGATCTTCAAGAAGTACTATGAAGAGGCCAAGAAGGCGGTAGAACGAGGGAAATAGGATATAGGAGGCGTTCGGATGAGGGGACTGATGGTCGGACTCGCGCTGCTGGTGATGGTGCCGGTCTTCGCCGACACGATAATCACCAGGAGCATGGGCGGCAAGCAGAAGATGGAGGTGGAGGCGATAGGCGACGAAACCTATCGCAAGGTTCGCTACCTGCAGGGAGGCGAGTGGACGAACATCAACTCCGAGGACGTGGTCGACGTGATACGCAACGAAGCGTCGATGTCGTCCGCCTACCGGGAGGCGAACCGCCAGAAGACGGGCGGCAACTGGCCGGAGGCCGCGCGTCGCTTCAAGCAGGTGATCGAGTCGGGCAACGCGAAGAAGTGGGAGAAGCAGTACGCCAAATACTGGCTGGCGTACTGCACGTTCATGCTCGGCCGCAACGACAGGAAGAAATTCGAAGAGGCGTTCAAGTTGTTCGACGACTTCATCAGGTCGGAGCCGGAGCATCGCCTGGTTCCGCAGGCGTATCGCGACAAGGGCAAGGTGGCGATGGCGCTGGGCAAGACGGCGGACGCGAAGGCCGCGTTCAACAAGTTGGCCACCGAGACCGACTTCGGGAAGTACTGGAACGTCGTCGGCAGGTACTGGCAGGGCGAGATGGAGTACCATCAGGGCAACATGTCCGCGGCGGAGCGCATATGGGGCGCCATCATCATTCAGGCGAAGTCGATGGGCATAATGGACGTCGGCGCCAAATACAATCTCGTCAAGGCGGAAAAGGCGCTTCGATCGAAGCAGTACGCCAGAGCGATAGCGGCCTTCGAGACGGTCGCGAAAAGTTCTCCGCTCGAGATGGACCCGGTGGTCGCCGTGGAGGTGATGTCGCGCGCGCACAACGGTCTGGGTCAGTGCTACATGGCCAGCGCCGGCAACAACAAGGACAAACTCTACAAGGCGTACTTCGAGTTCCTCAAGACGATAACGCTCTACAAGGGCGCCAGCAAGGAGTACAAGGAAGCGCTGCAGTCGGCGATAGCGATACTGAAGAAGTTGAAGGAGTTGGCGAAAGACGACCGCGAAAGGGAGGACATCGACAACCTCATAGCGGAACATCACGACGAACTGGCACGGGCGAAATAGTAGAGGCTTTTGTTTGGAGGGTTTTGCGATGCCGAGGTGGTTACTGTTCGTGGGACTGATCGTGGCAGTGGTGGGCGTCTCCGCGACGGTTCTGGCGCAGGACGACGAGGAAGGCGGCGGGAAGAAGACGAAATCGTGGTTCGCGCTCATCATCGAAGGCTCGACCTTCATGGGAATCGGGTTCATCATCATGATCCTGTCGGTGATCTCGATAGCGCTGATAGTCGAGCACTTCATGAGTGTGAAGAAGGACGCGCTGGTGCCGCCCGAGATAGTCGCGCGACTGGAAGAGTTGCTGGACGACGGCGCCTACGAAGACGCGCGCACGCTGTGCGAGTCGGCGCCGAACTTCCTCACGAACGTGGTTTACGCGGGTCTCCTCAAACTGGAGATGGAGCGGCCGTACGAGGAGATCGAGATGGCGATGCAGGAGGCCGGCGACCAGGAAGCGGTGAAACTGCACCAGAAGATCTCCTATCTGTCGCTTCTGGGCAACGTATCGCCGATGATGGGACTGTTCGGAACCGTGGCGGGCATGATCGCCGCGTTCGCGGAGATCGCCGGCTCGAAGACCTCGCCGGAGCCGCAGAAGTTGGCCTACGGCATTATGACCGCTCTTGTGACGACCTTCCTGGGACTCCTGGTCGCGATACCGTCGATAACGGCGTATTTCTTCTTCCGCAACAAGGTGATCCGCATAATCATGGAGGTCGGCGCCATATCGGAAGAACTCATGGAGCGCTTCCGTCCGCAGGAGGAGAGTGTGGTTTAATCCGCTAATGTTGGGGAGGGCACTCCCATGGCGAAGACAAAACGGGACAAACGAAAGGAACTGGACGCGGCGAAGCAGATCGTCGAGATGAACATGACGCCGATGATCGACATGACGTTTCTGATTCTGACGTTCTTCATGCTCGTCTGCCACCTCTCGAACATGGAACTGGAGCAGATCTCACTGCCGCACGCGGACCAGGCGCACCAGGACGAGGAGCAGCAGCAGAAGGCCATTCTCATAGTCAACGTGCGAAAAGAGGACGTCACACGGCACAAACGCGTCGTCCACATAAGCGGACGCGAATACAAACCCGAGCAACTGAAGAACTATCTGCAGTGGAAGGCCGAGCAGGCGGTCAACACGTTCGGCCCTGATCCGAAGAGCACCAAGCACGTGGTGGTCTCGCCGCTGCAGGTGGTGATCCGCTGCGACAGGCATGCACGCTACGAGGGAGTGACCTGGATCTTCGAGGCGTGCTCGACGAGCAGGCCCGGAGTGATACACATCCTCATCGGCGCCACGAAACAGAAGTACGATTAGTTGGAGGGCGAACGATGGCAGGTGAAGGACAGAAACTGGTGAAGGACTCCCTGGAAGAGGAGCCCAAACTGCCGCTGACGCCGATGATCGACGTGGTCTTCCAGTTGCTCATCTTCTTCATGTTCACGATGCGCTTCTCAGGCGGCGAGGGCTGGCTCGAGTCGCAACTGCCGACCAACCGCGGTCTCGGCTACGAAGGCACTCCGCCCATAACGCTTCAGGAGGTACGGATCAAACTTCTCTGGGCCTTGAGGGGCAACTGGGGCGTGCTCCTGCGCGAGCCGTCGCAGGACCCCGACGGAACCAAGGGCATGACCGTTTTGAAGGTCTCCAAGACGTACTTCATGAAGCCGAACGGCCGGCCGGACTGGGATCGACTCCTGGCCGCGCTCAAGAGGGCGAAGGCGAAGTACAGACCGTCGAAGGAGTATCCGACGCTGCCGGTGATCATCGAAGGATACAAGATGGTGGAGTTTCAGAACGTCGTTTCGGCGCTGAACACGGCCATCAAGGCGGGCATAACGGAAATAACCTTTGCGGCGCCGGAAAAGCCGTTCTGACGGACCGGCGTCGATCGCGAGCCGACGACCCCCGGGGGCGTTCTCGGACCCGCACGCGACGCGCGCGTCGCGTTTCGGACCCGCGGACGTCTCAGGGGGTCGTTTCGCACCGGGGCGGAAGATTTCCGTCGCGGAGCCGCGTCGCGGAACCTCCGACGCGACCGATGAGCGTTGCAGAACGGGTCGCGCGGTGTAGAATTGTGCGGCGTGGAGGAAGGGAGGAGCGGCGATGATAAGACTGGGCGTGAACGTAGACCACGTGGCGACGGTCAGGGAGGCTCGCAGGACATACGAGCCCGACCCGGTACGCGCGGCGCATCTGGCGGAGATGGGCGGCGCCGATCAGATAACGGTGCATCTGCGCGAGGACAGACGCCACATCAAGGAACGCGATCTTCGTCTTCTGCGCGAGACCGTGACGACCCGTCTCAATCTGGAGATGGCCCTCAGCGACGAGATAATCGCCGTCGCGCTCGAGGTGCGTCCGGACCAGGTGACGCTCGTACCGGAGAAGCGACAGGAGATAACGACCGAAGGCGGACTGGACGCGGCGGGGCTGCTCGACCGTGTGAAGGCGGCCGTCGCCCGGTTCCACGAGGCGGGAATATTCGTTTCGCTTTTCATAGACCCCGAGCCGGAGCAGATACGCGCCTCCGCCGAGGCCGGCGCCGACGCCGTGGAACTGCACACCGGCGAGTACGCCAACGCGCCGTCCGATGAGGCCCGCGGCGAGCGGCTGGAGCAACTCCGCTCGGCGTGCGAACTGGCTCACGAACTCGGCCTGCAGGTGGTCGCCGGTCACGGTTTGACATACACCAACATCCGTCCGGTGACGAAACTGCCGCACCTGGAGGAGGTGAACATCGGCCACACGATAGTGAGCAGGGCGATATACGAAGGCATCGAGACGGCGGTACGCCGGATGAAGGAGTTACTTGGATGAGGCCGCTGAAAGGCGTCATAACGGCGGCGGCGACGCCGTTCCGGAGCGGCGCGATCGACCGGGCGGCGTGGGAGCGACTCATCGAGCGACAGGCGAAGGCCGGCGTGGACTGGGTGCTCGTCGGCGGCACGACGGGCGAGTCACCGACGCTGACGCTGGAGGAGCGCGCGGAACTGACGCGCCGCGCGCGCGCGTCACTGGACGGCGTCGCGGGTGTGATGACCGGAGTCGGCACGAACTGCACGGCGACGAGCGTGGAGCAGGCGAAAGCGGCGGTGGACGCGGGAGCGGAAGCGCTGCTGGTGGTGGTGCCGTACTACAACAGGCCGACGCCGTCGGGTCTTGCGGCGCATTTTGCGACGGTGGCGGAGGCGGCGCGCGACCGTCCGGTGATGCTCTACAACGTGCCGGGCCGCACCGGACTCAATCCGCCGGTGTCGGTCTTCGTCGAGGCGGCGGCGCACGAGAACGTCGTTGCGGTGAAGGAGGCCGCCGCCGATCCGGAACGCGTCAGCGAACTCCGCGCGCGATGCCGGCTGGACGTCCTCTCCGGCAACGACTCGCTGACGCTTGCGATGATGGCGATGGGCGCGGCGGGGGTGGTGAGCGTCGCGTCCAACGTGGCGCCGGAGGCGGTCTGCGCCCTCGTCAGGCGCGCGGCGTCGGGCGACTTCGCCGGCGCGCTGGCGGAGCACGAGAGACTGTGGCCGCTGATGAAGGCGCTTTTCGTGGAGACGAACCCGACCCCCCTGAAATGCGCCCTTTCGATGATGGGACTGTGCGAAAACGAACTGCGGCCGCCGCTGGCCCCGGCCGTCGCGGAGACCGTCGATCTCCTCCGGCGCGTTCTGGCCGATCTCGGCCTGCTCCGGGACGCGGAGTAAGGAAGAAGAGTTGGCGAACACAAGCGTCAGAGTGGCGCGAATGCGACTGAAGAACCCGCTGGTGGCCGCCAGCGGCACCGCGGGCCTCGTACACGACGCGCCGGAGATGCTCCGGCTGGACGCGTTCGCGGCGTGCGTCACCAAGACCATAACGCCGCGGCCGCGACCCGGCAACCCCGCCCCGCGCGTGGCCGAGACGCCCTGCGGCGTGGTCAACTCTGTCGGACTGGAGAACCCCGGCGTTGAGGCGTTCGTGGCGGAGCACCTGGGGCGTTTGAGCGCGCCGCGACGAACGTGGATAAGCGCCGGCGGCGAGACGGCCGCCGAGGTGATAGAGGTGGCGGAGCGTCTCTCCGAGAGGCGTGACGCGTTCGCGGCGGTGGAGTTGAATCTTTCCTGTCCGAACACGGGCCGTCGCGTGGACGCCGGAGACGCGGAGGAGGTGGCCGAAGCGGTACGCGGCGCGCGCGCGGCGCTCGGCGACAAACCGCTGCTGGTGAAGTTGGCGCCGGGCGACCGGGTCCTGAAGGCCGCGGCCGCCGCGATGGAGGCCGGCGCCGACGCCCTCACAATCGCCAACACCTATCCCGCGCTGCCGATAGACTGGGCGACGCTGAAGCCCGTGCTGGGCGCGGTCCACGGCGGCCTTTCCGGACCGGCGGTGCGACCGCTGACGATGCGCCTGGTCGCCGAGGTCTGGCGCGCGCTCGGCTGCGACATCGTCGCCTCCGGCGGCGTCACCGGCGGAGTGGACGTACTGGCGTATGTGGCCTGCGGCGCCTGCTGCGTTCAGATCGGCGCGGGCAACCTCGTCGAGCCGGGATGCGCAGAGCGGATACTCAAAGAAATCGCCGCGGAAATGCACAGACACGGTGTGCAGCGCATAAGCGAACTGCGCGGCTTCGCGTTCGAGTGATCCGGCCGCGCCCGACCGGTTGCGACGGGGTCGCGGGCGTGCCGCCATCGAATCGCCGCGGCCGAAGCGATCGTCGCAAGCGGCGGCGGTCGAAAGAGGCGAAAAAAGTGAACGGCGCGCGTCGCCGGCGACGCGCGCGCGTTCAATCACTCTGAGAAACGAAATCGGAGGGTCCGCGATGCGTCGCTCGTGTTTCGCTCTTCTCGCCGTTCTCGCGGCCGCGGTCGTCTGCGCGCAACAGCCGCCGCAGAAGCCGGCCGCCGCGCCGCGGCTCTTCAACGTCGGATACCGCGTGCTCCGTCTGCACTACAAAACCGAAGACGGCAAGGAAAAAGAGGTCGTGACCGCCCTGTGGTATCCGACCGCGGCGGAGCCGGTCGAGTTCGCCTACGGCGGGGGATACGCGAAAGGACGCGTGGCGAAGGACGCCGACGTTCTGAAGACCGACGGAGGCTGGCCGCTTGTGATCTGCTCGCACGGCTACAGCGGGAGCGGGCTGGCGTGGGTGTATCTCGCGGAGCACTTGGCGGCGCGCGGGTTCTTCGTCGCCGCGCCGGATCACGCGGACGACTGCGTCGCGGTCCGTATCGAAGGCGGCCGCACCGAAACCGGCGGTCTGGAAATACTCCGTAAGGCACTCGCCCTCGCCAAAAGCGGCCGCAACTTCGACCACAAGAAACACGCCTACCGACGCGCGGAGATACGCGCCGTGCTGGACGGCCTGCTCTCCGCCGCCGGGGACGAGAACTCGCCGTTTTATTCCCGTATAGACTCCAAACGTGTGGCGATGGTCGGCCACTCCCTCGGCTCCTACACCGCCTCCTCCATGCTCGGCCTGCTCGAAGGCGAACGCGAGGAGCGGATCAGGGCCGCGGTCCTGCTCTCCGGCGGACTCTTCCCATGGAACCCCAAAGGCTTCGCTTCCGTCAAAGTTCCGCTGCTCTTCTTCTGGGGCGAGGATGAAAGAGAGCCGCGCAGGCGAACCGGCCTGCCGGACCTCTGCTCGGCGTCACTGGCCTGCTACCGCGCGGCGCATCCCCCCAAATACGCCCTCGAACTGAAGGACGGCACGCATTTCTCCTTCTGCGAAGGCGTCTGGCACGACACGCCGGAGAAGAAGAGACCCGGAACGGCCGCGCGCCAGGTGGCGACGATCCGCCGCTACGTCACGGCGTTTCTCCGCCGCCACCTGCTCGACGACAAGGAGGCCGAAAAACGCCTGCTGCGGCCCACGCTCATGACCACGATTCTGGCGGCGGAGACGAAAAGCACGCGTCCCTCCTTCAAGGTGAGCGTCCGCAAGGACCTGTCATACGGAGGCGAGACGGCGCACGAGCGTCAGCGTCTCGATCTCTATCTGCCGGAGGGCGTCGACAACTTCGCGACGCTCCTGTTCGTCCACGGCGGCGCGTGGCGCACCGGCAGTAAAGACCTCCTCTGGCACAGAAGAATCTGTCGCGTCCTGGCCGAACGCGGCTTCGGAGCGGCGGCCGTCAATTATCGTCTCTCGCCGGGCGTGACGCATCCCGCGCACATAGAGGACGTGGCGGCCGCTTTCGCGTTCCTCAGGAAAGAGGTGAAGAAGGCCGGCGGCGACGTCGGCCGCATCTTCGTCTGCGGACACTCCGCCGGCGGACATCTGGTGGCGCTGCTGGCTACCAACGAACGCTTCCTCGCCGCGCACGGCTTGAAAGCGTCCGACATAGCGGGAGTGATAGCGGTGAGCGGCGTCTACGAGATAACCGGCAACATGTTCGGCGCCTTCGGGGGCGAACCAAAAAACTGGAACGACGCTTCGCCTCTCTGGAACCTGCGTCCGGGACTGCCGCCGTTTGTGGTCCTGTCGGCCGAACGCGACCCGGCGCTCCTGCGGCGGATGGCCGGGCGCTTCGCAGCCGCCTCGGTCAAAAAGCGTAATCACGTCTCCTTCGTCACGTTGCCCGGCCTCAACCACCTGACCGTCCTGCGCTCGCTCTCCGATCCCGACGCGGAAGCGTTTCTGCGGATGACGACGCT
>CAYPNR010000011.1:0-34955 GCA_964412125.1 uncultured Planctomycetota bacterium | reverse complement strand
GCGCGCAGGGCCCGAAGGACGTACCGGACACGGTGGCTCAGGCCTCCGGCGCGGCCTCGCAGGTGATAGCGCACATGAATCGGGGACGCATTGCGCTCGCGCCGGTGATTTCTGTGGTGGACGAGGACAGGTGTACGGGCTGTCGCATCTGTAACGCGGTCTGCGCGTTCGACGCGATAACCTACGACGAGGAGAAGAAGGTCTCGCGGATAGACGAGGCCCTGTGCAGGGGCTGCGGCGTCTGCGCGGCCACGTGTCCCTTCGGCGCCATCGTGATGCGTCATTTCATGGACGCGCAACTCGCCGCACAGATTGAAGGAGCCTTGGCATGAGTTTCGAGCCGAAGATCATAGGGTTCCTGTGCAACTGGTGTACCTACGCCGGGGCGGACCTGGCCGGCGTCTCGCGGATGGAGTATCCGCCGAACATACGCATCGTGCGTGTGATGTGCACCGGTCGTCTGGATCCGCAGTACGTGCTTAAGGCGTTCGCCGACGGCGCCGACGGTGTCTTCGTCGGCGGCTGACACCCCGGCGAATGTCATTACCTGGAAGGTAATTACAACATGATGCGGCGCATGGCCGTTCTCAGAAAAGCGCTCGATCAACTCGGCGTCGATCCGCGACGGCTTCGCGTCGCGTGGATCTCCGCTTCCGAGGGAGCGAAGTTCGCCCGCGAGGTGACCGAGTTCATCGAGCAGGTTCGCTCGTTCGGTCCGTTGCGTCGCTACGAACCCGCGCGGTAGGAGAGGATGTCATGTCGAAACCGAAAGTCGCGATATACTGGGCCGCGGCCTGCGGCGGCTGCGACACTAAAATTCTCGACATCGACGAGAAGATCCTCGACGTCGCCGCGGCGGTCGATCTCGTGTTCTGGCCCATCGCCATGGACTTCAAGTACAAGGACGTGGAGGCGATGGCCGACGGCGAGATCGACCTGTGCGTGATAAACGGCGGCGTCCGCAACTCCGAGCAGGAGCACATAGTCAAACTCCTGCGGAGGAAGTCGAAAGTGGTGGCGGCGCTCGGCGCGTGCGCGATCTCCGGCGGTATTCCCGCTCTCGCCAATCTGCACGACGCCGACGGCATTCTCGATTACGTCTATCGCAGAACCGCCAGCATGGAGAGTTCGGACGGCGTGCTGCCGCAGACGGAGTTCGAGGTCTCCGAGGGGACGCTTACGCTGCCGGCGTTCTACGACTCGGTTTTCGCGGTGCCGCAGGTGATAGAAGTGGAGTACTTCATTCCCGGCTGTCCGCCTCCGCCGGAGTTGATCGCCAAAGCGCTGGAGTTGTTCGCCGCCGGAGGTCTGCCGCCGGCGCCGGCGGTGGTCGCCGGCGACAAAAGCGTCTGCGACGAGTGCCCGCGACAGTTTTCGGGCGAGGTGAATGTGACCGAGTGGAAGCGCGTGGCGAACGCCGTCCCCGACCCGGAGAGGTGTTTTCTCGAGCAGGGCTTCATCTGCATGGGACCGGCCACGCGTTCGGGCTGCGGCGCGCTATGCCCCAAGGCGAACATGCCGTGCGAGGGCTGCATGGGCAAGGCGCCCGACGTACTCGACAGAGGCGGCAAGATGGCGTCGGTGATAGGCGCGCTGGGCGGCGCCAAGACCGAAGAGGAGGCGGAGCGCTTAGCCGGAGAGGTCGCCGATCCGGTCGGTCTTTTCTGGCGTTTCGACCTGCCGATTTCACTCATGAAGGGAAAGGTTTCTGGAGGACAGAAGCCATGAAGCGGATCACCATTGACCCGATCACGCGCCTGGAGGGACACGGCAAGATCGAGATCTTTCTCGACGAGGACGGCAACGTGGCCAACGCCTACTTCCAGGTGCCGGAACTCCGCGGTTTCGAGAAATTCTGCCAGGGCCGGCCCGTGGAGGAACTGGCGCGCATCATGCCTCGTATATGAGGCGTCTGACCCGGTGCGCACCACATGGCCTCGGGTAAGGCCATAGATGCTGTTTACCGGGTCGAGCCGCCGTCGGCGGCTAAGAAACTTCGCGAGTTGAACTACTGCGCGCACATGATCCACAGCCACATAGCGCACTTCTACGCGCTCGCCGCTCCCGACTTCGTCGTCGGACCGGACGCGCCGCCTGCCGAGCGCAACATTCTCGGTCTGGTCGAGAAGGTGGGCGCGGAGGCCGGTTTGAAGGTGATAGGCGCGCGTTCCGACGCTCAAAAGGTCCAGCAGATCCTCGGCGGTCGCGCCACTCATCCGGTCTGCAACGTTCCGGGAGGCGTCTCGAAACGTCCGACCGAAGAGGAGCACGCCGAGATCAAGAGAATAGCGAACCTGCTGGTGGAGTTCGGCCAGTGGTCGCTCGCGCTGTTCGACCAGGTCGTCCTCAAGAACAAGCAGTACGTCGATCTGATACTCTCCGACGCCTACACGATAAAGACCAAGTACATGGGGTTGGTGGACGAGCGGAACCGACTCAACTTCTACGACGGCGACATACGCGTGGTGAACGAGGAGGGCGAGGAGATAGTGAAGTTCGCGCCTTCGGAGTATCTCGAGCACATCGCCGAGCACACCGAGCCGTGGACCTACATCAAGTTCCCGCATCTGAAGAGTCTGGGCTGGAAGGGACTGGTTCTCGGCGCGGAGTCACCGCTGTACCGTGTGGCGCCGCTGGCGCGGCTGAACGTGAGCGACTCTCTGGCGACGCCGAAGGCGCAGGAGCACTACGAGCGCTTCTACGAGACGCTCGGCGGCGGACCGGTTCACTCGACGCTCGCCACGCACTGGGCGCGGCTGATAGAGTTGCTCTACGCCGCCGAACGCATGGTCGAACTGGCCGACGACGAGGAGATAATGACCGGCGAGATACGGACGCTGCCGACCGAGAAGCCGTCCGAGGGCGTGGGCGTGGTGGAAGCGCCCCGCGGCACGCTCTACCATCACTACAAGACCGACGAAGACGGTTTCGTCACCGACGTCAACCTGATAGTGGCGACGCAGAACAACAACGCGGCGATCTGCATGAGCGTCAAGAAAGCGGCGCAGGCGCTGATCAAGGGCGGCAAATACGATCAAGGGCTGCTCAACATGGTGGAGATGGCGTTCCGGGCCTACGATCCGTGTTACGCCTGCTCCTCTCACTCCCTGCCGGGCAGCACGCCGCTTATCGTGACGATACGCGGTCCGGAAGGGGAGGTGCTGGAGGTCTTCCGCAACGACGCGTGAGCGCGCGCGTCGCGCGGCTGTGACGCCTTGTCGCTTGCAGTGTTTCGCGCCCCGCGGTATCATACCCTGGAGCCGACGGGGAACGCGGGAATGATAAGCGAAGGCGACAGGCTGTTCGGCAGAATAGCGATAGTGAGCGGTTATCTGACGCGGCAGCAGGTGCTGCTTCTGTTGAAGGAGAAGCAGCAGAAAGCGCCTTCCAAGCCTTTCGGACTGTTTCTGGTGGACTCCGGCGTTCTGACGCGCCGGCAGTACGAGGAGGTGACCGGCATCCGGCGGGACATAGAGAGGAAGCCGCCGGACGAGCGCGAAGCGTCGGTCACGGCGCTCGAGAGGAAGGTGGAAGCGCTGCTGGACGAGTTGGGCGTGGAGGGCAGCACGCCCGGGGAGCCTGAGACGCTCGTCGTGGAGCGCGAGCCGTTCGACACCAAAATGCCGGAGGAGGTGGAGTATCTCGAGGAGGACGTTTCGCATCTGACGGGCGCGTCGCTGGACGAGTATCTGAGGTTTGCGCGCGCGACGGGCGCCAGCGACTTCCACTACCAGAGCGGCTCGCCGCCGTTCGTGCGCGTCGCCGGCTCGTTCCGCTTCCTTCGTCTGCCGGTGCTCGCCATCGACGAGGCGAAGGACCGCCTGATGGGACTGATGGAGAGCAGGCATCGCCGCCGCTTCGTCGAAGCCAAGGCGGTCGACTTCACCTACGCCACGGCTCACGGTCGCTATCGCGTGAACGTGTTTCTCCACCATCGCGGCGTCGGCGGCGTCTTCCGCGTCATCGAGGACGCGCCGCGATCGCTGGAGGATCTCAATCTTCCGCCCATCCTCCGCAAGTTCACCACATATCCGCACGGCGTCGTTCTGGTGACCGGTCCCGCCGGCTGCGGCAAGTCCACCACTCTCGCTTCGCTGGTGGACATCGTCAACGAGGATCGTCACGATCACATAGTCATGATAGAGGACCCCATCGAGTTCATTCATCCCGGCAAGAACTGCAACGTGACGCAACGGGAGGTCGGTCGCGACACACGCGGCTTTCACAGCGCGCTGCGCGCCAGTCTTCGTGAGGATCCGGACGTGATCGTGGTCGGCGAGATGCGCGACCTGGAGACCATCTCCATGGCGATAACCGCCGCCGAGACCGGCCATCTGGTCTTCGGCACGCTTCACACCACCAACGCCACGCGTACGGTGGACAGGATGCTGGACGTCTTTCCGCCGCGGGAGCAGCCGCAGATACGGGCGATGCTGTCCGAGTCGCTGCGAGGCGTGGTCAGTCAGGTGCTCGTGCCGCGCGCCGACGAAGCGGGACGGATTCCCGCCGTCGAGATTCTGTTCAACACGCCGGCGGTCGCCAACATCATCCGCGAGGCGAAAACCTATCAGTTGCCCGGCATCATTCAGACCTCCGGCAAACAGGGAATGGTCTTGATGGACGACTCGCTTGTGGACCTTTATCGACGGGGACTCGTAACGCTGGAGAACGCGTTGTTCTACGCGGAGGAGCCGGCCAGGATCCGCCGGTCGATCGGTGTCGGGGAGTGAGACGCCATGGCGAGAATCGACAAGTTCCTGAAGGCGGTTCACGAATATCAGGGCAGCGATCTTCACATACTGAGCGGCACCGTGCCCAAGATCCGCATTCACGGACGACTGCGTCCGCTCAACCTGCCCGCCCTCGGCGAGGAGCAGGCGCGTTCGCTTCTGTTCGAGATACTCGACGACGAGCGTCGGGACCGTCTGGAGCGGATGAGGGAGTTGGATTTCGCTTACGAACTGCGGGGCATGGCGCGGTTCCGCGTGAACTTCTTTTTTCACAGGGACGGCGTCGGCGGCGTCTTTCGGATGATACCGGTGCGCATCCTCTCGCTGGAGGAGTTGAACATACCGACGGTCATCGAAGCGTTCTGCGGGCTCCGCAACGGTCTGGTTCTGGTGACCGGCCCCACCGGCAGCGGCAAGTCGACGACGCTGGCGGCGCTGATCGACTACATCAACCGCAACTTCTGCAGACACATCATCACGATAGAGGACCCGATAGAGTACGTTCACGTGAACAAGAAGAGCGTGGTGGTCCAGCGCGAGTTGCATCGCGACAGCGGCGCTTTCGCCGACGCGCTTCGGGAGGCCGCCCGACAGGATCCCGACGTGGTGCTGGTCGGCGAGATGCGCGACCTGGAGACGATACGCCTGGCGGTCTCGCTGGCGGAGATGGGCTTTCTGGTTTTCGCGACGCTCCACACGAACACCGCCGCAAAGACCATAGATCGCATAATAAACGTCTTCCCTCCGGAGCAGCAGGCGCAGATACGGACGATGCTGTCGTACTCGCTGAAGGGCGTTCTTTCGCAGACGCTGATTCCGCGGGCCGACGAGAAGGGACGCGTACCGGCCTGCGAGGTGCTTTTCTGGACCAGCGGCCTGCCGAACATCATTCGCGAGGGACGCGTCGACAAGGTCGTCAGCGAGATAGAGGCGGGACGGGGCCGCGGCATGCAGAAGATGGACGACTCCATAATAGACCTGTACAAGAAAGGCGTCATCAAGGCGGAGGACGCCTACATGAAGGTGCTGGACAAGAAACGTTTCGAGAAGGTACTGGCGGAGGAAGGCAAGGAAGTGACGTGGTAAAAAAGGGGGGTAAGATGCGGCGGGTGGTGTTCGTGGCGGCGGCTGTTTGCGTTCTCATGGCGGCGGGATGCAAGGGCGAGGGGCACAGCGTACACGTGCTCGGGCCCGCGTTGCGGATCTCTCTCGGCGCCGGCAATCCTGCCGGCCGGGCCGTGGACGCCTCGGAGAGCGGCGTCGAAGCGCTTCACGTCAAATTCGAGATCGTCTCCGGGGTGGACGTACGCGTGCGGACGCTCACGCTTCACGCCCGGGGCACGGGTGACGACGCCGTGGACGTGACGCGGGTGAGTCTGTACTGGGACGCGAACGACAGCGGCGCTTTCGAGGCCGGTTCGGACTTTCTTTTGTCGGAGGGCTCGTTCTCGGCCGACGACGGCTCCGTACGACTGGACTGCGACGTTTTGTTGAACGCCTCCCGCAGCGAGACGGTCGTTTTCGTTCTGCTGGACTTCGCCGGCAACGCTCCTCTCGGCGCCACGTTCGGCCTTTCGGTGGACTCCGCTTCGGACGTCGAAGCGGTGCTGAACGCCACAGGCGGCGGAGCGCTGGTGGAAGGAGCACCCGTGACGGGCGGCACCTTCACCGTGCAGACCGGCGCGGCCGACGTCAACGTCTTCACGGGACCCGCGAATCCGACGGACTCCTACGCCGTGCGCAACCATCCCGAGGTGCCGGTGCTCCAGTTCGAACTCTACGCGCGTTCCCACACCGCGGTCGTTTCGTCTCTCACCCTGCACGCCTCCGGCACCGGCAACGATCAGACCGCTCTGTCGCAGGTGACGTTGTGGCTGGACGGCGACGCGAACGGTCGTTTTTCGGCGAGCGACGTCATGCTGGACACCGCCGTCTACGCCGCCGACGACGGCGACGCCGTCTTCACGCTCAACCAGACGGTGCCCGTCGGCGAGCGGCGCTACTTCCTGATCACCTACGACGTCTCGCCCACCGCTCCGGCCGGCTTCACGCACACCTGCTCTTTCGCTCCGGCGGCGGACCTGACCGTTTCGGTCTCCGGCTCCCCCGCCGTGGTGAGCGGTGACGCTTCCATATCCGGCGCCACCGTCACCGTGCTCGACACGGGCACTTTGAGCGTCGCCGTCGGCCCTGCGAGTCCTTCGCGGCAGATAGAGGCGTCTCCGTCGCAGCAGGACGTGGTGATGCTGCAGTTGCGCCTGACGGCGGCCTACGAGGGAATAACCGTCAACACCGTGACGGTGACCGTCACCAGCGTCGGCGGCGACGCCGACGCCGACATCACCGCGGTACGTCTGTATCACGACGCCGACTCCGACGGCCGCCCCGGCGCGGGCGACTCGCAGACAGGCTCCGACGCGACGGTGAGCGGCGGCTCCGCCGTCGTGGACGCGGGCGGCCGCAAAGTGGACGAAGGAGCGACGGAGGACTGGCTGCTGTGTCTGTCGTTCGCGGCGGGCGCGCCGCGCGGCGCCTCTTACCAGGTGAGCGTGGACGCCTCCTCGTTCGACACGACGGGCGAGTACTCCGGCGCCTCGCCGGGAGTCTCCGGAACGTTCCCCATCGTTTCGGAGTCCGCCGTGGTGCTGTTCGACACGTTCGTGGTCGCCGGCGCCATGAACAGCCGTCGCGTCTTTCACACGGCGACGCCGTTCTACGACCCGAACGACGCGCGCTGGAAGGTCTTGATAGCCGGCGGCTGGGACGGCGGCGGCGTTCTCGACACGGCCGAGATTTTCGATCCGGCCACCCGTACTTTCTCTCCGCTTTCGGCGACGATGACCGAGCCGCGCATGAACCACTCCGCGACGCTCATACCGGGACCCGACGGGCAAACCGGCACCGCGGACGATCTGGTGATGCTGGCGGGCGGCTGGAACGGCTACGCCAGCGTCAACTCCGTGGAGACGTTCGACCCGGCCGCCGGAACCTTCACGGAGTACAGGCCGTATCTGGTTCAGCAGCGCGAGGGCCACACCGCGGCGCTTCTCGGCCATCGTGTGATGTTCGTGGAGGGATTTTCGTACTTCTACGGCTCCTACTATTTCGCGTCGAAGGCGGAGTTGATCGACCTTGACAACGACATGCTCACCAGCGCCGGCAACGTCTCCTGCGTACGGATGTTTCACGGCGCCGACGTCTCCGAAGACGGCGTTCTGCTGATCTGCGGCGGTCTGGGATACCGACTCGGCGCTCCGTCTTCGCCGCTGCCGCTGGACGTCATCGAACTGTGGCGTCTCGATCCGCAGGCGCATCAGATGCTGACCCGGCGTCTTCCGCAGGCGCGCGTCGGCCATCGCGTCGTCGCGCTCGAAGGAGGCGAGTTCCTCATCTTCGGCGGCTACGGACAGAATCCCGCTCTCTATCTTCCGCCGTTCTCACAGTATCGTCTCGAGTGCGAACTGCTCGTCGACGGCGATCCGAACGTCTTCGGCGACGAGTTTCTGCACACCTCCGGCAAGGGCACGCTTTCGGAGGTGCGCTACCTGCCCGCCGCCGTGGTCCTCGGCGACGGCAGGGTTCTGGTGGCGGGCGGCGCGGACCAGAGCGCTTCGCCTCTGGCGTCCGCCGAACTGTACGATCCGGTCGCGCATTCGTTTTCGGCCTCCTCCGGCTCTTTGAGTACCGCTCGTTACGCCGCGGCCTTCTGCGCGCTTCCCGGGCCGGACGGCGTCTACGGCACCGACGACGATCGCGCCTTCGTCTCGGGCGGACTTCGTCTCTGGGTCAATCCCAACTACAGCCCGCAGGCCGCCGACGTGGCCGCCGACGCGGAGATATATCTGCCATGAGACGCGCGACGGCCGATTCGCCGCTGCACTACGGCTCCGCTCCGCGATGGCTGTTCCGGCGCATGGTGCCGCTGGCGCGCGAGGTCTGTCGCATAGTCGTGGAGAACTACGGTCCGCACGAGTTGCTCGCGAGACTGTCCGACCCTGTCTGGTTTCAGGCGTTCGGATGTCTGGCCGGTTTCGACTGGCACTCTTCGGGACTGACCACCACGCTGTGCGGCGCGGTCAAGGAGGCGTTGAGAGGCACGGAAGCCGATCTCGGCGTGCGCGTCTGCGGCGGCAAGGGCGCGGCGAGCCGCAGGACGCCCGACGAGATCGTCGCCCACTGCGACGCGCTCGGCTCCGACCCGGCGCCGCTTGTCCGCGCCAGCCGCCTCACCGCCAAGGTCGACTCCGCCGCGCTCCAGGACGGCTTCCGGATATACCATCACACCTTCCTGTTCGCCGACGACGGAACATGGTGCGTGATTCAGCAGGGCATGAACACCGCCACGCGTTACGCCCGTCGTTATCACTGGCTCAGCCGGAACGTTTCCTCGTTCGTGAGCGATCCGCACACCGCGATAGCGTGCGACCTGCGGCGTCTCGACGTTCTGAACACCGTCGCCGGGGAGGCGCGCGACTGTCGCGCCGCATGTGTGGACCTCGCCGGCAGGCCGAAAGAGGTGCTCGACCTGCTTCGCAAAATGGAGGCGGGTCGCATTCGACTGCCGGAGCGGCATCACATAACGGCCGCCGACGTCGATCCGCGTCGCATGGAGCGCACACTCGCCGCGGCCGCGGAAGCGCTTCCGGCCGACTTCGAACAGTTGCTGCTCACCCGCAACGTGGGTCCGAAGACCGTTCGCGCGCTCGCCCTCGCCGCGGAGGTCATCCACGCCGCTCCGCCGTCCTTCACCGATCCGGCGCGTTTCGCGTTCGCGCACGGCGGAAAGGACGGACATCCGTATCCGGTGGACCGCCGCACGTACGACCGGACCATAGAGTTTCTGAAGGAGGTGGTTTCGAAGAGCGCCGTTCCGCCTTCGGAGAAGAACGCCGCGCTCCGCCGCCTCCGCTGAGCCCGTCGGGCGGGCGCGCGCGTTGAAAAACGGCGCGGCGAACGGTAGGATGTGACGTCTGTGGTCTGCGAAGGAGAGACGTCCATGCCGGAGAGGGTGATTTTCGAGAAGTCGAAAGCCGGGGTCCGCGCCGTGGCGCTGCCGGCCTGCGACGTGCCGGAGAAGCCGCTGGCGGAGATGATTCCGGAGAAGTACCTGAGGAAGGAGCCGGCGCCGCTGCCGGAGGTCTCCGAAGTGGAGATCGCGCGTCACTTCACGCGGCTGTCGCAGCAGAACGTGGGCGTGGACACTCATTTCTATCCGCTCGGCTCCTGCACCATGAAGTACAATCCCAAGATAAACGAGGCGCTGGCGGCGCTGCCGGGATTTTTGAAACTGCATCCCTACCAGCCGGAGGAGACGGCGCAGGGCGTACTCGAATTGATGTGGCTGATGCAGGAGTGGCTCGCGGAGATAGCGGGCATGAAGGCGGTGAGTCTGCAGCCGGCGGCGGGCGCGCACGGCGAACTCACCGGCATTCTGTTGATCCGCGCCTACCATCGCGACCGCGGCGACGACGCCCGTAAAAATATGCTGATACCGGATTCCGCTCACGGCACCAATCCGGCCTCGGTCGCCATCTGCGGGTTCAGTCCCGTCGAACTCGCCTCCGACTCCCGCGGCAACGTCGATCTGGACGACTTACGCGCCAGGTGCGACGAGCGGACCGCCGGCATGATGCTGACCATTCCGTCCACGCTCGGCCTTTTCGACGAGCATCTTCCGGAGATGGTGGAGGTGCTGCACGAGCGCGGCGCGCTCCTGTACATGGACGGGGCGAACATGAACGCGATAATGGGACGCGTGCGGCCGGGCGAGGCCGGAGTGGACGTGATGCATTTCAATCTGCACAAGACGTTTTCGACGCCGCACGGCATGGGCGGTCCCGGCTCCGGGCCGGTGGCCGTCGGCGAAGCGCTGGAGCCGTATCTGCCGACGCCGCTGGTCGTCCGCGACGGCGACCGTTTCTTCCTGGACCACGATCGTCCGAAGTCCGTGGGGCGCGTCAAGTCCTTCTACGGCAACGTCGGCGTGGTCGTCAAGGCGGCGGTTTATGTGCTGATGCTGGGCGCCGAGGGTCTGAAGCGCACCTCCGACGCCGCCGTCCTCAACGCCAATTACCTCCAGAAGCGCCTGAAGGAGCACTTCTGGCTCAAGTACGACAGGCCGTGCATGCACGAGTTCGTGATAAGCGGCGCCCGGCAGAAAAAGCAGTACGGCGTTCGGACGCTCGACATCGCCAAGCGCCTGCTGGACCTCGGCTTTCATCCGCCCACCATCTACTTCCCCCTCATCGTGGAGGAGGCGTTGATGGTGGAGCCGACCGAGAGCGAGACCAGAGAGACGCTCGACGCGTTCGCCGACGCGCTCATCCGCATAGCACGCGAGTGCGAAGAGGACCCGGAATCGGTCAAGGCCGCGCCGCAGCGGATGCCGGTGAAGCGTCTCGACGAGGTTCGCGCCGTGCGTCAGCCCGTGCTGCGCTGGCGTCGCGACGGAGAGTGAGACGCTCGTCTCGACCACGGAGGCCGTCACGCGGAGATCGTCAGGCGGACGTCGCCGGGTCCGATCCGGCCGCGCTCGTGCGCCCTTTCGGACAGACCTTGATACAGACGCCGCAGATGTGCTGGCCCACGAACGGTATCTTCCGGAACTCGCGGAGTTTCGCGAAGCAGGCGTCGAGATCGTAGTCCTCGGAGGAGAGTCTGACCGCGCCGGCGGGGCAGGCTTCGACGCAGGCGGTGCAGTCGCCGCAGTCGAACGGTACTGTTCCGGCGGCGGGCGTCAGCGGAGCGTCGGTCAGCACACTGACGAGACGGACGCGCGGGCCGTGACGACGATGTATGAGCAAGCGACTGCGGCCGATGAATCCGAGACCGGCGTGGAAAGCGAGTACGCGATGGGAGATATGGCCGCGGGGGTGCGGCTGCATTTGCACGTACTGGCTCGCCGGGACGCAGACGGCGCGGAAGCCGGCCGCTTCGAGCGCGAGCGCCAGGCCGTAGGCGGCGCGGTCGAGGAGATGGTTGAGTTGCCGATAATGATGCATGTATAGAGGCGTCGGAGCGCCGTTCAGATCGATGAGGGCGCCTGAGGGCAGCGGCACCGCCAGGACGACGGCGCGCGGCAGGCCGGCGGCCGCGGGAAGGCGCCGGAGGGTCTCGGGTCGCCCGGCCGCGAGACGCTCCATGTCGGCGACGCCCCAGTCGAGGTCGGGAACGTTTCGGAGCGCGCTCTCGACCAGGCCGTTGAGGTCGTGCGGGTCCTGCCGGGGCATGGCCTCAGAATCCCAACTGACGCTGGACGTCGTGAATCATCTGCGTGACCTGCCGGTCGAGTTGGACGAAGTCGTCTTCGGAGCCTCTGCGCTGCCGTATGGCGTTGAGATGTTCTTTGGCGGTACGGAGGTGCCCGGCGACGGCGCGGAGGCTCCGCTGGAAGTCGGCGGTCCCTCTCGCGGCGCGGCGGTAAAGCGCGCGCGCGCGCGCGAAAGCGGCCACCGCGCGAAGGAAACTGATGCGGTCCTCCTGCCTGGTGACCATCGCGTAGGCCGTCTTCAGGGACGACGGATCGTCGAGATCGCGGGCCGCCTGCGAGAGCATGGAACGTGAGTCCTCCAGCCAGAGCGCGGCTTCGTCGAGGACGCGTTCGTCGCCTTCGCGGAGTCCGGAGACCTCGTCCAGAGCGTAACGCGCCTTGAGATAGTAGTGAGAGGCGCGTTCGTAGGCCGGAAGCGGACTCGGTATGGGCGGAAACGGTCGATGGAGCGGGGGAGTCTTATGAACCCTGCGCGCGTGGATGGAACGCGAGCGGATCGTGGTGCGGACCGCCCGCACCTTGACGGGCCGCTTCTCCCAGGCGGCCCAGCCGAGGGCGACGATCATGAAGGCGCAGACGGCGCCTATCACGAACAGTTGGCGCCGCCGTTTGGTGCGGCGTATGTGTGTCGGGCGGCGGCGCCTCCTCCGGCGCATGGTCTCTCCCGTCCTACGGAATCACGCAGACGGCGACGACGACGGCGGCGCCGATGATCACGGCGGCCAGTATTATCGCAACCGCTATGTTGCCTTTCTTCACCTCCTCCCACTCGTCGATCTCCACCGTCGCCCACGTGAAGAACTTCAGCATGATGATGATGGCCACGCCCATGGAGATGGCCCCCACGAGCGCCCAGCCGAACGTCATCGCCCAGCGTATGAGGAGGTCTACGAAGTCGAAACCGGGTCGCGGCGCCTCGGCCGCGGGCTGGCCCGCCTCGCTCGCCTGCGCGAGAATCGTACTCACCGCCAGAAGCAGTCCCATCCCGCAATCTCCCAAATCGTCGCTCGCGGACGATTTTGCCACAACGGAGCCTCCGCGTCAAGAGTCGATCGTCGAAAGCGCCCGCGACGCGGACCGGACGCGCCGGCGGGGGTTTTTGCTTGCATAGTGTTCCGGCCCGCGATAGTTTACCTGCGTGGAAACGTCTTAAGGGTTGTGAAATGCCGGACTCGCCTGGTGGTTTCAGGAACGTCGCGTTGCTGGGACATTCCGGTTGCGGAAAAACCACGCTCGCCGAGGCGATGCTGTTCGCCGCCGGCGCGACGCAGCGGAGAGGCTCCACTTCGGAGGGAACGTCCGTTCTGGATTTCGAGGACGAGGAACGCGAGAAGGGTATGACGATAAACGGCGCGACGGCCTACTGCGGCTGGCGCGGTCACGTGCTGCACATCGTCGATCTGCCGGGATATCTCGACTTCATCGGCGAGATGACCTGCGGCCTGATGCCGGTGGAGACGGGTCTTCTGTGTGTGGACCTCGCGGCGGGGATAAAGGTGACGACGCGCAAGGCGTGGGACCTGATGGGCAGGATGGGCGTGGCGCGGATGGTGGTGCTGACGAAAGTGGATCAGGAGCCGACGAAGATCGACGAGGTGATGGACGCGGTACGCGGAATATTCGGCGCAGAATGCGTGCCGTTCGCGGTGATGGACGGAACGCGTGTGGTGCCGTTGCTGCCCCTGGGCGGGGACGCTTCGGAGGAGGCGAAGGCGGCGCACACCAGAGCGATGGAAAAGGTGGTGGAGACCGACGAGGCGCTTATGGACAAGTATCTGGGAGGTGAAACCCCCACCGACGGGGAGATGAGCGCGGCTTTGAGAGCGGCCGTGGCCGGAGGCGAAATCGTGCCGGTCTTCATCACGGGCGCCGCACATGACGTGGGCGTTAAGGAACTGCTGGACTTCATCGTCTTCGGACTGCCGGGCGCCGACCGGCCGCCGGGGCGGAAGGCGAAGCGCGGCGAGGAGGAGATTCAGGTTCCGCTGGGACCGAACGAGCCGCTGTGCGCCCAGGTCTTCAAGATAGTCACAGACCCCTACGTCGGAAAACTCGCCTTCTTCAGGGTGTACGCCGGTCGGATGAGCGTGGGAGGCGGCTTTCACAATCCGAGAACGGGACGCAACGAGCGCATAGGCAATCTCTACAAGACCGTCGGCAAGGAGCAGACGGCGGTCGAGGAACTGTCGGCCGGAGAGTTCGGAGCGGTGTCGAAAGTGGAGCGGATAAAGGTCGGCGACACGCTCTGCAGCCCGGAAGCGGTACTGACGATGGCGGTTCCGGAGTTCGCGGAGCCGATGGTCGCATACGCCGTCGTGCCGAAGTCGCGGTCGGACGAGGAGAAGATATCCGGAGCGCTGAACAAGATGCAGGAGGAGGACGCGACTTTCAAGGCCAGATGGGAGACGGAGACCGGAGAACTGGTCGTGCGCGGCAATTCGACGCTTCATCTGGACGTCATGCTGAAACGACTGAAGCGGCGCTTCGGAATAGACGTGGAGACGCGACTGCCGACGGTGCCCTATCGCGAGACGGTGCTGGCGACCTCCGAAGGCCATTACAAACACAAGAAACAGACGGGCGGACGCGGACAGTACGGAGAAGTCTATCTCAGAATAGAGCCGCTGGAGCGCGGCGGCGGATTCGAGTTCGTGGACGCGATAGTCGGCGGAGTGATACCGCGACAGTTCATTCCGTCGGTGGAGAAAGGCGTGGTGAAGGCGATGGAGAAAGGAGTGGTGGCCGGCTTTCCCGTCCAGGACGTGAAAGTGACCGTCTACGACGGCTCGCATCACTCGGTGGACTCCGACGACAACTCTTTTCGAATAGCGGGCGAGCGCGCGTTTCAGGACGGCATGAGCGGCGCGAAGCCCGTGCTGCTGGAGCCGATAGCGGAGATGGAGGTGATAGCGCCCATCCAGTACATGGGCGACCTGATGGGCGATCTGAACACGCGACGGGCGAGAATAAGCGGAACCGACACCGTGGGCGATCAGCAGGTCATAAAGGCGGAGGTGCCGCTGGCGGAGATAATGACCTATTCCACGCAGTTGCGCTCGATAACCGGAGGAGAGGGAACGTATACCGTTTCGTTCAGTCGTTACGACGTGGTGCCGTCGAACATGGTCCAGCAGATAGTGGCGAGACGGCAACAGCGGCAGGAACAGCAGAAGAAGTGATGCGGAGGGTGTTGTATGGCACGGGTCACGCTCGAGGAACTGCTGCAGGAGTTGGTCGACAGAAACGGCTCGGACCTGCACATACTCGCAGGCAGTCCGCCGCGGATACGCATGGACGGACGACTGATGGACGTGGGCTCCGAGCCGCTGGATCCCGAAGACACTCAGCGGCTGGTGTACGCGATCCTGGACAACGAACAGATAGCGAGATTCGAGCGGGATCTGGAGTTGGATCTGTCGTTCGGCATATCCGGACTGGGCAGGTTCCGGACGAACGTGTACATGCAGCGCGGAACGGTCGCGGCCGCCCTTCGACGGGTTCCGTGGCAGATCTGGCGGATAGAGGATCTGGGGCTGCCGGTCAAGATACTGCGCGACATCTGCCAGAAGCCCAAAGGACTGGTGCTGGTGACCGGGGCCACCGGCTCTGGCAAGTCCACGACGCTGGCGTCCATGATAGACAAAGTGAACGAGGAACGTCAGCAGCACATCATCACGGTGGAGGACCCGATAGAGTTCGTCCACAAACACAAAGGCTGTCTGATAACGCAACGCGAGGTGGGCTCGGACACGCGGAACTTCCTCAACGCTCTGCGGAGCATACTGCGGCAGGATCCGGACGTGATTCTGATAGGCGAGATGCGCGACCGTGAGACGATCGAGACGGCGCTTACGCTGTCGGAGACGGGACATCTCACTTTCGCGACGCTGCACACTTCCGACTGCGTTCAGACGATAAACCGGATAGTGGACGTCTTTCCGTCCTATCAGCAGCAGCAGGTGCGCACCCAACTGTCGTTCGTGCTGCAGGCGATCATCTGCCAGCAGTTGATACCGCACGCGTCGGGCCGCGGACGTGTGCTGGCCTCCGAGATAATGCTGGCGACGCCCGCCATTCGGAGTCTGATACGCGACGACAAGGCGCATCAGATATACAGCGTCATGCAGACCAGTATGAGAGTGGGCATGAAAACCATGAATCATAGCCTCTGCGACCTGGTCAAGGCGCGTAAGATATCGGCGGAGGAGGCGATCGCGCGCTCCACCGATCCGGACGAGTTGAAGCGCCTGCTCCAGAGCGGCAAAGGCTCGGGCGTCTCGTTACGCGGCTCTTGAGGTTGTCCGCAGACGGCCGTTGTGCTATATTTTAGTCCGTGAGTGGTAGGAAATGTGAACGATGGCCACGACCTTCGACAAACGGCTGCGGAACATAGTGGTCAGATACGGCCTGGTCGGCGAACAGGACGTCGGTACGGCCATGGCGACCGCCGAGGAGGAGGGGCGAAGCCTGGAAAGCGTCCTCCTGGAACGCAATATGGTCGAGGAGGACGATCTGCTGTTCGTCGTCTCCAAAGAGACGAACATCACGCCGATCGACCTCAGCAAGGTAACGGTCACCGACGACGTGCTGGAGGTCATACCGCAGGACCTGGCGACGTACTATAACGTGCTGCCGGTCTCCAAAGTGGACAACCTTCTCACCATCGCCGTGGCGAATCCGCTCGACGTGCTGACCCTCGACGACGTCAGAATCGTCACCGGTCACGAGATACGTCCTGTGGTGGCGACGCAACGCGCCATTCACGACGCCATCCGCCGCAACTACAATCGCGACGAGCAGGCGATGGACATGATAATGGAAGACCTGAAGACGCAGAAGGAGAGTCTGGACCAGGGCGTCGTGATGGAGGAGAAGAAAGAGGACGGCTACGATCTCGGCGACATGGAGTCGCTGGTGGGCGTGGACAGCCCGATAGTCAAACTCGTCAACATGATAATCCTTCAGGCGATAAAGGAGAAGGCCAGCGACATTCATGTGGAACCGTTCGAGAAGCGCGTGAGGGTGAGGTACCGGGTGGACGGCAAACTCAAGGAGGTTCTCGCGCCGCCGAAACGGCTCCTCAACGCCATCACGAGTCGCGTCAAGATCATGAGCGAACTCGACATAGCCGAGCGACGAATACCGCAGGACGGCAAGTTCAAGTTGCTGGTGGAAGGGCGGCACGTGGACTTTCGTGTCTCGGTGCTGCCGACGATACACGGCGAGAAGACGGTGATCCGCGTTCTCGACACGTCGAACCTCGCCTTCAACCTGGAGGAGTTGGGCTTCGAAGAGAAGTGCCTGAGCGACGTGCGCGCGGCGGTGCACGCGCCCTACGGCATGGTGATCATCACCGGTCCGACCGGCTCGGGCAAGTCCACGACGTTGTATTCGGTCATTCGCGAGATAATGAGCGAGACCGACAACATCTCCACCGTGGAGGACCCGGTGGAGTATCAGATGGACGGAGTGAATCAGGTGCAGGTCTCCGCGAAGCGCGGTCTCACGTTCGCCTCGGCGCTTCGCTCGCTGCTGCGACAGGACCCCGACATAATACTGGTCGGCGAGATTCGCGACATGGAGACGATGGACATAGCGGTCAAGGCGGCTCTGACCGGCCACCTCGTGCTGACGACGCTTCACACCAACGACAGTTCCCAGGCGATTCTGCGAATGGTGGACATGGGCGTGGACCCGTTCATGGTCTCGGCCGCGACCCTGCTCTTCAGCGCGCAGCGCCTCGCGCGGAAACTGTGCCCCTACTGCAAGAAACCCGTCGACGAACTGCCGCCGAGGGACGAACTCCTGCACGCCGGCTTCACGGAGGAGGAACTGGACTCGCCGGACTTCAAGATGTACCAGAAGGTCGGATGCAAGCGCTGCGGCGGCGTGGGCTACAAGGGGCGCTTCGCGCTTCTGGAGACGCTGGTGGTGACCGACGCGATTCGAAGGATGATAGTCGACGGCGCCACCACGAGCGACATCAAGAAGCACGCCATCGAGCATCAGGGCATGGTGACGGTGCGTCGCGCGGGGCTGCTGAACGTGATGCGCGGGCTGACCACGTTCGAGGAAGTTCTTTCGGTCAGTCTGCCGGACTTCGGTTAAAGGCGGCATCGTAAGGGGATGAGATGATGCCCGAGTTCAAGTATGTTGCGCGCAACGACGCGGGCAACCGCCTGACGGGCTCGCTGAAGGCCGACACGTTGAGCGACGCCAAAGCGGAACTGCGCAGCAAGAATCTGACCATCGTCTCCATAGAGGAGCGCGGCGCCAGGCGCTTTTCGCCCACCGGCAAGGTTCCCAGGCCGCGTATAAAACTCAAAGACATGGCCGTCTTCACCCGTCAGTTGTCCACCATGATCTCCGCAGGCATTCCCATCCTCGAGGCGATGGAGGTGCTTTCCGAGCAGGCGGACGATCCGGGTTTCAGACACGTGCTGCGCTCGATATGCGAGGAGGTGCGCGCCGGTACCGACCTGTCCGAGTCGATGGCGCATTATTCCGCCGTCTTCGAGGACCTCTACACCAACATGGTCCGCGCAGGCGAAGCCTCCGGTCAGTTGGACGAGATTCTCTCGCGTCTCGCCGAATATATGGAGTCCAGCGAGTCTCTGCGCCAGGAGATCAAATCGGCGCTGACCTATCCGGCCGTCTCGCTCTTCATGATTCTGACCATCGCCTTGATACTGATGATCTTCGTCGTGCCGCGTTTCCAGAAACTGTTCGGGCAGTTGGAGAGGCAGAGCAAGTCGTTCAAACTGCCTCTGCCCACCAAGATAATGTTCGGACTCAGCGAGTTTCTGCGGACGAAGATATACATCTGGGTGCCGGCGGTAGGCGGCCTGATACTGACGCTGGTCCTGGTGTCACGCGGGAGCAAAGGTTCGTATCTCAAGGACATGGTGATGCTGAAGATGCCCGTTCTCGGACCGCTGTTCCACAAGGTTGCGCTGACCCGTTTCGCGCGCACCTTTTCGACGCTTCTGCAGAGCGGCGTGCCGATACTGGCCACACTCGACATCGTGGCGAGCACCACCGGCAACAAGGTGTTGGAGAACGCGATCCTACGCGCCAGTCGGAACATTCAGGAAGGAGAGCCGCTGGCGGTGCCTCTGGCGCAGAGCGGCGTCTTTCCCAAGATGGTGACGCGGATGGTCTCGATCGGGGAGCGTTCCGGCGCGCTCGAGACGCTGCTGAACAAGATAGCCGACTTCTACGACGTTGAGGTCCGCGCGACGGTGAAGCAGTTGACGTCGTTGATCGAGCCTTTGATGATCGCGTTTATGGGTATCATGGTCGGCGGCGTGGTGATGGCCGTGTTCCTGCCGATCTTCGCTGCTGCGGGAGCAATGGGGCGCAGGTAGTGCTTGCTGCAGGCGACGCCGCAATGCGGCGCTCCCTGGTTCTGGCCCTGGGGCGCCTTAGTGTAGGGTTCCTCGGTTTTCTGACGATTCGGCTGCGCGCCGGACTCTTCGAGCCGAGCGCGATGCCCGTCGCCTACGCCGCCATCTTCGCCGCGGTGGCCGTCTCCGCTCTCAGTATAGTGTTCATACCGCTTCTTCGGAGAGGCGTTTTTCTGCTGCGTCTGCAACTCGTCGCCGACGTGGTGGTGGAGACCGCGCTGGTGTACGCGACCGGCGGCGCCGCGAGTCCGCTGATCTTTCTTTATCTTGTGACGATAGCGCTCGGCGCGGCGTGGCTCTCGACGGCGGCGGGCCTGGCGCTCTCGGCGACGTTCGCGGCGTCCCTCGCCGCCGTGACCGCTTTGTATAACCACGTCGACGCCGGCACCGTGACGCTGCCGTACGTCACCAAGGAGGTGGCCGTCGCGGGCATCGCAGGCTGGCCTTACCGTCTCGCTCTCAACGCGGGCGTCGCGGTCGTGCTCTCCCTTCTCGGCGGCCAGTTGGCGCGCACCACCCGCAGAATGTCGCTCATGTACCGTCCGATTCTTGAGAACATGGACGAAGGCGTGCTCGCCGTCGATCGCGCCGGCAGGGTCCTGTACTCGAACGATCGCTTTCTGCGCATGATGGGCGTAGAAGGAACGCCTGAGGGGCATCCGGGCGGATCCGTGGCCGCCATGCTCCGCTCGGGGGAGCAGTTGCGGGTGCTGGAGATGTTTCGCGACGGCACCGCCGCCGCCGAGTTCGAGATGGAGTGTCCGGAAGGGCTGCGCGAGGTGGAGGCCCGTCTGACTCCGCTTCGCGACGCCCGCGGACGGGAGGTCGGCTCGATAATGCTTCTTACGGACCTCACGCTGCGGCGCCAGATGGACGAGACGCGTCGGCGCGCGCAGCGTTTGATGGAGTTGGAGGAGGTATCGGCGTCTCTCGCTCACGAGTTACGGAACCCGCTGGCCTCGATCAGGGGCTGCGCTCAGCAGTTGGCGCGTCTGGAGGATCTTCAGGAGCCGCATCGCAGACTGGCCGACATCATAACGCGCGAGTCGGACAGGCTGGACGCCATAGTGAGCCGCTTCATGGATCTGTCACGTCCGGAGGCGGTCGCGCCCGTCCGTTGCGATCTGAACCTGCTTCTGACCGAGGTCGTGCAACTCCTTCGCGGGCGGGACGAGGCCGCCGGCGTGGAGGTGGAGGGCGGAGTCGCGGGCCGCATTGTATTGCATTGCGATCCGGAGAGGATGCGTCAGGTTTTTCTGAACATAGGCATAAACGCGCTGGAGGCGATGCAGGGCCACGGCAGACTGGAGGTGAGAGCCGAGGAGGGCCCGCCGGTGCCCGGCGTTTCGCAGCGGAGCGACTCCTCTTCATTTTTCTCCGACGGCGTACTGGTGCACTTCACCGACACCGGTCCCGGCGTACGCGCCAGGGACATACACAGGGTGTTCGCGCCGTTTTTCACCACCAAGACCGACGGTGTGGGACTCGGTCTGGCGATAGCCAACAAGATAGTCGCGGAGCACGGCGGCACGATAACGGTGCGTTCCGAGTTCGGCAAGGGCGCGACCTTCACGGTCTGGCTGCCGCGCGTTCCGAGGCCGCGGATGGGAGAGGCGAAGTGGAGAAGGGAAAGATACTGATAGTGGACGACGAGCGCTCCGTACTGGAGATGCTCAAGATCGTTCTTTCGTCGGAAGGCTACGAAGTGGCGGTGACGCCGGACCCTGTGGACGCTCTTCGACTGATAGCGGTCGAGTCTCCCGAGGTGGTGGTGGAAGATCTCCGGATGCCGGGGATGGACGGACTGGAGTTGCTGAAGAGGATAAAGTCGCGCTGGCCGCAGTTGCCGGTGGTGATAATCACCGCTTTTTCCACGTGGGACAACGCGGTGGAAGCGATGCGGATGGGCGCGTTCGACTACATCAGGAAACCTTTCGACATAGACCAGTTACGCAAGGTGACCGACCGCGCGATACGCCAGTATCGACTCATTCGGGAGGGCAGGGAGCCGTTTTTCGACCTGTCGCAGTTGGTGGGCGCCTCGGAGGGAATGCGCGAGATTTGGGGCGTGGTGGAGCGCGTCGCCGTGACCGACTCCACCATTCTGATAACCGGCGAGTCCGGCACCGGCAAGGAGTACGTGGCGCGGGTGATTCATCAGGAGTCGCATCGCGCGAGCGGGCCGTTCATCGGCATCAACTGCGCGGCTTTTCCCGAGACGCTGCTGGAGTCGGAGTTGTTCGGCTACAGGAAAGGCGCGTTCACCGGCGCGGTCGCCGACAAGAAGGGGCTGATGGAGGTGGCCGACGGCGGCACACTGTTTCTCGACGAGGTGGCGGAGATTCCGCTGCCGACGCAGGTGAAACTGCTTCGCGTGGTGGAGAGTCGCGAGTTGACTCCGCTGGGCGGCACGGAGGCGCGCAAGATAGACATTCGACTGATCGCCGCCACCAACAGGAATCTGGACGAGGACGTCCGCGCCGGCACTTTTCGACAGGATCTTTTCTGGCGGCTCAACGTGATACCGGTTCGAATTCCTCCTCTGCGCGAGCGTCGCTCCGACATACCGCTTCTGGCGGGGCGCTTTCTTCGCCGTTACGCCCCCAAGATGGGCAAGGATCCGGACGCGGTGCGCATAAGCCGCCGCGCCCAGGAGTTGCTTTCCGCGCATACGTGGCCCGGCAACGTGCGGGAACTGGAGAACGTCATACAGCGCGCCGTCGCGCTCTGCGAAGGCGACGAGATAACGGAGCGCGACATCGAACTCGGTCCGCTGCGGCGACAGATGTCGGTGACCATTCCCGAAGGTTTCGATCTCGACAAGCATCTCGAAGAGGTGGACCGCGGATACATCGCCGAGGCGCTCGCGAGGACGGGCGGCAATCTGACGGAGGCCGCCAAACTGCTGGGCATATCCTTTCGCTCGCTTCGCTACCGCGTCAAGAAGTACGGCGACCTGACCTGAGTCACAGATCGCGTCGCGAGAGGAGGAAGAACGCCGCGGCCAGGCATCCCGCGGCGAAGCACACCGTGGAGGCCGCCTCCCACGTTATGGGGAAGGGCGCGCCGGAGAGCGTGGCGGCCATTCCTTTGGGGATCATATTGATATTGGGCGTTATGTAGTAGAGCGCCTCCACGGACGCGCTCAGCAGGCGTGGAACGGACTCGCCGCGGATCTGCTCCTCGAACCGCAGGTAGGTACGCACGGCGCCTATTATGTTGCTGAACAGCATCACCGCAATGGTCGCTCCGACCACGAGACCGGGTTTTGGGGTCAGCGTCAGAAGCAGGAAGACCAGCGCCACGAGCGCCGCGAAGGTCAGAAACAGAAGCGGCAGCGCGAGGAAGAAGCGCGGCGCGGCGAAACCGACCTTCAAGGAGACGGTCAGCCACACGGCGAGACCGGCCGCGGTCGCGTAGGCCGCGGGGATCGAGAAGCATGCGGCGAGGCGCTGCGCGAGCAGTGCGACGCGGCCGTGCGGCCCCACCATGAAGAATTCGAGAGTCCCCTTCTGGAAGGTTGTGTGGAGCAGTCGCGCCGCGAACCACGCCATCACGCAGAGCACGAGAAAGTCGTTTAAGAGATAGAGTATGCCGAACGCGCAGAAGCCGTGCACGTCCGCCGGCAAAGCGCCGCCGTAGGGGTCGAACGGATCGCGGGACTCCTGAATCGTTCGGCCGACGGGACTGCCGAACAGCACGGTTCGTCCGGACGCGTCTTGCGACACTCCCACCGCGAAGACCACCACCACCGTGACGAGGACCGCGATCGGTATGTATTTGACGCGACCGCTCCAGAACTCCGCCACGGTGGCGCGGAACATCCTCACGTTTTCTCCTCCCCCACCAGGCGCACGACGACGTCCTCCAGCGTCGTGGTTCGTTTGCTCACCTCGATGATGAAGAGCCCCTCCGCCCGGAGAAGGTCTATCAAAGCGTTCAGTCCCAACTCGTCCGCGTCGACCACCAGTTCTCCGGCCTCGCCCGCCGAGACCGTGATTCCCTTCAGTCGCTTCCGTATCCGTTCCACCTTTTCCGCTCCCACCTCGCCGCGCACGCGCACGACCCATCGTCCCTCCGCCTGCGTCAGTTCCTGAAGTGTTCCGACCCGCGCCAGTCTTCCCCTGTTCAGTATCGCTATCCGGTCGCAGACGCGCTCTATTTCGCTCAGCAGATGCGAGTTGAGGAAGATGGTGGTCCCCCGCGAGCGCAACTCCAGCAGCATGTCCCGCACGTGTCGCCGGCCGAGCGGGTCGAGATTCGCCGTCGGCTCGTCGAGAAATAGCAACCTCGGTCGACTCGCCAGCGCCGCGGCGAGCGCCGCACGCTGCAGCATCCCCCGCGAGAGCGCCTTCACGTGTCGCTTCGAGAAGTCTTCGCAGGCCGCTTTTTCCATGGCTTCGGCGACCCTCTCGCGCAGGGGCCCCGTCGCGGGGCCGGCCAGCATTCCTATCAGGCGCACCATGCGCTCGACGCTCATGTATCTCAGCAGCACCGGATCTTCCGGCAGATATCCGACGCCCGCGCGCGAGCCGGGTCTTTTGACGTCCACGCCGAAGACGCGCGCCGAGCCGCCGCTGCGCCTCACCAGTCCGGTGAGTATCCGCACGAGTGTGGTCTTGCCGGCGCCGTTCGGCCCCACCAGTCCGAAGATCTCGCCCTCCCGCACGGACAGCGACACCTCGTCCAGCGCCCGTGTGAGCCGCCGCCCGAGCGGGCTGCGATAGGTTTTCGACAGGTTTTCGACTTCTATCACCATGCCGTCGCGCTCATTCCGTCAGTCTCCGCGCCAGTTCGCGCACCCGCCCCATTTCTTCGTCGCGCCCGCGCACCTCGCCCGGCGTCTCGACGCCGCCGACCACGTGTTGTCCCACCACCTCCATGCCGAGCCACTCACAGGTGACCGCCAGCGGCTTCAGACCGTACTCGTAGTTGCTCGTGTCGGGATCGCCCTGCGCGAACAGCAGGAGCGCCCGTTTGCCCGTCTCTATTCGGGGCCTGAAGTCGGAGTCTATCAACGCTATCAATCTGTCCACCATGACCTTCATCTGGCCGCTCATCGTCGCGAAGTACACCGGCGAGCCGAGGACCACGGCGTCCGCCTTCCGGAACGCCTCGTAGACGCGCGACATGCCGTCCTCCTGCACGCATTTTCCATCCTCCTTGCACGCCATACATCCCCTGCAGGGATGGATGTCTGCGTCTTCGAGATAGATGGTCTCGGTTTCCCAGCCGGCTTTTGCGACCTCCTGCAACGCGACCTCCACCAGCGCGGAGGTGTTTCCGTCCTTACGCGGACTTGCGACCACGCCCACCGCGAGCATATGGGATCCTCCAAGCGTCCCGTGAAGCGGAAAGGAGTTTACCCTTCCGCGGCGGCTGCCGCAAGCGTCGGTCGAGGTTCTTGAACCGACGCCTGCGGAATGCTATATTCCGATTGAGCGACTCGTTTGGGAAGGCGCCATGGCCGAGTGCGACGAGTGCGGCGCGGAGGTGCCCGACGAGGACGTCGACAGCGGTGCGGCGTTTTCCGACGGCGAGCACACCTACTGTCGCGACTGCGTGCGCCGCGTCATAGGCGAAGTGGGCAGAATGCGGCGCTCCGTCGACTACGAAGTGACCGTCAAATCCGAGACGGACACAGTCCCCAAAGCGACGAGCGAAGAAAAGCCGCCCGCCCTTTCGGGTCTGCGACTCATCGCCTTTCTCGCCGTCGTCGCCGTCGTCGCGGCCGTGGGCTTCTATCTGCTGTTCCGTTACGTCGTTCTGAAGATACCGTAGGTCGTTCGTTTCCGCGGGTCGACTTCGGCGCTCCGCCGCGCTTCTCCGCGGCGACCGGGACCGGCCGAAGATTGCGAACCGCCTGCGGTGGTGTATCATGAGGGGGTCGCTGGGAGGCGGAAGATGGGCGTGATAATCGCGCCGAGCATATTGAGCGCCGACTTCGCCGGGCTCGGCGAGGAGGTGGCCGACGTCGAGCGCGGCGGAGCGGACTGGCTGCACGTCGACGTGATGGACGGTCATTTCGTGCCGAACATAACGTTCGGTCCGCCGGTGGTGGCGTCGCTGAGGCGCGTCACGGATCTGTTTCTGGACGTGCATCTCATGATAGAGCGCCCGCTGCGCTACGCGGAGGCGTTCATCGAGGCCGGCGCCGATCTGATTTCGTTTCATGTGGAGGCGGCGGACGATCCGCGTGAGGTGATCGCGCGGGTGCGCGCGCGCGGCCGCAAGGCGGCGATGGTGCTGAAGCCCGCGACGCCGCTGGAGGCGCTTGCGCCGTACCTGGACGAGTTGGACATGGTGCTGCTGATGACGGTCAATCCCGGCTTCGGCGGACAGGCGTTCATCCGCGAGGTTTTGCCGAAGATAAGCGAGTTGCGCAGGCGGATGGGCCCTGAGTTTCCGATACAGGTGGACGGAGGGGTGAACGCGGAGACGGTCGTCGAGGCGGCGGCGGCGGGCGCGAACGTCATAGTGGCGGGCAGCGCCGTGTTTCGGGAGTCCGATCGCGCGGCGGTCATCGAGCGACTGAGACGCTCGGCGGAGGCGGCGTTCGTGTCGAGACCGGAATGAGCCGCGCCGCTCCTTACAGGAAGCGTCGGGCGAGGCTGTCGTGCAGCGCGGCGAAGCGGGACGAGGTCTTCATACGCTTCTCGGCGCGCTTGAGCGCGCTGTGCACGGCGGCGTGTGTTCTGCCGCCGGCGAACGCGCCGAGTCGGCTCAGGGAGAAGTCGCCGGCGCGACGGGCGAGCGCGAAAAACAGGTCGCGTGCCTCGGTCACGTCACGCCGACGCGAGCCGCCGACTATCTCTTCTGCGGCCACGCCCGTCTTTTCGGCGACCGCTTCTGCGACGGCGGTCAGCAGGCTCTGTGTGTCGTGCAGTCTGAGCATGGGCGCGAGAATCGTCCTGGCGTCGTCGACGCTCACCTCGCGACCCTCGTCCGCCACGCTGATGGCGTAGGCGCGTATCTGACGAATGGCGGTGGTCAGTTCGTGACCCGAAGCGCGGAAGCGCTCGGCGACGAAGGCCGCCACGTCGGGATGCACCGGCGCGCCGGCGGGCTCCCTCAAAAGAAGATTCTCCGCGAGACGCTGACGCGTTCCGCGTCCCGGCGGACTGATTTTGACGACCACGCCCCGCATCAGACGCGCGCGCAGCCTTTCGGGAAGGGCGCCCATGACGCGCGGCTCGCCGCGCATCGCTATCATCACCTGTGAGTTGCCGTTCAGCAGACGCTCCAGTGTGTAGAATATCTCCTCGAGCGCGCCTTCGACCGCCGGCAGACCGTCGGCGTCGTCGAGCAGAAACAGACCGCAGCGACGCGCCGCCCTGCGGAAGCGCGCGGTTTCGGAGTCCCTCAGCGCCGAACTGAAAGCGTCGGCGAAGTGCTCCGGCGTGGTGTAGAAGACCCGTCGGCGTCTCTCCCGCGCGGCCAGACCCGTCGCCACCAGCAGATGACTTTTGCCGACGCCGGACGGACCGCTGAGAATGAGAGGATTGCCGACTGAGCACGGACTTTCGATGGAGCGAAGAACGCACTTGCGAGCGGTTCGATTCGACTCCCCTTCTATGAAGTGCTCGAGACGACGGGAGCGCTCCAGCGGAAGCGAGAAGTCGTCGGAGGCGGCTTCTGCGCGGACGGATGCGATCTCGCGTTCCGCGGCGCGCAGGCGGCGAAACTGCTCGGGATCGACGACGAAATCGACCTCGGCGTCGGTTCCGAGCACGTCTGCGACGGCGCTGCGGATGCGCGCGCCGAAACGCGACTCGACCAGCGTGGCCGCTATGGCGTTGGCCAGGCCGATACGCAGACGATTGCCGTCGAACGATACGAGTCGCGCGCCGGCGAGCCACAGACCGAAACGTCGTTCCCCGAGAACTTCACGAAGGCGGCGGCTGACCCGCGCCCATACGATCTCCTCTATCTCCCGCAAGAAGTGGATCCTCCGCGTTCACGTCGGAGAATGGTATGGACCCGCGACGGCCGCTTCAAACAGGAAATAGTGATAGAGCCTTTCGGCACGGCGAAACGCCGACGATACTTGAGAAAGATTGTGGTCGGCGCGGATCTGCGGCACGGTCGGTTCGGAGCCGGAGCGGGCCGACGGGCGCAGCGGGTCCGTGCCCGTCGGCGAAAAATCCGGCTTACAGGGTGGTGGGTCTACACGGACCCTTTCAGGGCCTTGCTTGCGCGGAAGGCGACCGATTTCGATGCGGGAATCCAGATTTCTTCACCGGTCTTTGGGTTCCTTCCCTTGCGCGCCGCGCGTTCGCGGACGGCGAACGTTCCAAACCCGGCCAGTTGCACCTCTTTGTCCCTCTTGAGGCCGGTCAACACAGCCGCCAGCACGGCGTCCACGGCCTTCTGCGCGGCGACCTTCGTGGAGCCGAGCGTTTCCTGGACGTTGTCGATGAGACCGCGTCTGTTCACTACACCTCCTCCTTAAATGCGTCCGGAGCGGACGGACCGCCGCGGGTGCGGCCCCGACCGGCTCCGCAGACGACAGCATACGGCCCGCAAGCCCGCACTGTCAAGGATTTTCGCCCGGCGCCCTCCGGCGATTCCCGCGCGGTTTCCCCACGGATACTGCTCGTCGGAGACGGTTTGTGTATAATGTACTGTGAAGAGTCGCCTGTGGAGGATGGTGTGGATGCGATGGTCGATTGCGTTAAGCGCGACGCTGCTGTTGATCTGTTTCGGGTGCGGCGGCGGCGGCGACGACGGCGGTCCGCCTCCGCTGGAGATAACCACCACGAGTCTGCCGGACGCGACGCTCGGCGTGCCGTACGACGCTTCGATAGAGGCGACCGGTGGCGAGCCGCCTTACTCGTTCAGCGAAGCGGGCGCCGCTCTGGCCGACTACGGCCTGCAGATGAGCGGCGACGGAACGCTGAGCGGGACGCCTCTCAAGACGGGAGTCTGTCAGTTCGTGGCGAGAGTCGAGGACTCCGGCGCGCCGGTCCGAAGCGATCAGGTCGCGCTTTCCATTCACGTGGGCGCCGGCAATCCGGCCGCGCCGCCGGCCGCGCCGTCCGGCCTGACCGCCGTCGCCGTCTCCGCCACGCGTATAGATCTTTCATGGCAGGACAACTCATCGGACGAGGACGGCTTCACGATACAGTTCGACGGCGACGGAACCTTCACCAGTCCCGGCGTCATAACGCTGGGCCCGAACGGCTCTTCTTCGGTCGATTACAGTCACACGGGACTGACGCCGGGTACGGAGTACTATTACAGGGTCTGCGCGTCGAACTCCGCCGGCGACTCGGCCTGGTCGAACGTCGTTTCCGCGACGACGCCGAGCGCCGGCGGCGGCCGGACCGCCGTTCTGTGGGGCGGCGCGGACACCGACAGCGCCGCGGACGCGGTCGTCGACTCTTCCGGAAACGTTTACGTGTGCGGGATGACCGACTCGTTCGGCCAGGGCAACTCGGACGTGCTCGTTCTGAAGTTCGACGACGCCGGCGCTCTGGTGTGGGCGCGTGTCTGGGGCACGGCGCTGGACGAGAGCGGCGCGGCGATCGCGCTCGACTCCTCCGACAACGTCTACGTCGCCGGCTCGATCGATCAGGGCTCCGGCGCGACCGACGTGCTGCTTTTGAGTTTCACCGGCGACGGCGCTTTCAGATGGGCGCGGGCGTGGGACGGCGGCGCCTCCGGCAACGACTACGCCACCGGTGTGGCGCTCGACTCCTCCGACAACGTCTGGGTCGCCGGAACCGTGACGGTGGGAGACATCTCCTTCGGCACATATTCCTATCCGGACCTCGACATGGCGCTTTTGTGCTTCCAGACCGACGGCACGCTCACCTCGGCGTGGACCTACGGAGGCAGTGCCGTTTTTCTGAACACGTCGGAGGGCGCGAACTCACTCGCGCTCGACGGCTCCGGCAATCCGCTGCTCGCCGGCTGGCACGCGTCGTTCGACTTGAGCGGCGCGGTTTACGTCAACGCGTGCGTCGTCAAGGCAAGCGCGTCGACCGGCGCGCTTCTGTGGGCGCGTGAGGTGGCCGTAACCGGCATGCAGGGAGCCGCTCTCGACGTCGCGTGCGGTCCTTCCGGCGACGTCTACGTCTGCGGCGTCGAGGCGAGCGACCTGACCAATCCGACCGCGGACGCCTCCGCCACCCTCTGCAAGTACAACTCCAGCGGCTCTCTACAGTTCGCCAGGGTCTGGACGGAGTCGTCGACGTCGGTCGAGAGTTTCGCCTCCGTCGCCGTCTCGAGCGCCGGCTCGGACGTCTACGTCGTCGGCACGATCGGCGACGGCAGCGCGAGCGGCGAACTGCTGCTGGTTCGCTGGACCGACGCGGGTTCGGCGCTCGCCGCCCAGAAGTGGAGCGTCGCGGGTGTGGTCGTCGGGGGCGCCGCCGTCGCGCTGTACGGCGACTCTCCCATCTGCGTGGGCAACTCCGGCTCCGTCGGCGGCGCCTGGAGCAACGTCTTCGGCGACGCCGCCGCTTCCGGTACGGCCTCCTCCTTCACTCTGCTGCTGACCTCCCGCGCCACGACGACGACGACGCCCGCAGGACAGGTGGAGACGCCGACCGCCGCGGCGGGCGGCGGCACGGACGTTTTGATCATTCGCTGACCACGGAGGAACGGTATGACGCGCTTGGCAACGCCGTTTATCGTGCTCTTCGTCGCCGCATTCGTCGCGGCTCAGGACGAGACGTCGTCTCCTGCGGTCGTCACCGAGACGCTTCCCGGCGCGACCGCGCTCGCTCCGTATGTGTGCGCCTTGAAGGCGAGCGGCGGAAAGCCGCCTTACATCTGGAGCGCCGAAGGCTCGCTTCCGGTCGGAATCGCTCTGGACGAGAACGGCGTGCTCGGAGGCACCCCGCGCGAGAGTGGAAGGTTCGCGTTCACCGTCGTGGTGACCGACGCGGCGAAGAGGTCCGCCAGGAAGGTACTGTTGTTGAACGTCGCTCCGGCGCCTGCGCCGCAGCGGAAGCCGAAGGTCGATCCGTCGACGGTGGAGGGCGCGCTCGCGCTCGCGCTCGACTGGCTCGCTCGTCACCAGGACACCAGTGCGCTCGGCGGCGAGCCCGGTCGCTGGGAGGCGGCCGGATTCATGCGTCGCTGCGTCGGCGAACAGTGTTCCAATCCACTCTCCACCTCGCAGTTCTTCGACGTCGGTGTGAGTTCGCTGGCGCTGATGGCGTTCGTCTCCGCCGGCGAGACGCACAGGGTCGGCAGGCACAAGGCGGTCGTCGGAGCCGCCCTGAAATGGCTTCTGTCGAAGCAGGACGCGATGGGCTGGATAGGTCGACCGCAGAGACACGGCCTGTGGTGGACGGAGCGCTGGTATTACAATCACGTACTCGCCAGTTGGGCGCTGTGCGAGGCGCTGGCCGCCAGCGGCGACGCCGATCTTCTGAGGAGCCCCTGCGAGAAGGCGATATCGAGGGTTCTGGTGGCGCAGAACCCTCAGGCGGGATGGCGGTACGAGCCCGGACGCGGCGCCTCGGACACGTCGCTGACCTCGCTTTCGATTCTCGCCCTGGACGCCGCGCGCCGCGCGCGCATAGATCTGCCGTGGCGGCGCCTGAAAGCGACCGCCGGCGGGTGGCTGAAGAAGATGTGCGACGCCGAGACCGGGCGATTCGGCTATCTCAAGGCCGGCGACGGCGGCTACGCGGAGCCCGGCGTCAACGACGAGTACCTCCGCGCTCCCGCGACGACCGCGCTGGCGGTACGCGCGCTTCAGGTGCTGGGCGAGACGCTTCCCGGGCGGTCGCTGCGCCTGCTCGCGACGAATCCGCCCGTGTGGGGCGAGAGCGGTCGCGGCGTGGACATGTACTACTGGTGGCACGCGACGTGTGTGCTTTCTGTGCTGGGCGGCGAAGGCTGGACGCGCTGGCGCGCCGCCGTCGCGCCGCTGCTGATCAAACGTCTCTGCGGCGAAAAGGACGGATGCGCGCGCGGCTCGTTTCCGCCCGTCGGCAAGTGGGCGCTGATCGGCGGCAGAGTCTACTCCACCGCGCTCGCCGCCGTCGTTCTCGGCCGCTGCGCGCGCGCGCCCGCGCCCGACAAGGACGCTTCCGAGAACGGTCCCGTCGAGCCGCGACGCAAACCTCCCCGCAGCGGACCATGAGCCGCGTCGGGGTCGCCGGAACGCCGTCGCCGCGGAGGGTTGCGGACGCGTCGATGTGGTGGTATGATTGAGCCGCGGGCGGCCGGCATCGTAAGGAGACGGACATGGAGAAGGCGGACATTCTCGTCGTGGGCGCTTCACAGGTTGTTACGCCGCGGGGCGAGACCGCGCTCAAGGGCGGAGACATGCGGAAGTTGAACGTGACGAGCGGAACGGCGATCGCGGTGCGCGACAGAATGATAGCGGCGGTGGGTCCCGAAAAGGAGTTGCTGAAGCGGTTCGACGCCGAGCAGGTTCTGAACTGCAAGGGCGGATGCGTGACGCCGGGACTGGTGGACTGCCACACACATCTGGTGTTCGCCGGCAGTCGTCACGAGGAGTTCGCGATGCGCGCGGCCGGCAAGGGATACGTGGAGATAGCGAAGGAGGGCGGCGGCATACTTTCCACGGTTCGCGCGACACGCGAGGCGGACGAGAACACTTTGCTGGAGGAAGGATGGGAGCGCCTGATAAGCGCGCTTTCGTGCGGCACGACGACGCTGGAGATAAAGAGCGGCTACGGACTCGATCTCGAAAACGAGATGAAGTTGCTGCGCGTGGTGAAGACCATGGAGGAGGAGCATCCCGCCGACATAGTGGCGACGTTCATGGGCGCACACGAGGTGCCGCCGGAGTACAAGGACCGACGCGGTGAGTACATCGAACTGGTTACCGATCAGATGCTGCCGAAGGTGGCGGAGGAGCAACTGGCCGGCTTCTGCGACGTGTTCTGCGAGGCGCACGTGTTCAGTCTGGACGAGGCGCGGAAGGTTCTTGAGAGGGCGAAGAGCCTCGGTTTCGGTCTGAAGGTGCACGCGGACGAGATAGAATCCATGGGCGCTGCGGAGATGGCCGTGGAGATGGGCGCGGTCTCCGCGAGTCATCTTGTGCGGGTCTCCGACGCCGGCGTTCGCGCGCTGGCCGACTCGGACACGGTGGCGGTGCTTCTGCCGGTCACCTCGCTGTATCTCAAGCAGGATTACGCGCCGGCGCGTCGGATGATAGACGCCGGATGCGCGGTGGCCGTCGCCACCGACTGCAATCCCGGATCGGCGTACTGCGAGAACATGCAGGTGGCGATGACATTGGCGTGTCTGTATTTAGGGATGACGGCGGAGGAGGCTCTCGTTGCGGCGACGCTGAACGGCGCCGCGGCCATACGTCACGCGCATCTCGTCGGCTCGCTGGAGGAGGGCAAGGCGGGCGACATAGTGGTCTGGCGCTGTCGCGACTACCGTGAGATACCGTACCATTTCGGCATCAACCAGGTTCGGGCGGTGGTCAAGGGCGGCCAACTGGTACTGGAGCGCTGAAGGTGAGTGGCGTGACTTCATCTGTGCCGCTGTTTTCGATCAGGGCGGAGTACGAGACGCTCAAGTCGGAGATGGACGCGGCGGTTGCGCGGGTGATGGAGAGTTGCCGCTTCATAGGCGGCCCCGAGGTGGAGGCGTTCGAGCGGGAGTTCGCCGCGGCCGTCGGCGCGCGTTTCTGCGTCGGCGTGGCCAACGGCACCGACGCGCTGATAGCGGCGCTGAAGGCGCTCGGCGTCTCGGCCGGCGACGAAGTACTGGTGCCGGCGTTCACGTTCACCGCCACGGCCGAAGCGGTCGTTTTCGCCGGCGCGCGACCGGTCTTCGTGGACGTTTCCGCGGAGGAAGACTACAACATGGACCCCGTCGCGGCGGAGGCGGCCGTCACGTCGCGCACGGCGGCGCTGCTTGCGGTTCATCTTTACGGGACGCCGGCCCGGATGGACGCTTTGAGGGCGATTTGCGAGCGGCACGGACTCGCGCTGGTGGAGGACGCGGCGCAGGCGCTCGGCGCCGCGTGGAACGGCGCTCCGGCGGGCTCGCTCGGCGACGCGGCGGCGTTCAGTTTCTATCCGACCAAGAACCTCGGCGCCGTCGGCGACGCCGGCGCCGTCGTCACCGACGACGCGGAAGTGGCGCGTCGCGTCCGCCTTTTCGTCAACCACGGCCGCAGGTCGCACACAGAGCATGTCACGGTCGGCCGGAACGCGCGCCTCGACGCGCTGCAGGCCGCCGCCCTCCGCGTCAAACTCCCGCACCTGTCCGAATGGACGCGCGCGCGTCGCGACAACAGACGTTTTTACGAGGAGACCTTTGCGGACCTCGACGGTCTGCGGGTGCGCCGTCCGCCGTCCGCGGCCGCCCCCGCCTGGCATCTCGGCGTCGTCGAGTGCGAGTGTCGCGACGAACTCATAGAGCATCTCCGGCGGGAGGGCGTGGAATCCGGAGTTCATTATCCACACGCGCTGGTGGAGTTGCCGGCGTACGCGTTTCTCGACGCGCGGGTCGGCGACTTTCCCGCGGCGACGTCCGCCGCCGCACGTGTGCTTTCGCTGCCGGTGCATCCGTTTCTGTCGGAGGAGGAGCGCGGGCGCGTCGCGGACGCGGTCATTTCCTTTTTCGGGCGATGAACGCCAGTCGCAGGCCGCTCAGAGCCGGAAGTGCGAGGGCGAAGAAGTAGAAGAGCACGAGCCGCGAGGATTGACGGAACCATCTGAGATATGAACAGGCGTTGGTCACGGCGGCGGCGGTGGCGACGGCCGCCGCCGTCAGCAGCAGGCAGGTGACCGGATCCGGAGGCGGATAGAGTTTGAGAAACTGCATCACGAAGAACAGAACGAGCACGCCCAGCAGCAGCACCGTCACCTGAGTGGGCTCCGGAACGGCCGCGGGTCCGACGGAGAGATGGAATCTCAACGAGTACGCGCCCGCGGCGCAGAGCAGCAGGACGGCGGCGTCGATCGCTCTTACGGCCGGTGGAGCCGGGAATTTGCTCATCGGCGGCGCACTATCTCGACCACCTCGCGCGCGACCGCGCGCGCGATACGCGTGATGATTTCGTTCAGGACCGTGCCGCGGTCGCCGCCGGCGGCGGACTCTGAAACGTCCTTACTGTAGACTGCGCCGCCGGGCGGCTTCGTACGCAGCAGTTTCCAGTGGCCCTCGATTCGGTATTCGTACTCGTCGGGGCCGAAATGTTCGGTGCGTCGCGTGAGTCGCACCTGCAGGGCGACCTCCAGTCGGAGATCGGTCGGCGTGGCCGCGTCCTCGGTGGCGGCGATTCCCGAGCGACCCATTTCGCCGAGGAAGAGCCGGGCCGGCTTCGCCGGCGCGAAACGCGCTTCGTCGCCTTCCAGTCTCACGCTGACGAATACGCTGTTCGCGTCGACGTGCGGCTTCGTTTGCGTCTCGGGGCGCGGCTCCGGACGCTTCTTGCCGCCGCCGAACGGCCAGAGCGAGCATCCGCAGACGAAGAGGAGCGTGAGCGCGGCAAGTCCGACTCCTCGCATCCGTTCTCTCCTCACAGTGTCCGACGCCATCAGTATATCGTTCCTCGGCGTTTCGTTCAAAGGTTTCGCTTTTCGCGGCGCCCGGCCG
>CAYPNR010000010.1:0-36612 GCA_964412125.1 uncultured Planctomycetota bacterium | reverse complement strand
CGATGGTGCGCTACCCGCGCGGCGACATGTTTCTCCGCCGCTTGAGTCGCCTGCAGGTTCTGCGGCGCCGCAACTACGGCTCGACGGAGATAGCGCTCCTTGCGCGACCCGGCGTCACCGTCGTCCTCGGCGCAAAACACGCACGCGACCGCAAACGCGGCCCGGCCCCTCCGGGAAACTGACCGCGCGGGAGGGAATACGTTTTTCGCCCCCTCGCGGAGCGTTATAATTTTCCCGTATCGGGGGAAGACGATGGACGAGACGGGCAAAGCGGCGCCGTACGTGGTCGACGAACGGGTCCTGAGGCGGTTCGACCAGAGAAAGACCGTTTTCGGACGGATGCTGTTCGACGCGGACGCGCCGTTCCACGGACGGAGCATGTACGAGAAGGCGGCCGGGATAATCGCCGCGGGTCGCGACGGGTACTCGAGGGAGCGCTTCGCCGAGGCGCTCGCCGCGTGGACGGTGTACAACCATTTCCACGGCGCGTTCTCGAAGACGAAGTTGACGGGCTCTGAGTCGGTGATGGCCGAGCCCGATCTGCCGAGGCATCCCGCGGCCGACCCTCATGCCATGAGCGTCGCGGTGAAGCGCGCGGCGCGGCGCTACGGCGCGGCGCTGGTCGGAATCTGTCGGCTCGACCGCCGATGGATTTACGCGCGCGACCTCGACGGCGCTCCCGTGCGGATTCCGCAGGAGTGTCGCTACGCGGTGGTTATGGCGGTCGCGATGGACCCGGCGGCGATCGCGACCTCGCCGAGGTGGGAGGCCTGTGCCGAGACCGGCGTGGCTTACTCACGTATGGCGCTTTGCGTGGCGTGTGTGGCCGAGTTCATACGCAATCTCGGCTATAGGGCCGTTCCCGCCGGCAACGATCTCGCCTTGAGCATTCCTCTGGCGATAGACGCCGGCCTCGGCGGACTGGGCAGAAACGGTCTGCTGGTGACCCGTCGATTCGGGCCGTGCGTGCGCCTGTGCAAGGTCTTCACCGATCTTCCACTCCGGCCGGACGAGCCGTCCGCCGGCGTCTGGGAGTTCTGCAGGCGATGCACGAGGTGCGCCGAGGCGTGCGAGGCGGACGCCGTTCGCGTCGACGCGGAGCCGTCGTTCGAGATCGCCTGCGTCTCGAACAATCCGGGCGTTCTGAAATGGGCGGTGGACCACGATCGCTGCTACCGATTCTGGATAGAGAACGGAGGGGAGTGCTCCAACTGCATCGCGGCCTGTCCGTGGACCCCTAAGAGCGGCGGAGAGCGCCGGTCGTCGTGAAAATTTGTCTTTCGCAGCGTGACAGGTTCGTGACAACTGAGACGGTAGAATGTGACGCGTCGGAATCGGAAAACCAATGGGAGGCTGTCGGCATGGCACGATGGCTCGTTTTGACGGTGTTTTTAGTTACGGGTTGCGCGGCCTGTCCGCCGGCGGAAGACGCGCAGAAGGACGCGCCGCCGGAGCAGGCGGCCCCGGCCGGAGAGCAGCAGAAGAAAGAGAGTCCGCCGCCGAAGAGCGACCCGGACTCGTCGTCGAAGGGCGCCGCAGAGGACGGCTTGCAGACGCAGGGCGGCGAACCGGGCGGACTGCCCGAGGACGTGACGCGGTGGAAGCGTCTGGAGCCGACGCTCAAGGAGCAGTTGGCGGAGAAGTATCTGGAGGCGGGCAAGCGCTCGTACATGGCGGGCAACTGGGTGGAGGCGGCGCACAACTTCCGGGTCGCCCGTATGCTGACCGGCGAATGGGAGTTCATGATCGCCCGCGACAACGTGAGCCGCAAACGCAAGCAACTCGCCGAGGAGGCGAAACGCTACTACATGGAGTGCCTCTGGCTGATAGGCGCGCGGAAGGGGGAGCCGTTCGACTACGCCCGCGAACTGGTGGAGCGGACGAAGGTTCGTATCCAGCAGATGCGATGGGAGATGGAGCGGACGTACGTGGAGGCGAGACGCCTTTATTACGAGAAAGAGTTCAAGAAGTCGGTGGAGCGGTTCGAGCGCGTGCTGGAGTTGATCCGCTGGTCGCCTTACTTCATCGACGACAAGGGATACGAAGACGCGGCCAAGCACTGGATAAAACTGGCGCGGATACAGGCGAAGGCGAAGGAGCAGTTCAGAGAAGAGGAGAAGATGCGTCGGATCAAGGAGAGCGAGGAAGCGGAAGAGGTGAAGAGGCTGCAATACCTGCGCGCCAAGATGGCCAGCATGATGGACAGGGCGCGTCGGCTCCTCGCCAGGAAGCGTTTCGAGGACGCGTTGCTGCTGATAAACCGCATCCTGGAGATCGATCCGACCAACGAGGACGCGACCGAACTGAAGCGGCACACCATAGCGGAGAGCCAGAGAGACCGGTTCATGCGCAACGTCGTCGAACTGGGCGAGTGGTGGCGGACGGTGACGACCGACGTCGAGGCGGCCGCGATTCCCTGGCAGAAGGCGTTGCTCTATCCTCCCAAGGACGAGTGGGAGGTGATATCGCAACGCGTGCCGCCGGTGATGGAGGAGGTGAAGAAGCAGGAGTCGCCGACGGAGAAGATGATCCGCACCAAACTGGAGACGACGCCGGTGGAGGTGAACTTCCGCGACACCGAGTTCACCGCCGCGATAGAGTTCCTTCGCGACATTTCCGGTCTCAACATCGTGATGACCAAGGAAGCGCGGGAGGCGGTGGAAGGCAAGACCGTCAATCTGCGGATAGTGAAGCGGCCGGTGAAGAGCGTACTGGCGCTTCTGCTGCAGACCGAGCCTTCCCTGCGCTGGCTGGTGAAGTACGACGTCGTCTACATCACCACAGAAGGCGCGGTGGAAGAGGACCTGCTGCTGGAGTTCTACAGCGTAAGCGAGATAGTGATGGTGCCGCCGGACCACGAAGCGCCGCAGATAGCGCTGGAGACGGGCGCGCCCGACAGCGGCGGCGGCCTGGGCGACATGGACGATGAGGAGCGCGGCGCGGGTATCGAGTCCGACATGCTGCAGAACCTCATCGACCAGGTGATGTCCGACGCGGAGAGGAACGTCGGCGACATCAAGTACGGCAACGGCATTTTGATGGTGAGAAAGCCGCTTTCGGCGCATCGCAAGATACAGAAACTTCTGAACGCGTTGCGCCGCACCGTCGGCATCATGGTGACCGTGGAGTGTCGTTTCATCGAGGTGCAGGACAACCTGCTCGAGGAGATAGGCGTGAACTGGACCGGACTGGGTCGGCCCATAAACGACCTGACCGGCCCGGGCGCCGGCACGGTGGACATCGGCTACCACTACATCAACGCTCAGGGTCAGAACGAGTTGCGCGGCGCCATGCTCAACAGTTTTTCGGTTCCCACCGGCGCGGGCTTTCCGTTCGCGGTGACCGTCAGCGGCGGTCTGGCCGTCGACTTCACCTACACGGACGTCTTCCAGGTACGCGCGATACTGGAGGCGGTCTCCAAGCGTCAGGAGGCTCTCGAACTCTATTCTCCGCGGCTCACCATCTTCAACACGCAGCGCTCCTACGTCATGGCGATGTATCAGGAGGCGTATCTGAAGGACGTCGACATCAACCAGACCGGTCTGCCGGTGCTGCAGCCGGTGATAGGAATTCTCAACCACGGCGCGATACTGGACGTACGGCCGATTGTTTCGTGGGACAAGAAATACGTTCTTCTGGAGTTGCGCCCGTCGATGGCGCGCGACTACACCGGCGTGATGGACAGACCGCATCGCACCGTTACTCTGCAGGGCGGTCTGACCACGCTCAACATAGAGTTGCCGTCGCTTACGCTCACGCGGATGCGTACGACGGTGCTCTGTCCCGACGGAGGACACGTATTGATAGGCGGCATGAAGAACATGATATGGTCGCAGTTGGAGACGGGCGTGCCGCTGATAAACGATCTTTCCATAGTTCGCAACATATTCCGGCGCAAGCACAACATGAAGGTCCGCCGCTCGCAGGTCGTTCTCGCGCGGGCGGACATAATCATCCTCCGCGAGGAGGAGAAGCGCCTGTTCGGCAAGGCGTCCTGGTGAGCGCGGGCGGTTGCGGAAGCGATCGCCCGGAGCCGGCGCTATCGTCTAGGGGACTAGGATACCACCCTCTCAAGGTGGGGACACGGGTTCGAATCCCGTTAGCGCCGCTTTCTACGGCGTTCGGTTTTCGTGTATTGCGGACGTTTGGATCTTCGTGCGCACGTCTTGCGCAACCGTTCGGGTCGGCGACGCGCGCGGCCGAACGCGGAACGTCCGTGTAGGGGATCGACGGTGCCCGTCCGGACGATCGAGGCGAAAGGAAAGCATCTCAAGACGTTTCTACGTCTTCCGTGGCGGATCTACGACGGCGACGGCAACTGGGTTCCTCCGCTGCTTGCGATGGTCAGGCCGTTTTTCGACGGACGCAGTCCGTTTCTGCGTCACGGCCGGATAACGCCGCTGCTGGCGTTTCGGGACGGCAGGCCGGTCGGCCGGATCGCCGCGATCGTGAACCGCCGCCACAACGAGGTGCACGACGACCGCACCGGCTTTTTCGGCTTTTTCGAGTGCGAGGACGACGATGACGCCGCGAAAGCGCTTCTCGAGGCCGCGGCCGGACATCTGAAAGCGGCGGGCTGCGACACGATGCTGGGGCCTGTGAGTCCTTCGACCAACGACGAATGCGCGATGCTGGTGGACGGTTTCGACTCGCCGCCGACCTTCATGATGCCGTACAATCCGCGCTACTATCCGCGTCTGATGGAGGCGGCGGGACTGGAGAAGGCGAAGGACGTTCTTTCGTTCATCATGTACGACACGGCGCAGTTGCCGCCGAAGTTGTTTCGCGTGGCCGAGATGGCGCGCAAGCGTTCGGATCTGGAGATACGCGGCGTCCGCATGAACCGCCTTCGCGAGGAACTGGTTCGCATCAAGACGGTCTACAACGAAGCGTGGGAGAAGAACTGGGGCTTCGTTCCGATGACCGACGAAGAGATAGACCACATGGCGAAGGACCTCAAAGCGATACTGGAGCCGGAGTTGGTGCTCATGGCGGAGCACGAAGGCGAGCCGGCGGGATTTTCACTGGCGGTGCCCGACGTTTATCAAGCGCTGATACACGTGCGCGGCGGACGTCTGTTTCCGTTCGGATTCGTCAGGTTTCTGCTGCACAAGAAGGACATAAAGCGCGTGCGCGTGATGGCGATGGGCGTCCGCGAGAAGTTCCGCGTGCGCGGCGTGGACGCGGTTTTCTATCTCGAGACGTTCGAGCGCGGCCGGCGTCTCGGCTACACCGAAGGCGAGATGGGCTGGGTGCTGGAAGACAACCGGGTGATGTGTCAGACGATAGAGGCCGTCGGCGGTACGGTCTACAAGCGGTATCGATTTTACGCGCGCGCGCTTTGAGCGGCGCCGCGCCGCTTTTCTCTCATTGTTCTTCCGCGGTCGGCGTGCGCGCGGCCCATAGCGCCACGTCCCGCGCCGCGGTCCGCAGCGCTTCCTCCATCGCGTCCTGCGGCGTCTCTCCGGTCGAGGCGTCCCACTCGACTGTGCGCACAAAGACGGTGCGCAGTTTCGAGGCGGGCGGTCCGAGTCGCGCTTCGATCTTGAGTCTGATGCGTCCGAAACTGACCACTTCCGCCGATTCGTAGACCGGCACGCCGCTGCAGGAGACGACGCGCACGACGAGCGGTTCTCCCGGGCCGGTCTCCACGCCCGCCTGGTGCAGTTCGCGTACGAGCAGGCCGTGGAGCGTGCGGGCCATTTCGGGATACTCGTCGGGCGTGGCCAGCGGCTTGAGCGAGACGGAGCGGCGGAGCGGACCGAGATGATAGCCGCAGGCGGCGCAGAGAAGCGGCGCCGACAGCAGGGCGGCGACGAGCCTCATCTGTGGAGTTCCGCAAGCAGTCGTCCGGCTTCGCGGGCGGCTTCGGTGCCCGGGAAGCGATCGAGAACGTAGCGCAGCGCGACCGCGGCGGAATCGGGTCGTTCGCGGCGGATGTAGAAGCGGGCGGTGTCGAGTTCCCGCCGCGCGAGGATCTCCGCGATACGCGACAGGCGTTTTTCCGCGAGCCGTCTGTAGCGGCCGGTCGGACTGCGGGCGAGATAGTCGCGGAAGTGTCGCTCGGCGCGTTCGAAAACGCCGACGTCGTAGTCGGCTCCGCGCGCGCTCCTGAAGAGGACCTCGCCGCGGTAGAAGACCGCCTCCTCCATCACGGCCGGGTCTGCGGACTCCGTCAGCACCTTGTCGAAGACCTCCAGGGCGAGTTCGTAGTCGCCGGAGTTCATCCGATAGACGCCGACGATGCCGTAGGCGCGTTGCGCCTCGGGGCGGCAGGGATAGTGTTCGGCCAGGTCCATCAGGCGTTCCGCGCCCCATTCGCGGGAGGTGAGATACAGAAACGGCAGGACCGGCGACGGCTCCGTTCTGCCTTCGGTGAACGCTGCGGCTATGGCGAACATTTCCTTGAGCGCCCTGTCCGCCTCGGCGCCGGCGGCGTAGTCTTCGAGGACGCGCTCGAACGCCTCGTAGGCGTGCTTCCACAGACCGGCCTTTTTGTAGCACTCTCCGGCCGCGACGAGCGCCTCCTTGCGTCCGGCGCGGCCGGTCTCGGCGAAGGCTTCGTACCGGGCGGCGGCCTCCGCCCATCTTTCCGAGTCGCAGGCCTCACGCGCCGTCCGCAGCAGTTCGTCGGCGGGCGGCGCGCCGGCGCAGCCGACCGAGAAGGCGAGCAGGCAGACCAGCGCCGGTATTCCGGCCGCGGACAGCCTCATCGTTTCGGCTCCTCCTTGGGGAAGTCGGGACGCGGCGGCTCCGGCTGCACGGGCGGCGGATGCGGCACTCTCGCGGGGCCGGCGGCGGCCATCTCCGCGCGCATCTTCCGCACCCTTTTGAGTTCGGCCTCCAGCGCCTTGCGATCCGCATCCCTCATGCGGCCCTCCCGCAGCACGTCTTTGAGCCGCTGCTCCGCCACCTCCAGGTCGCCGACGCCGTATGCGCACCACGCCATGTACCACAACGCCTGCCATGTCATGGAGTTGATCTTGTAGGCGACCTCGAATTCGCCGCTGGCCTCGCGCAGGCATTTGACGCCTTCGGCCTCGAGCAGTTTGGCGTTGGCCCGGTGTTTGGGGCGCTCCGCCTCCGGCACGGGCGCGTCCACTATGCGCCGGCCCGTCTTGCGGTCGATAGTCAGTCCCTTGGAGAGCAGCAGTTCGCGTCCGGCCTGGTGGATGAGCGAGGCGCCTTTCGCGTACAGCAATCGACCGAGATCGAAGTGGAACGTCAGCGACGAAGGCGCGAAAACGAGAGAGCGCTTCTGATAGGCGATCGCCCTGTTCAGTTCCTCGAAGGTCGCGAGAAACGCGTTCGGATCGCCGAGGAAGTCGGAAGTGAGTTGCTTTCTGGCGACGACGTAGTTTTCGAGATGCTTTTTCGCCTTGATGGCGCACTGCATGGCCAGTCGTGCCCTGTCGCGATAGGAGTCGGGCACCTCACGCGTGAGCAGCGGATCGCCGCTGGCGCAGCCCGCGACGGTCGCCAGCAGACAGGCGTACAGGGCGCACCTACTCATCGTTTTTCTCCTCCAACTGCGCGAGAAGGTTTTCGAGCACTTCCGGCTCGACACGCACGTTGAGCGTGCGCCAGCGTCTCAGATAGACGAGACCGGGCTTGGCGCGACGCGGTTTATGAACGTCGCCGCAGGTCGCGACGGAGACTTCTCCTCCTCCGCGGCCGCGGGCCTTGGAGTAGTGCAGCGCCAGATGCGCCGCTTCCGTGAGCGTCCTCTCCGGAACCTCACGACCGCCGGTGCGCACGATCACGTGCGAGCCGGAGTATCCGTGGGCGTGGACGAACAGGTCGTGCGGCCTGGAGCGGCGCAGCGTGAGCGTGTCGTTCTCATGCGCGCTCCTGCCGACCAGTATGGTGAAGCCGTCGGAGGAGCGGAACCTGCGCAGGCGTTTCACGGAGGGGCGTCCCTTCCTGCGCGCCCCGGCGGCTTCCGATTCCTCCCACGCCTCCTGCACCCACTCTCCGGACTCCACCCGTCGGAGGCGGTTTTCGAGCAGATCGATGCGTTTAGCGGCCGCCGCCAGTTCGGAGGAGATTTTCGCGAGACCGCGTTTTGCTTTTTTGTATCTGCGCCACAGCGCCTGAAGATTGCCCGTCGGCGACAGCCTCGGCGACAGAAGCACCGTGACCGCCTCGCCGCTCTGCGGATCGACCGCATCGAGCATCGTCGTGCCTTTGCTCACGCGATCGAGTGACGTCTCCAGCGCGCGTGCCATTTTCGACCACACCTCCGGATCGTTTTCGTCACGGGCGCGTTCCAGCGAGCGGATCCTGCCGCGCTCCTTCCGCAGAGCCGAGCGAAGCCTTCTCGCCAACTCCTCCAGCGGCGGCTCGCTCGCGGCTTCGCGCTCTTCCATCTTTCTTCTCCGCTGTCACCGACCTGTCACACGGATTGTACACCGGCGGCGCGTACCGTCCAAGTTCAAACGCCTGCGCCGCGTCGCGCGTCGGCGCTCTTTTCGTCTTCGGCGGACGGGCTGGTTTGAACCGGGACGCGGTTTTCGGAGTCCAACCGGTGGGTGGACGTCGGGAGGCACGGGATGCGCCGGCTGGTGTTTTTCACGGCGGCTGCGGCGCTCGCCGCGGCGCTCGCGCAGGAGAAGGCGGAAGACGCGAAGGAGTCGCCGTCGGCGCGGCTGGCGCGGCTGGCGGGAACGAAGCCGGGCGGGTGGGGGAGAGCGGACTTCGCGGCGGTGGTGGCGGGACTGGTCTCGAAGAGAGACGAGGAGAGAGCGACGGCGGAGGCGCTGGCCGCCGGCTGCGTGAGCGCCGGGACGCTTGAGAAGTTGCTGGATGTATTAAGGAAGCCCGCGGTACGGGAACTCGTCGAGAACGGAAGTTTCGAGCGCGGCCTTTCGGCGTGGCGCAAGCGGAGCAGGATGAAGCGGGGCAGGGTGAAGACGCTCGAGGTGGTCAGGTGCGGCGACGGAAGCGCGTTGAAATACGAGCGGGAGAACGCGGGCGCCGACGGAGGATGCGTGCTTGTGGAGCAGGATTTGAAGGTGTCGGTCCGCGGCCTGAAACGTCTGATTCTGACGCTGCGCGGCCGCGTTCTCTCACACGATCTCAACGACTCCGGCTGGTGCTCGACGCGGAAGGGCGGAACGGGGGAGTATCCGCTGCACGTTTCACTGGATTATCTGGACGCGGGCGAGAGGAAGGTGTCGTGGAAGTGGGGCTGTCTGACGCGGAAGAACAGCGAGCCGCTTGAGAACTACTGGCTGGTGAGGCGCGGGGAGTGGGCGATGATGAGGCTCGATCTTTTGGACGACCGTGCGCGGCTCGAGCCGAACCGGAACCGCCGCGCCGGCGGCCGCAATCTGCCGGCGATGGAGATACTGCGCGTGGTTCGGGTCGGCGGCAACGGCTGGGACTTCTCCGGCGAGGTGGACTTCGTGAGTCTGCTGGCGGTGCGTGACGAGGAGGGGTTCCGCTGGCTGGTCGGGCGCGTGGTGAAGGAGAAGGAAGGGCCGGGACGGAGGCTGATGGAGGCGGCCGTTACGCGTCTGGTGGGGAGCGTGGATTTCGCGGCGTGGCGGAGGACCGCGGCCGTTCTCGGGCGGCTGGAGAGCGAAGACTCGAAGGAGCGTGAGGCGGCGCGGGCGGAGATGAGGACTCTGGCGCCGCGGGCGTGGCGCCTTTTGGACGCGTTCGTTCTCTCACGCGGGAAGGATATTCCGCCCGAGACGCGGGCGCGTGTCTTTCGGTTGTTCGTCCCGCCGGTGCCCCTGGCGGCGGAGGCGGACAGGTAGCGTGAGCGGGTCTCCGTTTGACTGGAAAAGCCTCACGTGATATGCGAAAATGGCCGCGGTTTGGGGGACTTCGGCCGTGTCGCTTCACGTGAAGTGTGAGAAGTGCGGCGGCCGCATGGTGATGCCGCCGCGGATAGTGAGCGGCGTTCTGGAGGTACGCTGTCCCGCCTGCGGCAGCGAATTCGAAGTCGACACGCGTTCGCCGGACGCCTACTGGCGGCCCGGCCGCCTGCTCTCCACCGGCATAGGCGAGTTCGTGATAGAGCGCGTGCTGACCGGCGGCATGGGTGTGGTGCTTGTGATCTCCGATCCTGAGACGGCCGAGCCGATGGCGGCGAAGACGTTCAAGCCCGAGTATCTGGACAGTCCCGAGGTCGCGGCGCGTTTCAGGCGTGAGGCGCTTCTGTGGATAAAACTCGACAAGCATCCCAACATCGTGCGCGCGCACCACTTCCAGATGATCGAGGACTTTCCGTTCATCTTCATGGAGTACGTCGCCGGTCGCGATCTGCGGGACGAGTGGGTCGGCTGCAGACGAATGCATCCGCGGGACGTGACCCTGTACGCTCTTCAGGTGGTACGCGCGTTGATTCACATGGAGGCGATGATTCCGGGCTTCGTTCACCGCGACATAAAGCCGGAGAACTGTCTGATAACGTCGGGGCGGCATTTGAAGGTGACGGATTTCGGTCTCGCGCGCGCGGCGACGGCCTCCGGCGGCACGAAAGTGATACCTGCGGGCGTCAGAGGCGATGGAGCGGTCTATCGCTCCAGCGGGCTTCACGTCACGGGCACGCTTCCCTACATAGCGCCGGAGATATGGATGGGCGGGGAGCCGGACCGGGCCGCCGACGTCTACTCGCTGGGCGCGATGATGTTCGAGTTGCTCAGCGGAGAGGTGCCGTTCGAGGCGGAGGACAACACCGGCGTTCGATGGGCGTATCTGCACACCGTGGAGCCGCCGCCGCCGCTGGAGACGGACGCTCCGGAGGAGTTGAAGGACATGGTGCTTCGCTGCCTGGCGAAGAAGCCGGAGGAGCGTCCGGAGCCGGAGTGGCTGCAGACGCGGCTGGAGGAGATACTGAAGCGTCACTGGAATCAGCGGTTGCGGATAGTCGGCGGCAGGTCGCTGCAGGCGTGGGAGTACGTGAACAAGGGCGCGTCGCTGGCGGCGCTCGGCCGTCTTCGAGAGGCGTGGGACTGCTACAAGAAGGCGCTGGAGGCGGACCCGCGTCTGGGCGCCGCCTACTACAACGTCGGGCGCCTCATGGAGCGGATGGGGCGGCCTCAGGACGCGGAACGCGCCTACGGAATGGCGATCGAGGTGGACCCGGACTGCGCCGACGCGTTCGCCAACCGCGCCGGGCTTCGTATGAAGAGAGACGATCTCGACGGGGCGCTCGCCGACCTGACGGCGGCGCTGGCGTTGCGGCCGGGCGACTGGCGCATCCTCGCCAACCGCGGCGTTCTGCGCTCGCGCGCCGGCGCCTACGAGGACGCGATCGCCGACTACACCGCCGCCATGGAGTTCAAGAGCGACGACGCCGAACTGTTCTACAACCGCGCGGTCGCCATGGCGAAAATGGAGCGTTACGGAGAGGCGGTTCAGGACCTGGAGAGGTTTCTGATGCTGGCGCCCGGGCATCCGCAGGCGTCGGAGGTGCGCCGGTTGCTCGCGCGCTGGCGTTCGTGAGAGCGCTCCGGAGGTGGGACGAGATGGCCGACAGAGGCGTATTGATAGTTCTGGAGGGGCCGGAGGGCTCCGGCAAGACGACGCAGGCCGACCTTCTCCGCCGCTATCTGGAGGGTCGCGGCATGGAGGTGGTGCTGGTCCGCGAGCCGGGCGGCACGGAGACGGGACGGCGGATACGCAGGATACTGAAGGAGCCGGGACTGCGTCTGGTGCCGGAGGCCGAGTTGCTCCTGTTCGAGGCGAGTCGCGCGCAGTTGGTACGTGAGGTGCTGGTGCCGGCCCTCGAGCGCGGCGCGGCCGTCGTCTGCGACCGTTTCACGCTCTCCACCGAGGTGTATCAGGGCGCCGCCGGCGGACTCGACTCACGTCTGGTCGCTTCGCTGAACAGATTCGCGACCGGCGGCCTCGAACCGGACCTGGTGGTGGTGCTGGACCTGACCGCCGCCAGGGGACGGAGGCGGCTGGGGATAGACACCGCCGACGCTTCGCAGGGCTTTTTGTTCGCCGACAGGCAGCCCGACAGGATAGAGCGACGCTCGAAGGAGTTTCATCGACGCGTCGTCTCGGCCTACCGACGCGTCGCCCGGCGTCGCGGGAGAGTCCATCTTCTGGCCGCGGAGGCGCCGCCCGGAGAGATCCATGAGGAGATAGTCCGTCTTGTCGAAAGACTTCTTCGCTCACGTGGCGGGACAACCCGAAGCGACGGAGAGCCTTAGCCGGATGCTCTCCAGCGGCCGTCTTCCTGCCGCCATGATACTGGCCGGACCGGAAGGGGTGGGCAAGCGGACGTGCGCGGTGGCGCTGGCGGCGGCGCTGCTTGAGGTGCCGCGGGAGCGCGTTTCGGAGTCGCCGCGTTTTCTGCTGCTGGAGCGCGGCTCGTCCGCCGGCGTCGGAATGGACCTTGTACGTGAGAGACTGCTTCCGTTTTTCGCGTTACGCCTGCGCGCCGGTCGCTGGCGCGTCGTCGTGGTGGACGGCGCCGAGACGCTGGGTCGCGAGGCGGCCAACGCCCTGCTGAAAACTCTCGAGGAGCCGCCGCCTTACTGTCTGATGATGTTGCTGACCACGCGTCCGGACGCGATGCTGCCGACGATACGCAGTCGCTGTCACGCCGTACACTTTCGACCGCTGTCGGCGGAGACGGTGGCCGAACTGCTGGAGGGGATGGATTACGAAGCCGAAGAGGCGCGACGCGCGGCGGCGGTCTCCGGCGGCTCGGTTTCGGTGGCTCGCTGGCTGCTCGACTCCGACATGCTGGACGAAGTGGTGGAGTTACGCGACGGGTTGATCACGGCCGCGCGCGTCGGCGGCGGCGCCGCGGAAGCCGTCGCACGGGCTTTGCAGTCGATGGGCAGACGTGATAAGATGCTTCGATTGCTGGACGTTCTGGTGGGCGCGATGCGCGCCGCGGAGACGGCGGACCCCGCGCTCGCGCGCGCGCTGGACGCGCTCGTCACCATGGCCGAGGCCGTCGCCGGCAATCAGAACGTGTACGTGGCCGCCGCGTCGATACTCGATTTCGGAGACTCGTCTTGAACCGGCTGTACAAGGTCTTCTGCAGATACGGAAAGACGCTGGAGGTCGAGCCGTTCTGGTCGGACATGGCGGACCTCAAACGCGGGCGGATAGTGGTGGTCCGCACGGCGCGCGGCCGCGAACTGGCGCAGGTCATGACCGCGCCCGAGCCGGCGGAGGAGACCTCCCTGCCGGACCATCCACGCGTGGTGCGCGCGGCCACGGTCGACGATCTGGAGCGGCAGCGCGAACTGCAGAACGTACGCGAGCGGTCCGCCAGGGATTTCTGTCTGCGGGAGGTGGCCAGACTCGGCCTGAAGATGAGACTTCTGGAGGTGGAGTATCTCTTCGGCGGCGAGAAGATACTTTTCTATTACGTGGCCCAGCGTCGCGTGGACTTCCGCGAACTGGTCCGCATCCTGGCGCGACACTATCGAACGCGTATCGAGATGAAGCAGATAGGCATCCGCGACGCCGCGCGTCTGCTTCTGGACTACTCGCACTGCGGTCGGCCGCTGTGCTGCCGTTCGTTCCTGCAGAGGTTCGATCCGGTCACGGTCAGGACGGCGCGTCTCCAGAAGACCACACTCGATCCGGGCAAGATTTCCGGCGCCTGCGGCCGACTCATGTGCTGTCTGCTTTTCGAGAACGACTTCTACGAGGAGATGGCGCGGAGCCTGCCGGAGCGCGGCGAAAGAGTGAGGACGGCCGACGGCGAAGGCGTGGTTTTCGGACGCAACGTGATTCAGCAGACCGTGATGGTGGCGCTGGACGGCGGCGATCGCAGGACATACGCGGCCGGCTCGGTGGAGCGGATCGGACCGCCGCCCGAACGCGACGGCGACGATGAAGAGTCGCCTCCGGAAGAGTGATACGCGCCCGCGCGGCGCGTCTCCGCCTGGTGGATGCGATATGACTCGCGTGGACGAATTCGACTATTCCCTGCCCGAGGAGTTGATAGCGACCGAGCCCGCGCCGCGGCGGGACGCTTCGCGGCTGCTGGTGCTGGAGGCGGCCGACGGTCGGATTCGGCACCGCTCTTTCGACGAGATTCCACGATTTCTGCGCGGCGGGGACGCGCTGGTGCTGAACGAGTCACGCGTTTTCAAGGCGCGGCTTCCGGGCCATCGCGAGACCGGAGGGACCGCCGAGGCGCTGTTCCTGCGTCCGCTGGGAGGGGCCGTGTGGCTGGCGCTCATCGGAACCCGCGGAAAAGTGCGTCCCGGCGAGTATTTCCTGCTGGCGGACGGCGCGCTTCGCATCCGCACGCTCGAGAAGGACGACGTGGGACGCTGGAGCGTCGAAGCGGTCGACGGCGACGTGGAGAGAGTGATGGACGAGAGGGGCATGGTGCCGCTTCCGCCCTACATCACCAGGAAGCGCGGCACCGTCGAGACGACGCGGCTGGACGTCGAGCGCTACCAGACCGTCTACGCCGCGCGGACCGGCTCCGTGGCCGCGCCGACCGCCGGACTGCATTTCACCTCCGAACTGCTGGAGCGTCTCGCCGCGGACGGCGTGCGCGTGCTGCGCGTGACGCTGCACATCGGTTATGAGACCTTCCGGCCGGTCAGGACCGGGACGGTCGAGGAGCACAGGATGCACGCCGAGCGCTACGAAGTCGCCTCCGAGGTGATGGACGCTCTGGAGGAGACGCGCGCGGCCGGCGGACGTGTGGTGGCGGTCGGCACGACCAGCGTTCGTGTCCTGGAGACGCTGGCGCGCGGCGCGCCGCCTGCCGGCTGGACCGACATATTCATATATCCGCCGTTCCGCTTCCGCCTCACCGACGCGCTTATCACCAACTTTCACCTGCCGCGCTCGACGCTGCTGATGCTGGTCTGCGCGTTCGGCGGCAGAGAGAACGTGATGGCCGCCTATCGCGAGGCGGTGCGTTTGCGCTACCGCTTCTACTCCTACGGCGACGCCATGCTGATAGTCTGAGGCGCGCGTCCTACTCGGAGCGTCGTTCGCCGAGGCGCTGCTCCTGCCACTTGGCCAGACCCAGCGCTATCACGTACTCCTGGATCTCGCTGGTTCCCTCGTAGATTTCGGTTATGCGCGCGTCCCTGTAGTAGCGGTCGACGTCGCCGACGTCGCCTATGTAGCCGTAGCCGCCGTGGACCTGGACGGCGGTGTAGGCGACGCGGTTGGCGACGCGTGAGGCGTAGAGTTTGGCCATGGCGGCGAGCACCCCCGTCTCCTCGCCCCGCTCCCTGGCCAGCGCCGCCCGGTATATCATGCCGCGGGCCGCCTCCACCTCGGTCGCCGCCTTCGCTATCATCGACTGTATCGGACCCAGTTTGATTATGGGCTGGCTGAACTGCACCCTCGTGCAGGCCCACTCGAGCGCGCGGTCCAGCGCGCCCTGCGCTATGCCCAGCGCCTGCGCCGCTATGCCGATGCGCCCGCCCTCCAGCGTCTGGAGCACTATCCGGAAGCCCACGCCCACCTTGCCGAGCAGGTTCTCCTTCGGCACGCGTACGTCGCGGAAGAATATCCTGCCGGTCGTCGCGTTGCGGATGCCCATCTTGTTGGCGAGTTTCACCTGCTCCACGCCGGGCGTGTTCTTCAGGTCGTCCACCACCAGGACGGAGATACGCGGCCGCGCGTCCGGCCGCGGCGGTATGCGGCAGGCCACCACCGCCAGTTCCGCGGCGTTGCCGTGCTGGATGAATATCTTCTCGCCGTTCAGCACGAATTCGTCGCCGTCCGGCACGGCGATCGTCTGAAGGTTGGAAGCGTCGGAGCCGGCGTTCGGCTCCGTCAGACAGAAGCAGCCGAGTTTTTCGCCGCGCACCAGCGGCGGCAGGAACCGCATCTTCTGCTCCTCGTCGCCGCCGATCATGATGGGCGAGATCACCAGCGCGGCGTTCAGCGACATCACCAGCGCCGCGGAGGCGTCCACGCGCGAGATCTCCTCCACCATCGTCGTGTACGCCAGGAAACTGCCGTCGCTTCCGCCGTACTTCTCGGGGAAGGTGTAGCCCACCCATCCGAGTTCGCCGAACTTGCGGAACAATTCGTACGGGAACTCTTCCGCGCGGTCGCGTTCCGCGGCGCCGGGCGCGAGATGCTCGGCGGCGAACTCGCGCGCGGCCGCGCGCATCCGCGCCTGCTCGTCGGTCAGGTCGTACTCCAGGGGCGTTCGTCCGTACATGCTCGTCTCCTTAAGTCTCGCTCCCACTCGACAGGAGGAGATTTTACCCGTCCCGCGGCCGCGGCAAAGCGGAAATCGTCTTATGCGCCGCGGCTCCGCGCCGTCGCGGCGTCCGATGTGTCGCGAAAAACTACTTTCGGGTTTTTTCTTTGCGCGTCGTCTGCGGTGAATTAGAATCCCGGCAGATGCCGGCGGACTGTTTTGGAGGGCGCGGGATGCGCATGGAAAAGCCCGTGGACGAACTGAGACGGATCGCCGCCCAAATCCGGATCGACATAATAAAGTCGCTCGCGCAGGCGCGCTCCGGCCATTCGGGCGGTTCGCTCTCGGCGGTGGAGATACTGACGGCGCTTTACTTCCACCAGATGAACGTCTTTCCGGACGATCCGGCCAACGACGAGCGCGACTATTTCGTGCTCTCCAAAGGCCATGTCTGTCCCGCGCTCTACGCGGTGCTCGCCCGCGCGGGGTACTTCCCCGTCGAGGAACTCCTGTCGCTTCGGCAACTGGGCTCGCGCCTGCAGGGACATCCCTGCAAGAGTAAAGGACTGCCGGGACTGGAGGTGTCGACCGGCTCCCTCGGACAGGGACTGTCGATCGGCGTCGGCGCGGCGCTCGGACTGCGGCACGATCGCAAGCCCAATCGCGTCTACGTCCTCAACGGCGACGGCGAACTCGACGAGGGCAACATCTGGGAGGCGATCATGTCGGCCGGCCACTACGGCCTGGACAATCTGACCTCGATCGTGGACAACAACAACCTCCAGATAGACGGCTTTCTGCCGGACGTGATGAATCTGTATCCGCTGAAGGAGAAGTATCTCGCCTTCAACTGGCACGTCGTCGAGTGCGACGGTCACGACGTCGCGGACGTTTTGCGCGCGTTGAAGGAGGCGGACGCCAACAAGGGCAAGCCGACGGTGGTGATAGCGAAGACGACGAAGGGCAAAGGCGTCTCGTTCATGGAGAACGAAGCGGGCTGGCACGGCAAGCCGCCGAGTCCGGAGCAGGCGATACAGGCGTTACGCGAGTTGTACGAGCAGCGCAGGGAGGTCGGCGGATGGGAGGGCGCCGACGTCGAACTGACGCCGCCGATCATCGCCGAGGAGTTGCAGAAACTGGACGCCGAGTTCGCGGAGTAGGGCGCTTTCCGAGAAGCGTAAAATTGGGGGACCGGTGATGTTGTATTATCCCATATCGATCGGTGAGAGGGAACTGGAGCGGAAGCCGACGCGTCACGGCTACGGCGACGGCATGGTGGAGTTGGGCGAGAAGAATCCGAACGTGGTGGTGCTCGGCGCCGACCTCACTTCGTCGACGTCGGCGGACAGGTTTCAGAAGGCGTTTCCCGACAGGTTCTTCTCTTTCGGGATAGCGGAGCAGAACATGGAAGCGGCGGCGGGCGGCCTGTCGCTTGTGGGCAAGATACCGTTTGTGGCGACCTACGCGGTCTTCTCCAGCGGTCGCTCCTGGGACCAGTTGCGGACGACCATCTGCTATTCGAATCTGAACGTGAAGATAGGCGGCGCGCACGGCGGAGTCTCGGTCGGTCCCGACGGCGCGACGCACCAGGCGCTGGAGGACCTCGCGCTCACGCGTTGCGTCCCCAACCTGGTGGTGATCAGCCCCTGCGACTATCACGAGGCGAAGAAAGCGACGATAGCCGCCGGCGAGCACGTCGGTCCCTGCTACATCCGTTTCGGCCGCGAAGCGATGCCGATAGTGACCGACGAGAGCACGCCTTTCAAGATAGGCGAGGCCGTGATGTTCCGCGAAGGCACCGACTGCACCATCGTCGCCACAGGGCACATGGTGCATCGTGCGCTGGTGGCGGCGGAGCGTCTCGAGAACGAAGGGCTTTCGGTACGCGTGCTCAACCTCAACACGATAAAGCCGATAGACAAAGACGCCCTGATCAGATGCGCCGAGGAGACCGGATGCTTCGTCACGGCGGAGGAGCACCAGTTGCACGGCGGAATGGGCTCGGCCGTCGGCGAGGTGCTCATGGAGCACCGCCCGATACCGGTGGAGATGATCGGCATCCGCGACCGCTTCGGCGAGAGCGGCGACCCCGAGGCGTTGATGGACCACTTCGGGCTGGGTATCGAGCACGTGGCCGACGCCGTGCGTCGCGTGGTGGGACGCAAGAAGAAGGCCGCCGGCGCCTGAGACGTCCGTTCTACGACAGCAGCCAGCAGACGAACGCTTCCAGGGCGAGACGCGGCTCCGAGCCGGTCTTTATCTGAAGGTCGCACCTGGCCAGTCCCCGCGGCGCGAAACGCAGTTTTCGTCTCATGCGCGACGCCGTGGACAGTATGCGCGGCACGAACGCGGCCGCCCTGCCTCTCATGCCGAGCGCCCCGGCCGCCTCTTCCGGCCCGGTCCTCGGCGGCAGCGCCGCCGCCGTCCGCAGTCGCTTTATCGAGCCGTGCAGCCGCATCACCAGCCGCTGCGCTATCCGGCCCCGGTCCTGAATGAGGATATCGTGGCCGCGGGAGCGGCTCAGGAGTCCGTTTTCGAAGGCGCGGCGCAACGCGTCGAGCGCCGCCGACAGGTCGCGCGCCTCCACCGCGTTGGACAACGCGTATTCGTCGCCGGCGCCGCGGTCCGCCATCACGGCGATCACGTCCTCCGGACCGGCGGCCTCGCCCGCTGCGCTCAGCACTTTGAGAACGGCGACCATCTCGTCGAACTCGCTGCTTCGCGCCGCCACTTCTCGTAGTGCGCCGGGCGAAAGACGCAGTCCCGTCCGACGCGCCTCCGCGGCGAGAGCCTCGTGAAGCGCTCTGCCCGTCGGCGACGCGACGCTTATCGTCTTCGCTCCCGCCTCTTTCAGTCGCTTGGCCGCCTCGCCGGTCGGCCTGCCGGAGACCTGCAGCACGAGAACGCCCTGCGCGTCGGACATCCTCTGCGTGAGCGGCCCCGCCCACCCGGCCAGTACGGCGTCCGCCTCGCGTATCAGGATGAGCGGCGGCGCGCCGAAAAGAGTCGGCGTGGCCCAGTCGCGCAGCACCTCCACGAGGTCCGCTTCGCCGGCCGAGAGCCGCTGAACGTGCGGCTCTCCCCCCGCGGCGCCGGCGAGCGCGCGTTCCACTCGCTCCAGCAGCCGCACCAGCAGCACGTTGCTGTCGCCGACCGCCACCAGGAGCGACGCTCCCGCGACCTCATCGTCGCCTCGGGGCATCCTCTTTCCTCCTTTTCCTCAGCCACTCGAGAAGGCCGCTGTAGGTCTCCGAGTCCGGCCGCAGTCGGTGCGCGCGTCGCGCGAGCGCCTCCGCCTCGGCGAGGTCGCCGGCGCGGGCCGCCGCCACGGCGCGGCGGTACAGAATCACGTCGTGAGGCAGAGCGAAGTCGTCCAGAAGACACCACAAATAGAAGCCGAGAAGCGTGAGTGTGACGATTCCCACAAGCGCCAGCGCGGTCGTGGTGGAGTTGACCACGGCCCTGCGGGCCGACGGGTCGGAAGCGGCGGCGCGGAGGACCGCGATCCGGCGCGGGACGGGGAAGTGACGCCAGTGGAGGGGCGCGCGCGCCGAGGCTCCGTGCCGCACTTCGATGCGGGCCAGCGCGTTCACGAACGGGGCCGCGCCGACGGTCTCGGCCGCGAAGAGGTCCGCGGCCTGCTCGAACCGGCGCGACACCCAGCCGAAGAAGACGAGCCAGAAAAGGGCGAGAGCGGCCAGCATCGCCGCGGCGGCCAGCGCTTCCGGCGGAACGCCGAGACGGACGGACGCGACGGCCGTCGCCGCCGGCAACGCTCTGTCGAGCCACATCGTGAACGCTCCGAACGACGCCGCAAGACACATATAGAGAGGCGGATGCCAGAGTCTGGCGTGACCCAGTTCGTGAGCGAAGACCGCGGCCACCTCGTCGTCCGGAAACTCCAGCAGGGCGTCGGTCACGAACACGTAGCGCAGTTGCGGAAGGACGCCGGCGACCGAGGCGTTCGGCAGAAAGAGCGGCCTGGTCCGCCAGACGTAGATCTGACGCACGCGGACGCCGACCGCCCCGGCCAGTCGCTCCAGTGTGCTGCGGAGCGGGCCGGTCGGCAGCGGTCGCGCGGGCAGTATGAAGCGCAACGCCAGCGGCGCCAGCACGAAGAACAGCAGAACCACCACGAACAGCGGCAGAAACCACAGGGACGGCCAGACGGTCAGCGGCTCGGCGAACGCCCGGATTTGTGTGGCGGCCTGCATCAGACCGCTGATGAGCGCAAACGGCGCCGCGGCGAACGCGTACTGGCGCAGATGGAACGCAAGATAGGCGGCGGGCCGACCGACGTCCATGACGCGGCTCTCGGCGCGGCGCAGCAGCAGCAGCAGCGGCACGGTCTGCAGCAGGAAACCCGCGAAGATCGTGAGGGCGGCGGGAATCGTCTGCATGGCCGCGCCCACGTCCGCGGCGAGGCCGAGCAGGTGCGCGGAGACGGCGGCGACCGCCAGGTTGAGCGCGAGCAGCCCCCGGCGGGTCCGGCCGAGCCTGTCGGCGTTGCGGAGCAGGGCGATCGCGAGCAGATAGAGTGCGCCGCAGAGCAGCGCCCATCCGCCCAGCCGCAGCGCCGGCGGCAGGTCCAGCGGCGGCCTCTCCGGCCAGTTGAACAGAATGAGGCAGGCCGCGATGCCGTAGAAAAGACCGCCCATGATCCGGCCTCACCTAAGGAACGGATTGAGTCGTTTCTCCTCGCCTATCGTCGTCTCGGGTCCGTGGCCGGGAAGCACGCGGGTGTCGTCCGGCAGGCTGAACAGACGGTTGCGTATCGAGCCCAAGAGCGTCTGGAAGTCGCCGCCGGGCAGGTCGGTGCGGCCCACCGAGTACTGAAACAACGTGTCTCCGCAGAACAGGACGGGCGGGGACTCGCCGTCGCAGAACAGCGATATGCCTCCGCGGGTGTGGCCGGGGGTGTGGATGATCCGGAACGAGAGCGGCCCGAGCGCGATCTCGTCGCCGTCGCCGACCGTCATGTCGGGCGGCGGCGACGATACGTCCGCGCCGAGGAACATTGAAAGGTTGCGCTGGGGGTCGGTCAGCAGCGGCTCGTCGGAGGCGTGAACGACCAGTTCGGCGTCCGGATGAGCCTCTTTGAGTTCGGCGTTCGCCGCTATGTGGTCTATGTGTCCGTGGGTGTCGACTATGTACAGCACTTTCAACTCGTGTTTGCCTATGCGGGAGAGTATCTCGAAAGAATCGCCGCCCGGGTCTATCACCATCGCTTCGCGGCGCTCGTTCCAGACTATGTAGCAGTTGGTCATGACGGGTCCGACGACCAGTCGCAGGATTTCCACGGATGCGCTCCTTAACAGACGGCGCAGGGTATGATACGCGCGCGGGGCGTCCGAATCAAGCCGGCGGCGCGCCGGACGAATGGGTTTGAACGAAGGGGGAGGCGTGGAGTAGAATGTGGGGCGGCCGGCCGGTGCTTGAGGAGTGCGGCGTGATGCGTGGAAAAAAGGTGCCCAAGAAACTGGATGATGTGGTCGCCTACATTCAGAAGCAGATGGGAGAGGAGGCCATAATGCGGCTGGGCGAGACGAAACGGCGGGCGGTGGATGTGGTGCCGACGGGTTCGCTTGCGCTGGACCTGGCGCTGGGCACGGGAGGACTGCCGCGCGGACGCGTGGTGGAGATATACGGGCCGGACGCCTCCGGCAAGACGACTCTCGCTCTTCACGTCGTGGCCAACGCCCAGAAGATGGGCGGAACGGCCGCTTTCATAGACGCCGAGCACGCGCTCGACGTGGAGTACGCGAAGAGGCTCGGCGTGGACGTGGAGAACCTTCTTCTGTCGCAGCCGGACTACGGCGAGCAGGCGCTTCAGGTGGCGGAGATGCTGGTGAGCACCGGCGAGGTGGACATCGTGGTGATAGACTCGGTGGCGGCGCTGGTGCCGAAGGCGGAGTTGGAGGGCCAGATGGGCGACCAGTTCGTGGGGCTGCAGGCGCGTATGATGTCGCAGGCGCTGCGGAAACTGGCCGGCGTGATAGCGAGGAGCCGCTGCCTTGTGGTCTTCATAAACCAGATACGCGAGAAGGTGGGCGTCATGTTCGGCTCGCCGGAGGTGACCAGCGGCGGGCGCGCGTTGAAGTTTTACGCGTCGGTGCGGATAGACGTGCGACGGATGAGCCTGATAAAGGACTCCGACGGTCGGGCGCGGGGGACGCGTGTGAACGCGAGGGTGCTGAAGAACAAACTGGCGCCGCCGTTCCGGGACGCGCAGTTCGAGATCGTCTACGCCGAGGGCATATCGCAGGCGGGAGGCGTACTGGACTGCGCGCTGGAGCGCGGTCTGGTCACGCGCAACGGGGCCTGGTTCTCCTGCGGCGACGAGAGACTGGGACAGGGACGCGAGGCGGCGATTCGGTATCTGGAAGAGCATCCGGAGTTGGCGACGCGGCTGGAGAAGGAGATCCTGGAGAGCGCCGGAATCGTCCGGAAGGGGGCGGAGACGTAGGTGCTGCGATGCTGAAGTTGCGCTGTCCGGAGTGCGGCGGCAAGTTGCGGGTGCCGGAGGAGGCGGCCGGCAGGCAGGGAAGATGTCCGCATTGCGGAGCGCAGGTGAGCATCCCGCCGGCCGGCGTCCTCATGCTGGAAGGAATGGAATGCGAGCGCTGCGGAGCGACACTGTCCGTCTCGGAGACGATACACGTACATCGCGGTCACGTCTATTGCGCCGCGTGCTTCGCGGAGGTGACGATGGAGGAGGACGCGGAGCGGACCCCGGCGCGGCGCCGCGCCGTGGAGTTCAAGACGCAACGCATACTGCTGGAGGACGAGGACGCGCGCGTCGCACTCAGGCGGCACGCCGAACTGGAGGCGGATAAGGCTCTCGGAGGTTTGCTTCTGAGCCAGCGCGTGGTGGGGCACGAGGATCTCCTGCGCGCGCAGAGAACGGTCAGGGAGACCGGCAGGTCGCTTGTGTCGGTGCTCGTCTCGCTCGGCCTCGCTGATGAGAAGGCGATCGGCTCGGCGGTGGCGCGGACCACCGGGATACCGTTCTCGACGGCGGCGGTGCAGTACGTGGACAGGGGCGTGAAGGAACTGCTGCCGTTGAGCATGATGGCGACTTTCGAGATGGTGCCGCTGTCGCGTTCGGTGGACACCGTCACGGTGGCGATGGTGAATCCGCTGGACGAGGAGGCCGGAAGCGAGATCGAGCACATGACGGGTCTGCGTGTGCATCCGGTGATCTGCACGCTCTCCTCGCTGCGGAACACGTTGCGACGCTACTTCGGCGCGGAGGCCTGAGACGCCGACGGACAGACGTCGGCCAGCGGACATCTCCCGCAACGGGGCCTGCGCGGCAGACAGATTTCCCTGCCGAACAACACCATCACGCGGTTCACCGGCGCCCACAGCCGCTTCGGCAGCAGACGTTCCAGTTCCTCCCGCGTCCGCTCCGGCGTCCGCGTCTCCACCAGCCGCAGCAGGTTCGATATGCGATGAACGTGGGCGTCCACCGGAATCGCCGGCTCGCCGAAGGCGTAGACCAGTACGCATCCCGCCGTCTTCTGTCCCACGCCGGGAAGTTCGAGCAGGTCCTTTTCGGTCGCCGGCACGCGGCCGTCGTGCTCGGCCAGGATCTTCCGGGCGGCGGCCGCGAGATGGCGCGCCTTGCCCGGACCGAAGCCGACCTCGCGGATGGTCCGGAGTATCTCGCGTTCGTCGGCTTGCGCCAGCGACGCGAGAGTCGGCCAGCGCGCGAACACCGCCTCCGAAACCCGGCCGGTCACCTCGTCCCGCGTCCTCTGCGAGAGAATGGTGGCGACCAGCACGCGATAGGGGTCGCCTGCGCCGATCCGCTCGACGAGCGAGGGGCCGTAGCGCTTCGACAGTCGCTCCACCACCGTTCTCGCGCGTTCCGCACGCTTCATTTCTCGCCCCGCGACACGGCTCTTCGAGGATCAGTCCGTCTCGGGGACGTCGGGCGTCCTCCGCGGCGGAGGCAGTATCACCGTGAGTATGCAGAAGAGCAGCGCCGCGGGCAGGACCGCGAGCAGCGCCGTGTCGACGAACCGCAGCAGCGGCGCGGAGGCGAGCCTCAGATACTTGTACAGTGCGAGGGTCTGAGCGGTCTCGCTCCACGTGACGAGCGCCGAGATCAGCAGCAGTACTCCCATCACCACCGCGAGGATTCTACTGAGGCGACGCAGGCCGAGGAAGAGTCCGAGCGCCAGCACCACCAGCAGAACGCCGACGACGGTCTTTATCACGAGTATCTGTTTCGCCCTCGGGTCGTTCCGCATTCTCTCCAGGAATTCGGCTTTCCGCTCCTCCACCTTCCTGTCGATCTCCTCGTCGGTCAGCGGCCGCTCCGTCGGTCCGGGTTCGGCTTTGTCGCGTTCCATCTTGGTGCCGGCCTTCACCAACTCGATCACCTCCTCGTCCGAGCGGGTCGCCAGCAGGGCGACCTGCGCGAACAGGACCGCGGCGGCCGACAGCATCACGACGCCGCCGAGAGCGTGAAGCGCCAGGAGCCCGATCGGTCTTCCTCCGGCCATGGAAACGCCTCCATGCGTGTGGGTCGGCGCCATTCTAACCCGCCGTGCGCCGAAAACAAACCGTATCTTCCGCCTCCGCCGCGCGCCGCAGCGCCGGTCAGAGGCCGCGGAACCACTCCGGACGAAGCGGGCTCTCGCCGCTTATGCCGCGGTCCAACTCCGCCAGAATCTTCTCCCTGTCCTCGTTCATCGTGCCGGCGAGTGCGAGAAAGTTGGAGGCGTGATTGGTCCGGAAGACGGTGCGCTTCAGTTCGAGTCCGCGGACCACCGTCCGCAACTCCACCAGCATCTCGATCGGGTCGAGCAGTTCGAATTCGCCGCGTTCGTACTGCCCGGCCAGTTCCGTGCCCGACACCAGCATCAGCGTGAGGAACGACGCGTAGTTCGGCTGCATCGCGTTGAGCGCGCGGGCCGTCCCCTCGGCGTGCTCGTCGGAGAGTTCGCGGCCGCCGAGGCCCAGCACGCAGATGACGGAGGTCTTGAGCCCCGCCTGCTGCGCTCTGAGAACGGCGTCCACCTGCTGCTGCACGTCGGCGCCTTTTTTCACGCGTCGCAGTACCTCGTCGGAGCCGCTTTCGAGACCGATGTAGACGATGCCCAGTCCGCGTCGCCGCAGGTCCTCCAACTCCTCCGGACTCTTCCTCAGAATGTCGCGGGCGTTGGCGTATATGCCGACGCGTCGCAGGTTGGGACAGACGCTTCGCAGCCTTTCGAGAATCTCCTTCAGGCGCCCGGTCGGCAGCACAAGAGCGTTGCCGTCGGCGAGAAAGACGCGTCTGACCCTCTCCGCGTAGGGCCGGACCGAGTCGATGTCCTCGAACACCTCCTCCGGAGGGCGGACGCGGAAGGGCTTGTCCAGATAGGTGCCGCAGAAGGTGCATTTGTTGTGGGAGCAGCCGAGCGTCACCTGCAGTATGAGACTGTGAGCCTCGCTCGGCGGTCGAACCACGGTTCCCCGGTAGCGCACCATCGGTCGTCTCTCCAGCGGGGTTTTCTCGAAGATGATACCGGACGAATTGTCTTTTTCCACACCGTCGCTCCGCTTTGTGATTCACTGCGGCGCAGGGCGTGTTGAAAGCGGCGGAGCGGTCTGGTAGGATTTGCGCGACCGACGACGTGTGGGAGGAGCGCGCATGGATTTGAGCATCGCGGAGATCGGCCGCGTGGGTGTGGGTCTCGGCGCGGTGGGCATTATCTACGCTCTCCGGACTCATCTGAGCATGAGGCGCAAGTCGGCGGGCGACGAGAAGATGCGTGAGATCGCCGGCGCCATCCGCTCCGGCGCGATGGTCTTTCTGCGCCGGGAATACCAGATGGTGACGATTTTCGCGCTGGTGGTGTTTCTGGTGTTGATGTTCGGCATAAACTGGCTGACGGCGGTGGCCTACATCAGCGGCGCGGCCTGCTCGATGCTGGCGGGATACGTCGGGATGCGCGCGGCGACGGCGGCGAACGTACGAACGACGCAGGCGGCGAAGGAAGGCGGCATCGGCGCGGCGCTGACGGTCGCTTTCCGCGGCGGCTCGGTGATGGGCGTGATGGTGGCGGCGCTGGGCGCGGTCGGTTTGGCGGCGTATTTCTGGGCGCTCTTCACCGGCCGATCGGTGACCGAAGCCGCGCAGATGATCTCGGGCTTCGCCATGGGCGCCTCGTCGGTGGCGCTCTTCGCGCGCGTCGGCGGCGGCATCTTCACCAAGAGCGCCGACATCGGCGCCGACCTCGTCGGCAAAATCGAGGCCGGCATCCCCGAGGACGACCCGCGCAACCCCGGCGTGATAGCCGACAACGTCGGCGACAACGTCGGCGACACCGCCGGCATGGGCGCGGACCTGTTCGAGTCGTACGTCGGCTCGGTTGTGGCGACGATGGCGATAGGCGCGACCGCCGGACCGGACATCCTGCAGAAACTCTTCGGCACCGCCGCGGGAGTCGAAGGCCGACTGCTGAAACTGGTCTCCTTCCCGCTGCTGGTGGTCCTCGGCGGCCTGGTCGCCTCGCTGGTCGGCATATTCTGCATCGCGTTCCTGAAGCGGCTCTCGCCGGCGAGCGCCCTGCGCAACGCGACCTACATCGCCGCGGGACTGCTGCTTGTGTTCGCGGGACTGTTGTGCCACTTCCATCTGGGCTCCTTCGCGCCGTTCTGGGCGGTTCTGGCCGGACTGCTCGCCGGGGTCTTCATCGGACTGGAGAGCGAGTTTTTCACGAGCGGTCCGCCGATAAGGGCGCTGGCGAGGACGGCGCGCTCCGGCGCGGCGCCGGTCATCATAAGCGGCATGGCCACGGGCTTCATGTCCACCGTGGCGCCCATCCTCACGATAGCGCTGGCCATCTTCGTTTCGTACCACTTCGCCGGCCTCTACGGAATCGCGGTCTCCGCGGTCGGCATGCTCGCCACCATAGGCATAGTGATGTCGACCGACTCCTACGGCCCGATAGCGGACAACGCCGGCGGCATAGCGGAGATGAGCGGCGCCGGTCCCGAGGTGCGAAAGATAACCGACAAGTTGGACGCTTTGGGCAACACGACCGCGGCGATAGGCAAAGGATTCGCCATAGGCTCCGCGGCGCTGACCGCGCTGGCGCTTTTCTGCGCCTACAAGTCCACCGTGGACGGCGTCTGGGGCGCTTCGGGTCCGCTGCACATCTCGTTGACCGAGCCGTCGACGGTCATCGGCCTGCTGGTGGGCGCGATGATGCCGTTCCTCATCGCGGCGCTGACCATGCAGGCGGTCGGCCGCGCCGCCGACAGGATGGTCCAGGAGGTGAGACGGCAGTTCAAGGAGATACCCGGCCTGATGGAGGGTCGCGCCAAGCCGGACTCCGACCGCTGCATAGACATAGTCACAAGCGGCGCGCTGACGCAGATGATAGCGCCGGGGCTTCTTGCGGTGGCGGCGCCCATCGCCGTGGGCTTCCTGCTCGGTCCGGAGTCGCTCGGCGGCTTTCTGGCGGGCGCGACCGCCTGCGGCGTGCTGCTCGGCATCTTCATGGCGAACGCCGGCGGCGCCTGGGACAACGCCAAGAAATGGATAGAGGAGGGCAACCTCGGCGGCAAGGGCTCCGAGCCGCACAAGGCGGCCGTCGTCGGCGACACCGTCGGCGACCCGCTTAAGGACACCAGCGGTCCGTCCATGAACATTCTGATCAAGTTGATGTCCATAGTGGCGCTGGTGGCCGCGCCGGTCATAGCGAAGGTCTGGCAGAAGGTTCTGCACTGACGCCGCCGGCCGCGCGCGTTTTCGGCCTACCGGATCGCTTCGCGGACCTTGCCGACCACCTCCGCGGCGATGGTTTTGGCCTCGAACGCCTTTTCGTCTATCTCGCCGCGGACGCGTTCGACCAGTTCGTCGTCCTTGATGTACTTGAGGTTTATCTCGACGTTGAGTTTGGCGCCGTCGAGTCCGGCGACGAGCAGTATGGCCGCGACACCGACGTCGCTTATCAGGTTCGGATTGCCGATCTCGACCAGTTCCTTCAGTCGCAGAGTGAGTCCGTGACAGACCCGGACCATCTCCAGCGGCGCCGACATCGCGCTCTTCAACGCCTCCTGTATGGCGGCGCGTCGCGCCGCTTTCTCTTCGTCGGTCTTTCTCGGCATCTGATAGGCCGCGGTCACTTTCTTGTACTCCTCCACGTCCCGGTCGGTCAGCGCCGCCAACTGCTTCCACGCGACCCCCGCCTCTTCCAGTATTTCGCGGACGCGCGGCTCGACCTCCCTGAACTTCTCGCGTCCGACGGTGAAGTTGCAGACCATACTCGCCATGCTCGCCCCGAGCGCTCCGGCGAGTCCGCTCACGCTGCCTCCGCCGGGGGCGTCCTTCTCGGCCGCCGCGTCTTCGAGGTAGGCTTTTATCGTGCCGTCCAGATACGCCATCGAAACACCTCCTACAACGGAAGACGGTCCAACAACATGATACACGCGCGTGCGGGTGCGGCAAGAGCGTAAGCGGAATCGCCGGACTTCCGGCGCGGACGCGGTTGACCGCGGCCGGAGCGGGGTATAGAATGTAGGAGCGTAAGAGGACTTCGGTCGATGAGAGGCAGGCCGCCGATAAGACGCAGAGTGGGAATCGTCCCCCCGCACGCGGTTTACAAGCCGCAGGGCGTGCCGGCGTCGCGCATGGAAGAGGTGCTGCTCAGGCTGGACGGACTGGAAGCGCTTCGGCTCGTCCACATCGAGGGTTTGGGTCACGAGGCCGGGGCGGAACGGATGGGCGTTTCGAGGCAGACCTTCGGACGCATTCTCGAGGAGGCGCACCGCGCTGTGACGCGCGCGCTGGTCGAGGGCAAGATGCTGCGGATAGGATGCGGCGCCTACATCGTCTGCCCGCAGCGCCCCCCGCGGCGACGCGGCTTCTGCGGCGGACGCTGCCAGTTCGACCGGCGGATCGACGACGAACGTCCGCCGGAGGACGCGGACGACGGCAGCGACGGTTCGTCGTAGGCGGCGGCGTGTCGTCTCACACTCTGCGCAGGAACGCCCCGGCGTCCACGCCGTGGTTTTTCTGCAGCAGTTCCGCCAGGCGTCGCGCCAGGCGGCGCTGGGCGCCGTAGCCGTTGAGCCGACCGTCGTGGAGTTCCCGTTCGCCCAGCCAGCGGTTCAGTGCGTCGATGAAGACTTCGCGCACGTACTTGGCCGCGACCGATGCGAGCCCCACGGCGCGGAAGCGCCCGTCGCCGCGCGTGATGAAGCGGATCTCCACCGCGCCTTCCCGACGCGGCAGGCGGTACACGGACTGTTCCGCGTTTTCCCGGACGCTGTTGACCATGGTGCCGAGTGCGCGGAGGAGGTGTCCCGCGTAGAACCTGCGGCCGCCCTGTCTGTCCACCAGTACGGCGAGCGGCCCGTTTTCTGAGGCGGCGCGGACGATGTGCGCGGCGACCAGTTCCCAGGCGATCTCGGCCTTTGTGGGCAGCCGCCTGTGGGCGGCGTTGAAGGCGGCGGCCGTCCGCAGTCCGACGCGCGTCCGGATTCGGGCCGGCGGTCGCTCGATACGGGTCCGCCGGTGTATCGGAAGCGGCCGGTCCGGGTCGAGATAGAACGGTCTCTCGCACGGCCCGACGAGCGCCTCGAGCAACTCGCCGACACGTCGCGGCACGGGATCGAGCATGGAGAGCACCACGCTTTCGAGACGCCAGAGTGTGTCGGGCCCGGAGTAGAGCGCTTTGGAGTCGGCGACCTCGAGCGTCCATTTTTCGAGCGTCCGCTCGAACTCCTCCGGCGCGCCGTCGAACTCCACCGCCGCGCAGACCAGCGGGCCGACCAGCGGACCGTAACCCGCCTCGTCTATTCCGACCGTCCGCATGAGAAGACGTCCCAACCGTCGGTATTCTACCGCCCGCGGCGTCGCGCGCACGTCAAAACCGCCCCGCGCCTCCGCGGCGGAGGCCTACAGCGTGTCGGCCAGGTCCTTGAGCCGCTTCAGCGTCTCGAGCGCCTGCAACGGCGTCATATTGTCCGTGTCTATGTCGGCCAGTTCCGCGGCGAGGCGGCCGTCGGCGTCGAACAGGACGAGTTGAGCGGGCCGCCTTGCGGGCGGCGCGACGAGCGGCGTTCCGTCGGCGCGCTGGCTTCGCGCCTCCAGCGACGCCAGTACCGAAGTCGCTCTCTCGGTCACCTCCCGCGGCACGCCGGCCAGTTCCGCCACGTGGATGCCGTAACTGCGGTCGACCGCGCCTTCGCGTATCCGATGAAGAAAGATCACCCGTCCCTTGTGCTCCACCACCGAGACGGAGACGTTCGCCACGCGGGACAGTTCTTTCGCTATCGAGGTCAGTTCGTGATAGTGGGTGGCGAACAGCGTCCGCGCCCCTATTCCGTCGTGCAGGTGCTCGGTGACCGCCCAGGCGATGGCGAGTCCGTCGAAGGTGGCCGTGCCGCGGCCTATTTCGTCGAGCACCACGAGCGACCTGTCCGTGGCGTTGTTCAGTATGTTCGCGGTCTCGGCCATCTCCACCAGGAAAGTGGAGCGGCCGCGGTAGAGTTCGTCGGCCGCGCCCACGCGGGTGAAGACGCGGTCGACCACGCCGATGCGCGCCTCCTTCGCCGGCACGAACGAGCCCATCTGCGCCATCACCACCGTCAGCGCGACCTGCCGGATGTATGTGGACTTGCCCGCCATGTTCGGTCCGGTCACAAGCAGTATCTGACGCCCCTCCTCCGGGTCGATCGAGACGTCGTTGGGCACGAACTCGGCGGCGCGCTCGAGGACGGGATGCCGACCGTCCTTGACGATGATCGCGCGGGAGTCGTCGATCGTCGGACGGACGTAGCGCCGCGTCGCCGCCGCCTCGGCGAGCGCGGCCAGGCAGTCGACCGCGGCGATCTGCTCGGCGGTCTCCAGCAGCACGGCCGCCTCTTCGGCCACGCGCCTGCGGAGCGCGTCGAAGACGGCGTACTCCATTTCGTTGGCGCGGTCTGTGGCCGTCAACACCTCCCTTTCGAGGCGTTTCAGTTCGTCGGTGGTGTAGCGCTGGTGATTTTTAAGCGCCTGCACGGGCCGCCAGTGGTCCGGCGCCTGCTCGATCCGGCTGCGCGGTATCTCTATGTAGTAGCCGGCCATGCGATTGTATCCGGTCCGCAGGTTCTGCAGGCCGCTTCTCCCGCGCTCCTCTTCTTCGTAGCGCTTGAGCCACTTTTTCCCGCCGTCGCGCAGCGCCCGGAGATCGTCCAGTTCTTTTTGCACGCCGGGCCGTATGATACCGCCGTCGGTGACGGACAGAGGCGGCCTGTCAACGATGGTGCGTCGTATTTCGCGGGCGACTTCGAGCGGTACGCGTATGGAATCGAAGTGGCGCCGCAGGAGACGCGAACGGGCTTTTTCGCCGGCGGCGCGCAGCATGGCCGCGCGCTCGAGCGCGCCCGCGATCTGGTTCAACTCCCGCGCGTTCGAGCGGCCGACGACCGCGCGTGTGGCCAGTCGCTTCAGATCGCCTGTGCCGGCGAGCGTTTTTCTGACGCCGCGGCGCAGCGCCTCGTCGCGGACGAGTTCCTCCACGGCGTCGAGACGCGCCTCTATCGACTCCACGTCTCTCAGCGGCGCGAGAAGCCGCCTTCGCAGCAGACGCGCGCCCATCGGCGTCTCGGTCTCGTCCAGCGCCCACAAAAGCGTGCCTTCGCCGGTCTCGCCGTCGGTCCGCCGCACCAGTTCCAGCGCGCGCGCGCTCGTCGCGTCTATCGTCAGATGCGCCTCGTCGTGGTGGTAGGAGAGGCTGCACAGTCCCGCGAGTGAGTCGCGATAGGTCTCCGCGAGGTAGTCCAGCAGCGCTCCGGCCGCGCGGCACGCGAGCGGACGGTCCTCGACGCCGAAGCCCTCCAGCGTCACCACGTCGAAGTGCTCGAGCAGTCTGCGACGGGCGGCGTCGAGATCGAATCGCCAGTCCGGAAGCGTCCGCAACGCCGCCTGCTCCTTCCACGACCCCGGCGACTCCTCCGCGAGCGACTCCGGCAGGACGAGTTCGGCCGGAGAAAGACGATGAAGATGATCCTCCAGCGACGAGACGGGAGCCTCGGTCGCGACGAAGGTTCCGGTCGAGACGTCGGCCCAGGCGAGTCCGAAGCGGTCCTTCTCGACGACCGCGGCCGTTATGTAATTGGCCTCTTTTCCCGAGAGGTATTCGTCTTCGACCACCGTTCCGGGAGTTATGACTCGTACGATCTCCCGCGCCATCAGGCGCTTGCTTCCCGCGCCCTTTTTCTGCTCGCATATCACCACCGAGCGCCCGGCGCGCAGCAGGCGGCGGATGTAGCCGGCCGCCGAGTGGTACGGAACGCCGGCCATCGGAATGCCTTTCTGGCGGCTCGTGAGCGTTATGCCGAGCAGGCGCGCGGCGATGTGCGCGTCTTCGTAGAACATCTCGTAGAAGTCGCCCAGGCGGAAGAAGACGATCTCGTCGGGATGTTTCGCCTTGACGGCGCGATACTGACGCATGACCGGTGTGGCGTCGGGAAGTCCCATGTGTCGAGAATCCGCAAGCGTTCGCGGCCGCGGCGCGCGTCCCGGCTGCCGGGCCTATTTGCCCTTCTGCTCGCGCTCCTTCTGCAGCCTCAACTCGATTTCCTTCATTCTCTGCTTCGCCCTGTCCGCGTAGTCGGTGTCTCTGTAGTTTTTGAGTATCTTTTTGTAGGCCGACAGCGCCTTCTTCAGATCGCCTTTGTGAAAGCGCTCTTCGGCCTTCAGGTACTGCTTCAGCGCCCGCTCCCACATGTTCGCCTTCCTGGCCGTCGGCGAGACGTCGGGATCGGTCTTGAGCCCGTCCAGCAGGCTTTTCGCCTTCTCGTAGTACTCCTTCAGTTCCCTCTCGCGTTCGCAGCCCACCTTCAGCGCCACCAGCCTCCTGACCGCCTCGCGCTTGTCGTCCGCGCCGCCGCTTGCCAGTTTCTCGGTCTCCGCCAGTTTCTCCTTCAACTCCTGAAGCAACTTCTCCGGCATGTCTTCGGCTTCCTTGACCATCTCCAGGTCGACTTTCTCCTTGGCCAGGTCCCTGTAGAGTTCGATCGCCTTGGAGAATATCAACTCCTTACGGTAGATTTCCGCGCGCGCGCGCAGGCTGCGACACTTCAGAAACTTCGTTCGCGATATGGCCTTCGGATACATCCTCAGAACCTTCTGCATGGTTCGGGTCAACTCCGCGACGCTGATGTCCCCGGCGAGATGGCAGTCCTCCAGTTCGGTCCCGTCCGGCTTGCAGAAGACGAACTGCAGTTTCTGCCCGTACATGCCGAACTTGCCCTTGTGGTACTCCACCGCTATTCTCTTCTCGATCTCCGGAAAGCGGGCGTCGTCGGCTATCAGGCATACGAAGTTCTGCGTGAGCGCGTAGACGGTCTTGTCGCTCAACTGCTTGGGATAATATATGGGACCGCCGCTGCCCTGTCGTTTCGGAATGACCACCAGGAGGGGCACTTTTCGTTCGCGGGCCTCTTCAAGCGCCTTGTCCCAGTCCTTCTGCCAGTCCGGCTGCGGTCCTCTGGGACGCCTGCCCTGTGCCGCGGCCGCCGCCGCGGCCGCGATCGCGACGGCGATCAGAGCGGTGCGTAACGCGCTCATGCGTCTCCCTCCAACTCGGCCGTCATATTATACCGGCTCGCGGCCATGTTTTTCGACGCGGCGCTCTTTTTGCCCGCAAGGCGGCCGCGCGGTTGGCGTCTTCTGTTGTTGGAAGGAGACCACGGTCATGGACTGCGAGCGGGCGAAGACGCTGATGATGGCGATGCTGGGCGGAGCGTCCGTCGACGCCGACAGACGCGCGTTCGAGGCGCATCTCGCCGGCTGCGAGTCCTGTCGTCGGGAGTTTCAGTCGCACCGCTTCGTGGACGCGCTCGTCTCGTCCGCCCTCGCCGGGAGACGTTTCGACGACCTCGTCGGCCCGATCTCGAACGCCTGTCGCAGACGCGTCCTGCGTCTGCCGATTTTCCGGGCGGCCGGCGCCGTCGCGGTCGCCGCGGCCCTGCTCCTGCTCCTGCTGCCGCTGGGCGGAACGTCCGGTCCCGGCGTGGTGAGCGTCGCCAGGGTGGGCGGCCTGGTCGTCAAGGACGGCGGGACATGGCGCCTCGTCAGGGACGGAGAAAGCCTGCGCGACGAACAGGTGGTGGTGAACCGCGGAGACGAGCCGGCGGCGATAGCGACGCCGCGCGGCTCCGCGGTCGTTCTGCGCAAGAACTGCGGAGTACGCGTCAGACGCGACCGCGACGGATGCGTACTCGAACTGGTGGGCGGCGAACTGTTCGCCTCGGTGAATCACGAGCCTTTCAAGGTGGTCTGCGACGGCGTGGAGGTCGCCGTGAAAGGAACGAAGTTCTGGGTGAGACGATTCGTGGCCGGCGTGGAGGTGGTCGTGGAAGAGGGCGTGGTGGAGTGCCGGACCGCGCTCGGTGAGGTTGAGGTTTCCGCGGGCCAGCGGACGCTGGTGCGTCACGGCTACGTTCCGGAGACGCCGGCCGCCGCGGACGTCGAGCCGGTGGTCGGATGGGCAAAGCCGGTGGCGGCGGCGGTGGTCCTGAAGCGCGGCGGCGAGCCGGCCGTGGAGAGGCCGCCTGCGGCTCTGGACATGCCGGTGCGCAAGCCTCCTCGTCCGGCGAGTGAGGAGGAAGAAGAAAGATAACGGACGGCGATATGGTTCCTCGTACCCTTCGTCCTTGAAAAGCCCCCGTTTCGGGGGCTTTTCTGTTACGGGAACACCGGCGCTTACGTCCGCCGGGAGGGCATGTGCGGCGCCTCCTTCTGCGCGATCCGCTCAGCGCGTCTCGATCTTCGTCGCCGGCGAGGCGAGATAGCCTGTGAGGCGGTCGCGGCCTGTCGGTATGGCGACGCCGTAGATGCGATGCGGGCCCGCGCGGCCCGGCGCCTTCATCGTCAACTTCGCGACCACCTTGCGGTCGCCGGTCAGTTCGTAGTTCTCCGTGACGGCGCTCCCGACCACTCCGCCTTCGCCGACGAGCAGGCACAGCAGCCGCATCCGTCCTGACGGACTTGCCCGGAGCGCCTCGAACTCTTTTTCGCCGAAACCTTCGACCTCCAGCGTGACCTCGAACGACCCGCCCGCGCGGACGGTCGCCGGCGCGCGGATCCGGAGCCTCAAAGTCTGCGCGCCGACCGTTCTCTCCATCCCCTTCTCCGGCGGCAGCACCACCACCCGGACGACCGACATCGGCACGTCGGATGCCTCCACGAGGAATTTCTCGGTGCCCGCCCACGCTTCCGCCGGCGCCTTCGCGCCGAGCGTCACTTTCAGCGCCCGCGGAACGGAGGTGTCCACCGGCGCTCTCACCTTCCGCGGCCCTTTCAACAGCACGCATCCCGCGTGGGGAACGGGATATGCCGTTGCCGTCCATTCGCCCGCGGCGGGTGTCGATGTCAGGTCGTGGATCTCCGGTGCGACCGCCGCACGGGCGATCCAGCACGGCCGGTCCGGCCGCAGTTCGAAAACCACCTCGCATTTCCCGCCCGCGCGCGCCACGATGAACTTCTTGTCCGTCGTGACCGCGACCTTCGTCCGCCTGAAACGTGCGAGGTAGGACTCGACGATGGCCTCCCCGCCGGGTTGCCGCAGGAGTTTTTCGAGCGCCGCCCGGGCGGCGAAGTAGTCGTCGTTCCCCATCGCCTCCAGGTCGGCCAGGTTCTTGTCCACCACCGTCGGCGACACGTACCCTATTTTCTGGATTATCCGCTCCGCGCGCCGCCGCACCTCGGCGTCCGTAGAGCGGAGCGCGCGTTCGAGATACGGACCCGCCGCCTTCCCCAACTTCAACAGCGCCTTCGTCGCCTTCTCCCGCACCTTCCAGTCGTCGCTCGCCAGGTTCGCGACCAGCGTTTCGAGTTTCTCCTTGTCCATCAGCGCCGGCGCCGCCGCACGTGACACGGCGCCCGGCGCGCCTGCCTCCCTCGCGTCGAACACCGCGAACAAAGTGAGACTCGATACGCCCTCCGGCGCCTTCAGCCTCGTCCGCAGCAGGCACGTTCCGTCCTTCGTCTCAGGCCCGGCGAGCCGGCCGGCGAACACAAACTTCTTCGTCTCCGGCAGATACGCGTACAGATATCCTGAGACGTCTTCGGCCGTCGCGTCCTTTCTCAAGCGGCCGCGGACGCGTACGTCCAGTTCCGCGCCCGGCGCCGCGACGCTCGGCGCTTCCAGTTCGGGAGCCTCCTCGAACGGCCATCCCGCGACGCCCTTCGGATGCGGCCGGAGAATCACTACCTCGCTCGACTCCTTCGGCACGGGCGTGGGAATGTACCGCGCGATCACGCGCTCGGCCGTCTTGAGAGGATCAGCGTCCTCCAGCGTCGGGGGGCGCAACACCTTCAACGCCTTCACCTTCAGTCTTCCGGGCGCCCACTCCACCAGCGGCGCCCGCGCCGAGAAAACCGGACGCCAGAGGTCTATGAACCAGCCTTCGTTGCCGCGCGCCTCGCTGTATCTCGGTCTCGGCCTGAGCGCTCCGCACCGCACCCGTCGCGCGACCGTTCCGCCGTCCGGCCCCGGCAG
>CAYPNR010000009.1:0-36834 GCA_964412125.1 uncultured Planctomycetota bacterium | reverse complement strand
GATCGCGTGGCGTGAGACTCCAAGACTCCCCGCGAAAACGGTTCCACGTGTCGAAAAGCCCGGGCCGGACCCGGAAGTTTTTTTCTTTTTTGCGCCGTTTTGTTCTTGTGTGAGTATGTGTTCACATATACAATAGCGCAAACCACAAAAGCACTGGAGGACGCCGCCGTGACGGAGGCGATAGCGGCCGCCAAGGCCGAAGTACTGAAAAGCGTCGCGCATCCCACACGCGTGCTGATCCTGGAAGCGCTGGCCGAAGGCGAACTGTCCGCCGGCGAGGTCGCCGAGAAGGTCGGCGCCGAGCGGACGAGCGTGAGCAAGCACTTAGCCTGCATGTCCGAGACGGGCGTTCTGGGACGCCGACGCGAAGGCCTGAAGGTGTACTACCACGTGGCGATACCCTGAATGCTGGAGTTTCTGCGATGCGCGGAGCGCGTCGTGGTCAGCAGGGTCGAAACCGAGATGAAGATGATCGACGGCCTTCTCGGCGGAAAGAGATGAAGCGCGAACTGAAGATACTGGCGGCGTTGGCGCTGGTCTTTCTGCTGTCCTTCTTCATGCCGTGGGAAGCGCCGCGGGTGAGACGGGCGGCTTTCGAGGCCGCGATGGTCCTGCGCGAGTACGCGCGCGAGCACGTCCTCTTCTGTCTGATACCGGCGTTCTTCATCGCGGGCGGAATAAGCATCTTCATCAGTCAGGCGGCCGTGATGCGCTACTTCGGCGCACAGGCCAAGAAGGTGCTCGCCTACGGCGTCGCGTCGGTCTCCGGAAGCGTGCTGGCCGTCTGCTCCTGTACGGTGCTGCCGTTGTTCGCGGGCATATACTCCCGCGGCGCGGGACTCGGACCGGCGACGACGTTTCTGTACTCCGGACCGGCGATAAACGTTCTCGCCATCATTCTGACCGCGCGGGTGCTCGGCTGGGAGATAGGACTGGCGCGGGCGATCGGCGCGGTCGTCTTCGGCGTCGTCATCGGGCTTCTGATGCACTTGATATTCCTGAAGGAGGAGCGCAGGAAGGCGGAGGAGGCGTCGTTCGCGGACCTGCCGGAGGAGCCGCGGCCGCTGTCGAAGACGGCCGTCTACTTCGCGTTGATGATCGGAGTTCTGGTTTTCGCCAACTGGGGCGCGCCGGCGCATCTGACCGTCCACAAAAAGAACGGCGAAGCCGTGACCGGCGTCCGCGTCGGAAAAACAAGCGCGGCCGTCGCGGTCAAGGAGGACGCAAGCGGCCGCACCATCAAGATTCCGACCGAAGAGGTGGAGAGCGTGGAGTACTCGCCTTCGTTCTACACCTCCATCTACCACATACGTTACTGGGTCGCGCTGCTCTGCCTGCTGCTGCTGGTGGCGGCGGTGTGGCGATGGTTCTCCGCAGGCGAGGTGAAGGAGTGGTTCGGCTCCACGTGGTTCTACGCGAAACTGATTCTGCCGCTGCTTTTCGCCGGCGTCGTCGTCGCGGGATTTCTGTTGGGGCGGCCCGGCGAGCAGGCGCTGATACCGGCGGAGTGGATTTCGGAGAGTGTGGGCGGCAACGGATGGCTGGCGAACGCGGCGGCGAGCGTGGCCGGCGCGCTCATGTATTTCGCGACGCTGACCGAGGTGCCGATACTGCAGGGCCTGCTCGGCGCCGGCATGGGCAAGGGTCCGGCGCTGGCGTTGCTCCTGGCGGGACCGGCTCTTTCGCTGCCCAACATGCTGGTGATACGACAGGTGATGGGCACCAAAAAGACGCTGGTCTACGTGGCGCTGGTCTGCGTGATGGCGACCACGGCGGGCAAGATATTCGGTCTCGTCGTCCGATGACGACGCGCAAGAATGGAGGGACGCGGGATGAAGAGGCTGCTGGTGCTGGGAATGGGCTGCGCGAAATGCGACAGACTGGAGGAGATGACACGCAAGGCCGCGGAGGAGTTGGGAATCGAATTCACACTGGAGAAGGTCGCCGACATCAAAAAGATAATGAGTTACGGCGTGCCGATGACGCCCGCCTTGCTGGTGGACGGCGAAGCGAAGATAGTCGGACGCGTACCCGGCTTTGAAGAGTTGAAGAAGATACTTTCCGACTGAGCCGCGGCGAGTCGAGGAGGAGGCGCATGTCACGCGCGAGATGGGCGAAAGCGGGAGCGCTCTGCGTCGTCGCCGCGCTGCTGGTGTGCGCGTACCGGCTCGGCCGGCGACGCGAGTTGGCGCGTTACGGCGACCTCCTTCCCGAGAACGTATTGATGGAGTTGGACGGACGCCCGCTGACGGTGGACGAGTTTCACGCGGCGATGGAAAAGATAAGACCGGCCGACCGCGAGTTCTGGCGGAAGGACCCGGAAGGCTTCGCGGAAGAGATACTGAAATGGCGACTGGCGGCCGACGAGGCGCGCAGGCGCGGAATGGAAGGCTCCGACGACGAGGTGGTTTCCGCGCTGCTCGACGAGATCAGGCGCGAAGTGGAAGCGGAGTTCCCGCCGGCCGAGGCGGAAGCGGAGATCGACCGCAGATGGGGCGAGCGACTCGACGGACTCTGGAGCGAAGCGAAGGGTCGCGTGAAGAGGAACGCGGTATGGATGAAGCGCTGGCGCGAGAGCGCGGAGGGCGGCGCGGACAGCGTTTCGCGGGCGGCCGGCAAAGGCAGACCCGTGATGGCGGACTTCGGTCGCGGCATATGCACATGGTGCAAGGAGATGGAGGAAGTCATAAACCGCGTGCGTCCCGACTTCGAAGACCGCGTGACGATTCTGACGGTCAACATAGACGAGGAACCTGCGGCGTCGCGACGCTGGAAGGTGAGAGCCCTGCCCTACCAGGTTTTTCTTGACGCCTCCGGCGAGGAAGTGTGGCGGCACGGCGGCAAGTTGAGCGAGGAGGAGTTACGGGAGAAACTGACGGAGTTGGCGGAAGGGCGGCTCGTCGCGAAAGGCGCGGAAGGCGAGAAAGGACCGGTCGCGCGCGTCAAAGAAGCGCTCGCCGAGAGTCCGTTCTGGGCGCTTCTTCTGGTGTTCATCGCGGGTCTGATGACGGCGGCCAACCCGTGCGTACTGGCGAGTGTTCCGCTGCTGGTGGGCTTCGTGGGCGGCTACAGCGGAGGCGTCCGCAGGGCGTTTTTCATGAGTTCGTGTCTGCTTCTGGGACTGGCCACCACTTTCTCATTGATGGGCATGGCGGCCGGCCTGACCGGCAAGTTGCTGGGGGAACTGGGATTCGAAAGCGTTTTCACGCACGTGGTGGTGGTCGTCTGCGTTCTGCTGGGCACGCATTTCGCGGGCCTGTGGCGTCTGTCGCCGGGCGCCTCCACCAGATTTCTGCCGAAGAAGTTGAACTACGCCGGCGCCTATCTTTTCGGCCTGGTCTTCGGCGTCATTTCGACGCCGTGCGCGGTGCCGGTGGTGGCGCTGGTCTGCACGCTCATCGCGATGAAGGGAAGCCTGCTGTTCGGCGCCGCGGCGCTGTTCGTCTACTCCGTCGGCCACTCCGTTTTTCTTCTCGCGGCCGGCACGTCGGTGGGCGTGGCGCAGAAACTGCTCGAATCGAAGGGGCTCACCGGCGGCGTGGAATGGGTCAAGCGCGCCGCCGGCGCGCTGCTGATCGCGGTCGGGCTCGGCTTCGCCGCCGGTCTGCTCTGACAGCGCCCTAAGGCGGGCAGAGCATCTCGCAGAACGCTTCCAGGCGCGTACACTCCTGCGCCGACAGCGGCCCCGGCGCGTCGCCCTGCAGTAGAAGCACCGGCACGTTCACCCCGGACGTCTCGAGCGCTCCGCGCAACAGCATGTCGCAGGCCTGTCGAAAGCAGAACGCCTGAGTGTAATGAATGAGTCCGTCGAGCCGCCGACGACGCGTCTCGGCGATCACGTCGGCCGCGCGTCCCGCGAACGCGTACGGATACGTAAAACGATGATAATGCTCCACGAGGTCGTCCGCAGGCGGCACACCCGCGAACTGGCGGTGCGTCTCATGATAGAGCACGTCTGCGCCGCGGTCGCGCAGGAAAGCGTGAAGGCCGCTCACGACGGGCGGCACTCCGACGTATCCCAGTCTTATCGTCGGCGGATCGGGCGGCCGTCTCTCCGCCTCTTCGAGGAACTCCGCGAGGCGTCGCCGGAACCCGTCCGGGTCGCCTTCGAAGTCGCACGCCCCGAGCAACCAGCGTTGCGTTTCACTGCCGCTCACCCGATGCTCGTTCCAGACCAACTCGTCCAGACGCACGAGCAGGCGTCGCGTCCGGTCGAGTCGGCGTTTCACCTTCTGCGCCGCCTCCGGCGTCGTGCCCATGACGCGGCAGAACGCCTCTATCTCCTCGCGCAACTCGACCCTGTCGGCGGGATACGGAAAGCGGAAGTGGACTACCTGCACGCCTTCGCTTTCGAGGATTTCGCCGAGGAGCCGCGTATGAGTGCAGTCGCCGCCCGAGACGATGGCCACCGCGTCGGGTCGCGCGCGCGCGACCACGCCGTAGATTCCCTTGATCCAGGCGCAGTAGGTCTTCGGAAAGCCGACGCGCTCCGCCGCCGCCACCAACTCCGACGCGTCAGGCGAGCCCACGAACGCGTTGTTCAGATCGATGACGCGCCAGCCCGCCGCGTACGGCACCTCTATCGGCAGCGTCGTGGTGATACCGAAAGTGCGCAAGCGCTCAGAACTCCTCCGGCGGCTGCGGCTCGGGTTTCGGTCCGGGCTTCGGTCCCGGTTTCGGCCCCGGTTTCGGCTCGGGTCCGGGCTTCGGCGGCTCCTTTTGCGCCGGCTCCTCGGGCAACTTCGGCGCCTCCTTGCGCAGCGCGTACTTCCGATAGGTCGCCACGTACTTCTCCGCCTTCGCGGCCAACTCGCGTAACTTGCGCAACTCGTCCGCGTCGGCGCCCTCCACCACCAGTACGTCCGCTCCCTTGCGCTCCACCCAGACCAACTCGCCCGCCTTCACCCAGAAACAGGCCGTGTCGTCCCTGCACCACGCTTCCTTGCCGTACTTCTTCTTCAGACACTTGAGATAGCAGTCGACGAACTCCTTCGCTTCGTCCTCGGAGTCCCACGTGCTCGGCCAGAACAGAATGTCGCGATCGCTTTTCTTGTGGGTCATTATCACGTAGAAGTCGCCGTCCCAGCCGTCGGCCATCTTCACCGGCTCGTCCGCTTTCAGGCCGTCTTTTTCGTCCACGAAGTGGCGCCCTATCACGCGCAGGAGAAACTCGCCGACCACGCCGGCGCCTATCGACTCGTACTCATCCTCGCCGAGCGTCTCGACGGGGTCGCGCAACCGGATCTCCGTCGGCAGGTCCCGTTTCTCCGGATCCAGATACTTCTCCGGATGGAGTATCTGCTCGGTCGACAGCGGCGGCCACAGAAAGAGATAGTCGTTCTTCTTGTAGCCGCCTTCCCGCCGCATGTAGCGATCGACGAGGACGCTGCCGTGGAGATACGGAAAGATGAGGGTTTCGAAGAGGACGCGCGGCAGATTCTTGGGGCGCTGCTGCATCGCGAAGTTCATGCGGACCAGTCGCTCCAGCGAGCCGCCGGTCTCGTAAACCGATTTGCCTCTGCGCCTGACCGAGACCATGTAGTCTATTCCGAGAAGCGTCGCCTCGCCTTCGACCACCGCCTGATGCGCGAGCATCCTGTCGTCGTTGACGATGATGTGCCGCATGAACGCCCACAGGTCGAACTGCTGGTCCTGCATCGCGTGCAGCAACTCGTGCGCGACCACCATCGGCGCGTCCAGGCGACCCGCCACGTCCTTTATCACCATGAACTTCTTTTCCTTGGGCGAATACATGCCCGCGACGCCCTTCTTGAGCATCGCCACCATCAATTCCTTTATGTTCTTGCCCTTCTCCCAGACGCCGAACTTCAAAAGGACGCGTTCGGCCTTCTCCAGTTCGCCGGGTCGCGTCTCCTCCTCGAACTGCTTGAGCATCATCTTCTCCAACTCGTCCCGCGTGGGTATCTCCAGCGGCACCTTTTTCCGGTACTCGTGACCGCGGAGTTTCTCTATCGCGTTCATGGCGTTCTTCATCATGCCTTCGATTTTCTTCCGGAGCGCCGCCTTCTCGGCGTCCTGCTCCCCCTCCTGCGCGAAGGCCAGCGCCAGCGCCAACGTCGAGAGCACCGCAACGACGACAATTCTTCTCATCTCCTTCTCTCCCACTGACAGTGACTCCGAATTATACGCCGCCGCCGCGGATCGTCCCCGGAAATAAGGATTTTCAGCGTGGACGTCTCAGCGTCCCGCCGGACCTCTTCTCCTTCCGGGCTCCGGTCGCCTCCCCGGCAGTTTAAGCGTGAACGTACGTCTGACGCCGCCTCGCTCCACCGTCAGCCGCGCGGCCCGTCCGGCCGCGTTTTCGAGCGCTTCGTCGAGCGCCTCGAGCGTCCTGACCTCTCCCCCGTCGACCGACAGCAGACGATCGCCGACCGCGACGCCGGACCTGCCCGCCGGACTGTCCGCGAGCACGCGTACCAGTTCCAGACCGTCATCCTTCTCCTCCGCGAAGAAGCCGGTCGCCGGTCTGCCGTCGCGCAGCCACGGCGAGACGAGACCGTCGTGGTCCGCAAGCAGCCAGACGAGATGGAGCGTCGCGCGCGCGACGCGCGTGTGCTGCCGATAGTCGAGTTTCTCGGCGGTGTCGCGGGGAGTGTGGTAGTCCGGATTGCGCGAGCAGTAGACGAACACCGACGGAATTCGTTTACGCACGAAAGAGGCGTGATCGGAACGTCCGCCGGGGTTGTCGGTGAGTCTGGCGACGGCGCCGGCGGCGCGGGCCGCCTTTCTGCAGAGCCGCTCGAACACCCTGAGCGCCGCGCCGCCCAGAAAACTGATACGCCTGCCGCCCATGCCGCGACCGACCATGTCCAGATTCACCATCGCGTCCACCGAGTCCAGCGGCACCGGCGGATGCTCCACGAAGCGACTCGAGCCGACCAGGCCTATCTCCTCGCTGGTGAAGGTGACGAATATGACGGAGCGCTTCGGACGATTGTCGGCCGGCACCGCGCCGAAAGCCCCGGCGAGCGCCAGGACCACCGCGACGCCGGAAGCGTTGTCGTCGGCGCCGAAGTACGTCGCTCCGGCCCTCCGGCCGAGATGGTCGTAGTGCGCGCCGACCACCACGTAACGGTCCTTCAAATACGGATCGCCGCCGGGAAGATATCCCACCACGTTGTCGCAGGAGACCTGCTCCGCCTTGATTCGAATCTTGAGTTTGAGACGCTTGCCGCCCGCCGCGAAGGAGTTCGGCTTCAGACTCCCGTCTATACCCGCGGCGAGCGTCTTCGGCTCCCTGCCTATGAGCCGCTTCGCCAGCGAAGGACTGATGAACAACACGGGCGGTCCGCCTTCCGGCTTACGACCGGAGACTCCCGGCAGTCTGAAGGTGCGACGGAAGCCGAGATCGTCTTTCTCGTTGCCCGACAGCAGAAGGACCACGCCGGCGCCGTGGGCGACCGCGTTGTGGACCTTGTTGTGAAAGTAAGCGTGTCCCTGCAGCGGACCCCTGAAAGGCGTGCCGCGCTTGCCCCATCTCGGCGCCTTGCGAAGCACGACCACCGCCTTCCCCTTCACGTCCAGACCCGCGTAGTCGTCGTAACGCGCCTTCGGCGCGGTGATGCCGTAGCCCGCGAAAACGACGTCGAACTCCCCGTCGACGTCGCAGGCCGCGCTGAAGGAGGTGACGTCGAACTCCTCCTCGTCCACCCGCTCGCCGTTCAGCAGCAGTTCCACCCCGCCTTCCATCCGCCGCTTCCACAGCGGCACGGGCTGCCGCCAGCCGTTGGTCGTGTCGAACTTCTCCAGGCCGGCGGACTTGAAGACGCCCTCCACCAACTTCGCCGCCTTCTCCAGTCCCTCCGTGGCGGATCCGCGTCCCGCGAACTCCCTCGATGCGAGCCTGCCCACCCAGTCCATCAACTGCTGCGCGTCTATGCCGTCGGCCGCCTTCTCGCGCGGGCCGGCCGACGTCGCACAGACCGCCGCCAGAACGGCCGCGAAAAAGATCGCCCTGCGCACGTCTCCGCCTCCACTGCCGCCCTACGTTGATTATACGTGTCAGAGAACGCTTCCGCAAAGTGGAGTCGAACGGTCGGCGAGGCGCGTCTCAGAAGATCTTGCCCGGGTTGAGAACGCCCCGCGGGTCGAACAGTCGTTTCACGCGTCGCATGAGCGAGAGAACGGCCGCGCCCGTCTCCAGCGGCAGATATCGTTTCTTGCTCACGCCGACGCCGTGCTCTCCGGTGATGGTGCCGCGCAATTCGAGCGCCGCCTTCATCAGCCGCGCGACCGCCCCGTCGGTCCGCCTGCGCGGCCGCGGCAGCAGATTCACATGCAGATTGCCGTCGCCGACGTGTCCGTAGGCGCAGGTTTCGACGCCGCAGGCGCGTCCGATGCGCCGCAGCGCGCGGTAAAGCGCCGGCAACTGCGAAAGCGGCACACAAACGTCCTCCGCCGCCTTGGTCGGCGAAATCTTCAGCAGCGCGGTGGAGACGCGTCGCCGCGCCTCCCACAGCGCCTCGCGGCGCGCGGGCGCGCGCGCCAGCGAAACGCGTACCGCGTCTCTTTTTTTCAGCGTCGAACGCGCCTCCGCGGCGGCCGCGCGCACCTCAGCGGGATGTCCGTCGAACTCGACTATCAAAAACGGACCGTCTGCGGCGCCGACGGCGCCCGCGCAGACGCCGTCGACGAACTCCAGCGCCCGCGGCAGCAGACCGTCTTTGAGCAGGCCGAGCGCCGCTTCGAGAGCGGCCTGCTCGTCCGCGAAGACCGCGGAGAGAGTGGCCACGGCCTTCGGCGCCGGCAGAAAACGAAGCGTCGCGTCCACGAAAATCGCAAGCGTGCCTTCCGAGCCGACCAGAAGGCGCAGCAGGTCGTAGCCGGCGACCGACTTGTGAGCGTCGGAGCCGAGTCGCAGAATTTCGCCGTCCGCGGTGACGACGGTCGCCGCCAGCAGATAGTCGCGTGTGGTGCCGTACTTGAGGGCGCGCAGGCCGCCGGCGTTCTCCGAGAGGTTGCCGCCGACCGTGCAGAACGCGGCGCTCGCCGGGTCCGGCGGATACAGAAAACCCAACCGCTCGAGCGCCTCATGCAGCCGGCCCGTCAGAACGCCCGCCTGAACGGAGACCGTTCTGTCCTCCGGACTCAGACGCAGGATGCGGTTCAGCGGCGCAAAGTCCATCACCACCCCGGGCCGACTCACCAGCGAGCCGCCTGTCAGTCCGCTCGCGCCGCCGCGCGGGAAAATCGCCGTTCCGTGGTCCGCGCAGATGCGCACCGCCGCGGCGACGTCCCGCGCGTCCCGCGGACGCACCACTCCCAGCGGCACGGCCGCCGGCGGAATCCGTGAAGCGTCGAGCGCGAGCGCGCGACGCACCACTTCGCCGTCGACGAACCGCTCGCCGAGACGCCTGCGCAGCGCAGCGCCGACGGAAGACTTTTTCATTTCGGCATTCCGCCAAGCCGCGGGTCGCTCCGGAGGAAGAACTCCGCCTCGCGTCGGTGCGGCTGCTCCGCCGCCGCGTCCCGCAGGAATCGACGCAGTTCGTCCCCGGCCTCCTTGTAACGCGCCAGCGCGAGCAGCGCGCGCGCGCGCCACCAGCGCGCTTCGTCCCGAACGCCGTCGACGGCGGTCTTGAGCGACTCGCAGAAAGCCGCTTCCGCCTCGGCGTAACGGCGTCGCTCGAACAGAATGAGACCGCGTCGCAGATGCGAAGCGGCGACGCGATAGCCGTGTCCGGCGGAGGTCGCCAGAGCCGCCAGCGCTTCGTCGCCGCGGCCCGCCGCCTCAAGCGCGGCGGCCAACTCCCACCACACGCCGAGATACTCGGGATTCAGGGCGGCGGCGCGACCGAACGCGTCCGCCGCGGACTTCGCTTCGCCGGAGTCCCTCAACAGACGCGCCAGTCTGACCCAGAGCGCCGCCCTCTCGCCTCCCGCCGCGCCGCACTCGTCCGCCGTCGACAGCAGTCGCCTCGCCTCCTCCAGAGCGTCCCGCGGCGGCGGGCCTGCGGCGCGCTCCAGAAGTATGATCCGCGCCTCCGCCAGTCGCAGCCATCCGCGACGCTCGCCGGCGCCCATCTTCGAAGACAACCGCAGCGCCTTCTCAAGCAATTCCTTCGCCTCCTCAGGACGCGCGCCGAGAAGTTTCTTCGCCGTCCTCACAAGCGATTCTATCCGCTTCGCGACGTCCTCGGTCGGCTTTCGCGCGGCTTTGAAGCGTATCGCCTCCCTCAAGACCTTCTCGCGTTCCTTTCCCGTCAGCGAACGGGCCGCTTCATCGAGCAGTCGTACGGCGGCGTCGGAGCCGTCGGTGCGGAAGGCGACCCTCGCCGCCGCGATGTGGCCGTCCGCCTCCAGCGGCCACAGAGCGCGATACCTCTCGCAGAGGTCCCGCGCCTCGGTGAAACGCTCCAGCACCGCCATGGCGTCCGCCTCCAGCAGCAGCGATTGCTTGCGCGCGCGAAGCGCCGAGCCGCGGCCGAACGGTCGGGCGGTCAGGCGCGCGAACTTCTCCGGCGTCCGAAGATAGGCTTCCGCCTGCCGGCGACACTCGCAAAAGACGGCCGCGGCGCGCTCGTGCTCGCCCGCGTCGCGAAGAACGAGTCCCAGAAAGTGCAGTATTCCGATACGCTGGTCCCGTCCGCGCGCAAGACGCGCCGCCTCCTCCAGAACGGAAGCGGCCCTTCCGAAGCGCCGCGCCGCCGCGTGGGCGAGACCGGCACGGTACAGCGACATGACCCGAACGCCGAAAGACTCCTCGCCGGAGACCGCGGCGAGCGCCGCCGCCTGCTCGGCCATCTCCGCGGCCGCCGTGTACTCGCCCAACTCCAGCAGAACGCCCGAAAAGTCGTAATGTATGTTCGAGAACTCCGGCGTGGTCGCCACAGGTCGTCCGAAGACGTCTTTCTCAGCCAGAAGAGCCGCGAGGACGTGTCGGGCCTCACGCAGGCGGCCGAGCGCCACCAGCGCTTTCGCGCGCTGCTGCCGGCTCAGCAGTACGATGCCCCGCCAGAGCGCGCCGCGACGCCCGGCGAGTATCGTCTCCACCCGTTCCAGATGCGCAAGCGCCCTGGAGGTCTCGCCCCGCTTCAGATATTCGCCGCCCACCACCATGTGCGCGCGCGCGCAGTCCGGATAGTGCTCCAATACCGACTCGAACAGCGTGAGTTGGTTCCGCCACGCATAGGAGCGCGCAAACGACACCGGCGCCAGCGCGAGTACCGCCGCCGCGCCCAGCCAGAGCGCCCGGCGCCTTCGTGAAACCGCCCACACGAAAATCACCACCGCTCCCGCAACGGCGATGTAGACGAATCGCTCCGCCATCCGCTCCGGCACCGGTACTATCTGCGACACGGGCAGCAGCGCAACGTAGAACAACAGTATTCCGAAGCCCGCCGGGTGCCTCCGACGCAGCAGACGCAGCGCCGCCGCGATCAGGAACACGTGCAGGAGCAGACAGAAAAGCGTCGCCGGCGGCGAAAGAATACCCTCGGACGGACGAAACGCGGCGTAGGAGTAGTCCGCCGAAAGCGGATACGGTATCAGCAGCAGACGAATGTAGTGCGCGAACGCCCGCGACACCGACAGGAAAGCGGTCCAGCGTGAGCCGCCCCAGAAGCCGCTCCATAGTTCGCCGGCGGTGGCCGGACTCTTGACGAACATCTTGAACAAGCCGAAAGCCGCTCCGATCACGAACAGAATCACAAGCGGAACGAGTAGCCTCCTGCGCAGCAGATGACGGCGGAGTCGGGCGACGAATCCGCTTCCGAGGCCGACCTTCGCCGTCTCGTAGAGGAGGAGCGCCGCCGGCAACACTATCGCCGCCTCCTTGGAGAAAAGCGCCAGGACGTACAGCAGCACGAGCGCCGCCGCGCGCCGCCGGCCGGGGCGCAGCCTGTAGGAGAACCAGACCAGCATCGCGGCGAAGAACAGCGCGGCGCAGAGCAGGTCCTTGCGGCCGGTCACGTAGCAGGCGGGCTCGGAGTTTATCGGATGCACCAGGAACAGCAACGCGCCCAGAAGCGAAGCGCCCGCGCCGAACCGCAGCCTCCGCAGGACCAGAAACAGCAGATAGGCGGCCATCGCGTGGTACAGAAGATTGGAAGCGTGATGGCCGGCCGGCCGCAGTCCGAATATCTGATAGTCGACGGTGTGCGAAACGAACCTGACCGGCCTGTAGGAAGGGTCCACCAGTATTCCGCCGCGGCGGATCGGCCTGTACCGAAAAGTGTCGGCGAGAATACGCGGGAGATTGCCGAAGGAGCGGATGGTCGGATTCTCGACCACGATCTTGGTGTCGTCGAAGACGAAAGACGCGTCCAGGGCCGGCGCGTAGGTCGCGAAAGCGACCGCCGTCAGTAGCAGGGGCACCGCCGTCCGGCGCAGCAGAGACACAGAACAGGCCTCGATCGCACACGAGGCAATTATAGCAGCACGCCCGCCGAACGGAACCGCGTTTGCCTATCGTCGCCGGGCGGGTTAGAATTTGAGTTCCGCGACGGGGAGGAGCGATTTGAGATACGCGGCGCTCGCGGCGCTGCTGCTGCCGACCCTCGCCGAGGCGGGCGTCGGCGTGGACGAGATACGCCTGTTCGCGCGCGGACGACAGCGGGCCGGTTACTGGCAGGCGGTCAAGGTGAAACTCCGCACGGACGAGGCCGTAGAAGGACTTCTCGTGCTGAAAGTCGCCGCCACCCGATTCGTCGCGCCGCTTAGAATGAACGCGCATTCCGAGACGGAACGCGTGCTGCCGTTCTTCGCGCCGTACGCGATGGCGCCGGTGCGCATCTCCTTCGAGTCGCCGCGCGGGACCGTGGTCTTCCGCGACGCCTCTTCGCAACTGCAGCGGCACCTGATGGTGCGCGACGGCCCGCTGTGCGGCGTCTGCGGCGCGAGCGCGGAGGGAGAGACGGCGCAGGTGGACTTCGACTTTCCGCCGTCGGAGGCGCTTCTCCGGCAGTTCGACGCCCTGCTGCTGGACATCTCCGCATGGAGAAACATGAGCGCCGACTGGCGCGAAACGCTCACAACCTTCGCGAACGACGGCGGGCTGCTGATCGTAGTCGGCGCCCGAGAGCGACGCGAGAGCCGCGGCGCCGGACTGCTCCTGTTCACGCCGAAGTTCACCGACGCAGAACGCGCCGCTCTGCGGAAGCGAATGGAGCACACGCGCGAACGCTTCCTCGGACGACCGGAGCGTCCCGATCGTTACAAGGCGACCCGCCTGCTGTGGCCGGTTCTGCTGCTGCTGGCGGGCGTCGCCGCGGCGCTTCTGGCGCTTACGTGGCGACTCCAGCGCGCGGCGCTCCGCGTCGCCGTGGCGCTCGCCGCGCCCGCCGCGCTCTGCGCGGCGGCGCTGGCGGATCCGCCGCCGCAGGCATGGCTCGTCACAGGCGAGGTGCGTATGTCCGTCGACGACAGAGGTTATCTCTTCCGCTACGCCGCGGTCGGCTCCTGGAGCGACGGCCGCGTCAACCTGGAAAACGAGAATCTGAAGTATCTGGTGCCGCGACAGATCGACAGAGGCTCGCCTTACGCGGCCGCCGCCGAGTACCGCGACGCAAAACCACTCTGGATAGAGACCGGAAAGAACGGCGCGCTGCTCGTCTCCACCCGTCCGACAGCGCCTTCGCGTCTCGTCCGCGCGCAGTTCCGCGTGCACGGACTCCGCGGCGAGATGTATAATAAGAAACTCTGGCGCGGCCAGGTCCTGCGACGCGTCCGCGACGCGTCCGGACTCGAAGTGGAACGCTGGCTGAGGGCCGGACGGTGGAGGATTCGAATCGAAGGGGAAGCGCGATGGCGTCGCTCGGAAGAACTTCTCACGGGACGGATGCCGACGCTCGAGATCGTCGCCGGCGACGCGCGAGACTGACCTACGCGGTGGTCTTCGCGACGACGATGGTGGGCGCGGTGGCGCTCATGCCGAACTTCGTGGAGTGGTCCTCCGGTTCGCTGCCCGCGACCTCCCGGACGGTCGGCGACGGTCCCATGGCGGAGGTGATGCGGTTGCTCGCGCTGGGACTCGCCCTGCTGTTCGGCGCGGCGATCTGGTTCCTGCGCGACAGGGCCGTCTGGGTCGTGGTGCCGGTCTCCGCGCTGGTCTGGCTCGGCTGGCTGCTGTGGATCGTGAGTTCGACTTTCGCGTCGCTCGAACCGCTTGGAGAATGACTTCGAAATGCCGCAGTTCGAAGAAGTATGGCGAACGCTCGAGGCCGGCGGAACACTGATATGGATCATTCTGGCGGTCTCGCTCGTCGGCTGGTTTACGGCCATGCGCGGCCATCTGCTGCTCCGACGACGAGTCGAGCGACGCGCCATGACGCGTCCGTTCGTCCTGGTGGAAGTGCTGGCCGCGGCCGCGCCGCTGCTCGGCCTGCTCGGCACCGTCCGCGGAATGGGCAAGGCTTTCGCCGCTCTCGAACTGTTCGGCGCGGCCGAGCCGGGCTACCTGTCCGCCGGCGTCTCCGAGGCGCTCATCACCACCGAAGTGGGTCTGGTGGTGGCGCTGCCGCTGCTGGTGCTGGCGTCGTGGGGGCGCCATCGTTCCGAACGGCTCTCGCGTCGGCGACGCATGGAGGAACGTCGATGAGACGCCGCAAAAGCACCGCGCCGCAGGTCTCCGTCGCTCCTCTTATAGATATGATGTTCATCCTGCTCATATTCTTCCTGGTGACCGCCAGTTTCGCGCGCCCGCGCGCCCTCGAAGTGGAACGTCCGCGGGCGGCCGCGGCGCAGGTCCTCGCCGAGCGGCCCGTCATGGTCACGGTGCATCGCGACGGCGCCGTCTTTTTCGGCGGACGTCGCGTCGACCTGCTCGCCCTGAGACGTCTCCTGCGGGCGGCGCTCTCCGCCGCGCCGGAGCGCCGCGTCGTCGTGGACGCGGACGGCCGCGCCCCGGTCGGACGCCTGGTGGACGTGCTCGACGAGTGTCGCGCCGCCGGCGCAAGACATCTCGGCATCGCCGCGGAAAAGGAGAAGTGATGGCGTCCCGGGCCGCAAAAGAGTCGCTTCGGAAGGCCGCCCTGCGCGTCACACGCACGCTCAGAAACGCCGGTTTCCCCACTTTCTGGGTCGGCGGATGCGTCAGAGACTCGCTGCTGGGAAAAGAGCCTCACGAGATCGACATAGGAACCGCCGCGCCGCCGGAACGCGTCCGCGGACTCTTCCGCAAGACCATAATGGTCGGCGCCCGATTCGGCGTCGTCGTCGTCGTGAGAGGTCCTCATCAGTTCCAGGTCGCCACCTTCCGTAGAGATGCGTCGTACTCCGACGGGCGCCATCCGGACTCGGTCGCCTTCGCCGACGTCCGCGCGGACGTCGCGCGTCGCGACTTCACGGTCAACGGCCTGGTCTACGACCCGGAGACGGAGGAGATCTTCGACTGGGTGGGCGGCCGCGCGGATCTGCAAAGACGCCTGATACGCGCCATAGGCGAGCCGTCCGAGCGCTTCGGCGAAGATCATCTGCGTATGCTCCGCGCCGTGAGATTCGCAACGCAACTCGACTTCGAAATCGAGTCGCAGACGTGGAACGCGATCAAGAAGATGTCCGGCCTGCTGAGTCGCGTCTCCGGCGAGCGCCTGCGAGAGGAACTGGAGCGGACGCTGGCGGAGACGGACGAAAAAAAGGTCGAACGCGGACTTCGTCTGCTGTACGACTCCGGACTCGCCGCGGCGATGTTTCCCGAAGCGGCCGGCCTGCCGGAGACGGATTTCGAACACCTGATACGCTGCGCCGCCGGCGCCGCGCCGACGACGCTCGCGGTCGTCCTCGCCGCGCTTCATCATCGCTGCGGTCGCGGCGGTCCGGGAGCGGAAGCGGCGGCCGCGGTCGCGGCGCGTCTCAAAATGAGTCGCGAGCAACGCGCGCGACTGGTCTGGCTGTCGAGCCACTCGGACGCGCTGGCCGGCGCGCGCGCGCGTAAGACGTCCGCGCTCAAGCGCCTGTTCGCCGGACGCGAATGGCCGGAGACGGCGGCGCTCTCGCGCGGCCGCGTCGCCGCGGGATGTCTCGATCGCGACGATCTCGCGCACGCGTTGCGCCTGCGCGAGCGCCTGAGCGAAGAGGAGATCGCGCCGGAGCCGCTTCTGTCCGGAGACGATCTGCTGGAGGCCGGTTTCGAGCCGGGACCGGCGTTCGGAGAGACGCTGGAGGCGGTCTACGACGCGCAACTCGACGGCGAGATCGCCACGCGCTCGGAAGCGCTGACGCTCGCCAAACGCCTGATGGAGCGGAAGCGATGCACGTAGGACTGGTACGGCGACGCTTCACCGAGCGCAAGGGCGGCGCCGAGTCCTACGCCGTTTCCACGGCCCGCGCCCTCGTCGAAAAAGGCTGTCGTGTGACCGTCTTCGCGGAGCGCTTCGATGTCGGACCGGAGCCGTCCATGGAGTATGTGCCCGTCGCCAACATCAACAAGCGAACGTTCCTGACTCATCTGCTGTTCGTGAGAGGTCTGCGTCGCGCGCTGCGGAGCCGCCCCGTGGACGTGGTGCTCTCGATGGCGCGCGCCGACTGCGCGGACGTCTATCGCTCCGGCGACCCGCTGTTCCTGCACTGGATAGGTCGACACGAGCCGACGCCCACCGACAGGATGCTCGGCTGGCTCAATCCGAAGCAGCGCTCGCTGCTGCAGTTGGAGCGGCGCATCTTCCGCAGCGCGCGAATCCGTCGCGTCATCGCGCTCTCGCGGATGGAGGCGCGTCTGATGCGTCGCTACTACGCCGTTCCGCAACGGAAAATACGCGTGCTCCACAACGGCGTGGACACGCGTCGCTTCAACCCGAGCGTCAGGGAGCGACGTCGAGTCGTGCGCGGCCGTCTCGGAATAGACCTTCGACGGCCGGTCGCGCTGTTCGTCGGCATGGAGTTCAAGAGGAAAGGTCTCGCTCACGCGATAGACGCCGTCGCGCGCACCGACGCTCTGCTGCTGGTGGCGGGCGCCGGCAGGGAGGAGCCGTATCGCCGTCGCGCGACGCGACTCGGCTGCGAGCGACGCGTACTCTTTCTGGGACGCCACTCGCCGATGGAGGACCTCTACGGCGCGGCCGACGTTTTTCTGCTGCCGACGCTGTACGATCCGTTCTGCAACGCCATCATGGAAGCGATGGCGTGCGGACTGCCGGTGGTGGTCGGAGAGGAGGCCGGCGCCGCGGAGATCGTGCGCCGCGGCGAAAGCGGCTTCGTCATAGACAACGAGCGCGACCCCGCGAAGACGGCGGGACAACTGACGACGGCGCTGGAGGCGCGGGACAGAATGGGTCGCGAGGCGGCGCGCGACGCGGCAGGCCGCACCATGGAGCGCTACGCGGAACGACTCATGGCGTTGCTGAACGAGGCGCGACGCGAAGAAATCTGACGTTTTTTAGACTAAATTTCCGTTTCTACAGCACCTACGCGGCACGACGGCGGTAACATTATGCAAAGGGGCACGTTGGGAGAAGGAAGATGTCGAACCGTGGCACGCGGTTGCGCCTGATAACCGAACTGCTGCGCCGCCACACGTTCCGCTCGCAGATGCAGTTGATAGAGCACCTGCGCAAACACGGCTTCGATGTGACGCAGGCCACCGTCTCACGAGACCTGCGATCGCTGGGGGCGGTGAAAACGCCGCAGGGCTACAGTCTGCCCACCGATATGCCCGTGCCGACCAGGGCCGGCGACGCACTCGAACTGGTGACGGGTGTGGAGCGGGTGCGCTTCACCGTGGTGGTGCACACGCATGTGGGACACGCTCAGCCGGTGGGTGTGTATATAGACTCGCTGGGGCTGTCGGAGGTGGTCGGCTGCATCGCGGGCGACAACACGGTGATGGTCGTCTGCAAAAACGAGAAAGCGGCGACGCACTTCATGAAGCAACTCGTTCCGGCAAAGGATTAAGGGTCTTCTCCGAAGCCCAACCCGCGGATGTGCTGCTCTATCATCAACGGCAGCGCTTCCAGATTGTAACCGCCCTCGAGCGTCGAGATCACACGTCCTTTCGCGCTCCTGTCGGCGGCCGTCACCACCCATTCGCTCATCGTCCGGTAGTCTTCCATCTTCAGACCCAACCCGCCTATCGGGTCGCGTTCGTAAGCGTCGAAGCCGGCCGAGATCAATAGAAGTTCCGGGGCGAACTCCGTGAGCGGTCCCTCCACCGCTTCGCGGAACCTCGCCAGTATCTCTTCGCGCTCCTCCCAGCCGGAAAACGTCAGGTTCAAAGTCGTCCCCGCGGCGTCGCCCTCCCCGGTCTCGTGCTCGCTGCCCGTGCCGGGATAGAACGGAAAACGATGCATCGACAGATAGAAAACCGCCGGCTCGCGGTAGAAAACGTATTGCGTGCCGTTGCCGTGATGCACGTCCCAGTCGACGATGCCGACCTTCTTAAGACCATGACGCTTCCGCGCGTACTCGGCGGCGATCGCCACGTTGTTGAACACGCAGAAGCCCATCGCCCGCGCCGGCATCGCGTGATGCCCGGGCGGCCGCACCAGACAGACGCATCTGTCGATTCTCTTTTCGAGCACGGCGTCGATCGCCGCCAGGACGCCGCCGGCCGCGTAAAGCGCCGCTCCGTAACTCGCTTTGCTCACCACCGTGTCCGCGTCCAGATGTCCTCCGCCCTTCCCGCAGAAGCGCTCTACCTCCCGAATGTACTCCTTCTTGTGCACGAGCGCCACCTCATCCACGCTCGCGGCGCGCGGCTCCACATGCTCCAGTCCGTCCCAGACGCCCGTCTTCTTCAGATGCGCCACGGTCCGCGTCAGTCGCTCCCGGTTCTCCGGATGCAGCCGCGTCTCGTGCTCGGTGTATATCTCGTCGTAGACCACGCCTATCCGCGCCATCGCTCCGCTCCTCACAATCCACTCCCCCCATTCTCCAAAAAAGGCCCTCCCGTTCAAGCGGCCGCCGCACGCCACCCGAAAGCCGGCGCGCGGACGCCGTCCAACGTGGTTCATCTCGAAACGCTCCGACGCTATAATGGACATCGAGAAGACACAGGCGGCGGGGAGACACGAATGGCGGCTCCGGAGAGCGACAGAAAACGGGTCGAGCGCCTGCGCCGGATGCTGGAGTACCACAACTATCTGTACTACGTACTGGACTCGCCCCAGATAAGCGACGCGGAGTACGACGCGCTGTTCCGCGAACTGGAGGAGTTGGAGGCGAAGTATCCGGAACTGGCGGACGACGACTCACCGACGCGGCGCGTGGGCGCGCGCGTCGACGAGCCGCCGCCGGGAGTGACGCGTCTCGCGCAGAAGACTTTCGAGCCGGTGCGCCACAGACGACCCATGCTCTCGCTGGAGAACGCGAAGGACGCCGACGAGTTCCGCGAGTGGCTGCGGCGGACGCGGAAGGACCTCGACACGGAAGAAACGGTGCTGGTCTGCGAGCCTAAACTGGACGGCCTGAGCGTGGAGTTGGTCTACGAAGACGGCTTTTTGACGGTGGCCGCGACGCGCGGCAACGGAGAGGTGGGCGAGAACGTGACGGAGAACGTCCGCACGATCAAAGCGATACCGAAGGTACTGAGAGGCGCGCCGGAGCGACTGGAGGTGCGCGGCGAGATCTACATGACCAGGGCGGCGTTCGAGCGTCTGAACGAGAAGCAGGAAGCGACGGGAAAGCCGCGTTTCGTCAATCCCCGAAACGCGGCGGCCGGCTCCCTGCGACAGTTGGATCCGAAGGTGACCGCCGAACGCGAACTCGACTTCTTCGCCTACGCCGAAGGCGAGATAGCGGGACGCGTCGTCCGCACGCAAAGAGAACTCCTGCGGCTGTACGAGGAGTTGGGCTTTCCGGTTCCGCCGCACGAGACCTTCACGACGGCCGAGGAGGTGATCGCGCATCACCGGCGGATGGAGAAGGAGCGAAAGACTCTGCCTTACGAGACGGACGGAGTGGTGGTGAAGTTGGACGATTTCGCGGCGCGGGAGACGCTCGGCACCAGGGCGCGGAGTCCGAGATGGGCGGTCGCGTTCAAGTTCGCGCCGGAGCAGGCGCGAACGAGAGTGAAAGCGATAACGGTACAGGTGGGCCGCACCGGCGCGCTGACGCCGGTGGCGCTGCTGGAGCCGGTCTTCGTGGGCGGCGTCACGGTGAGCCGCGCGACGCTGCACAATCCCGACGAGATAGCGCGCAAGGACGTACGAACGGGTGACGTGGTCGTGGTGCAGAGAGCGGGAGACGTGATACCGGAAGTGGTACGCGTGGCCGTGGAGGAGCGGACCGGCGACGAACGCGTCTTCGAGATGCCGGAGAAGTGTCCGGTCTGCGGCGCGACGGTGACGCGGGCGCCGGAGGAGGTGGTGCCGAGATGCCCCAACCGCAACTGTCCGGCGCAGGTGGTCGAGAGCATCGCCTTCTTCGCCGGTCGCGACGGCATGGACATCGAGGGACTCGGCAGGAGGAACGTCGAGCGTTTCGTGAAAGCCGGTCTCCTGAGGACGGTGAGCGACGTCTACAGGCTGAAGGAGCGCCGCGAAGAGTTGGAGCGGATGGAGGGGCTGGGAGAGAAGTCGGTTGCGAACCTGCTGGCGTCGGTGGAGGCGAGCAAGCAAAGGCCGCTCGCCAATCTGCTCACCGCGCTGGGCATACGACACGTGGGCGGACGGACCGCGGAGTTGCTCGCGGAGCGTTTCGGCTCCGTGAGCGCCATAGCGGAGGCGGAAGAGGAGGAACTGGCGTCGGTGGAGGGAGTCGGCCCGATCGTGGCGCGCTCGGTGAAAGAATTCTTCGCGGACGCGGACAACCGCAGAATGCTGGACGAACTACGAAAGGCGGGCGTCAGGACGAGCGCGGAACGGAAACGCGCGGACGCGATCGAGAGCGACTTCACCGGCAAGAGCGTGGTCTTCACCGGAGAGTTGTCGAGCATGAGTCGCAGAGAAGCGCAGGCGCTGGTGAGACGCCTGGGCGGCAGAGTCACATCCGACGTCAGCGGCAGAACCGACTTCGTGGTGGTCGGCGCCGATCCCGGCGCGAAATATCGGAAGGCGTTGAAGTTGGGCGTACGCACACTCGACGAGGACGAATTTCTGAAGATGCTTCCGCCGCAGGCGCGTCGCGGAACGTAGGCGACGTCACGGCATCGTCGTACGCCAGCAGACGATGACGCGCACCTCCACCGGCCTGTCCGGATCGGCTCTGAAACGTATGCGACCCGTCGCGGTAAGGTCGCGACGCAGTATGAAGCGGAACGGACCCGCGCCGCCGAGAACCTTCGAGTGACGTCGCACGCCGTCGTCGGTCTCGACGCTCAACGCGCCCTCGCCGGCCGCGAACAGCGGCCAGACTTCGAGTATCACATAAGCGGTCCGTCTGTCCACGTCGGTGGGCAGGTCCAATACGAACTCGGCCTCGCCGGCGACGCGCACCGGATAGCGAAGTTCGCTGTAGCCGAACGGCTCCACTTCGCCGGTCGGCGGAGTCGCGACGCGCCACGGAAACAGCGTCAGCAGCAGCGCGGCCGCCGCGGCCGCCGCCGCCGCAAGCGCCCACCTCCTGAGAAGACCGCCGAAGCGCACGGGCAGCCGCCGGGGCGAGAACTCCGGCACCCTCACAGAAACCTCTCCGGCGCGGCGCACACGCTCCCACGCCGCGCGTCGCGCCTCCAGCGCCTCCCGACAGGCCGCGCAGCCTTCCAGATGCTTCCGCGCCTCCTCCTCGGCCAGTCCGAAGACCGCCTCGTCCAACGCTTCCCGCGCGCGCGCGCAATCCATGATACGCTCTCCCGTAAGGGCCTCCGTCATCATATACCGGGCGGTCCGCGGCGCGGTTCAGCACGCAGGCGATTTCGGGCGCCGTCAAACGCCCCCGCAGCGCCTCCGCCGCGGCCGCCGCAGCGGCCCGCGACGCGGCAAAATTGCCATTTCGGCGAAAAAATCGCTCAAAATCGTCCCTTTCAGGCAATATCTTGCGCTTCGGGGTTGACAAATCGGCAATCGAGGGGTATAATCCGATGAAGCCCCTGGAGGGAACAATGGGTGCGTGCAGAAGCGTTCAAACCGAAAAACAACCCGCCCGTAAGGAGAAAATCATGAAAGGCAGGCTGAACAGATCGGCGCTGGTCGCGATCGCGGCGGCGTTGCTGGGCGTCGCGCTCGACGGCTGCGGAGGTTCCGAACGCCCGCCGCGGACGACCTTCGCAGCAGACGCGTCGTCGGCGATGAAGAGACTGCTGCAGGAGCCTCCGCCGCGACCGCCGCGGCGGCTGGTGATGCGCGTGCTCCTGCAAGGCGAAAACGCGCCCGCGGACGGCAGATACGCCAACGCCATGTGCAAGTGGGTGGAGAACGCGACGGCCGCGGGCTGGCGGACGGGCGGCGACAAGAAAAAGACCGCCGCGGAGCGACACCATCTGCTCCTGGTCCGAGACGAAAAAGCGGAAAGGGAGCGCGCGGACGCGCTGTTCGACTGCGGCTACTATCCGGAGGCGGCGTACCACTATCGCAACATCCTCGCCTATCACCCGGCCGAAGGGGATCCCGCGCGCGAGGAGGTGCAACGGCGGCTCGACGCCTGCGCTCCTTATCTGCCCGAGCGCGTCTTCGCCGCCCGGCCCGACGACGACGAAGAAGACGGCGAGCGACGCGGTCTGTTCATGTTCATGCGGGTGCTCCACGACTACGGCGTGCGGATAAACAACGAAGCGATCGGCGCGCCGAACGAAGTGCTGCCGCTGTACCTGCAGGCCGCCCGCTGCGAGATGGAGAATCGTATCGAGATGGCGATAAAGCGTTACGAGCGGGCGCTGACGCTCGTCAGGAAGAACTCGCCCGCCGAGGCGGACCTGCACGCGAAACTGGCCGTGCTCTACAACAGGAGATGCGACGCGCGGGCCTTCGATCACTACCGCGCGGTGCTCGCCGGTTTCCAGCGCCTGCCGCTGGAGTTGTGGTGCTGCAACAGGCTGGTCATGCTTTCCGGGCAGTCGGAGTCGCGTCTGACGCCGGTCATCGTCGAGAACGAGGAGCGCGAGCCGGCGGTGATAGGGCGATGGCCGCTGGCGACGGTGGTGACGCGCGGGATTCAGCGACTCGGCTCGGCTCGGGAGCAGAAGCCGCCGCCGAACGTGCCTTTCGACAAAACGTATCTCCACGCGCTGGAGCGCCGACGCGAAGCGTTTCTCGACGCGTTCGCGGCGACGCTGCCGGAGCCGGACGCGGAGAGTCTGGAAACGATGAAGGCGCTCGCCGACCGACTCATTCTCTGCGGCGACTTCGGCGCCGCACTGAGACTGCTGCAGGCGGTCGCATCGGTCCGGGCCGACGACGAAACCGCGTTCAAGACGCTCGTCTGCAAAATAAGGATTGCCCGGAAGGCGCCGGGCCGCACGCCGTGGTTCGAAGCGCCGCGACGCCCGGGCGAGAAGGAAAGCGGATGGGTGGAGGACTTCCTCGCGACGCATCCGAAGACACGCTTCAGGCGTGAGGCGGAGTATCTTAAAGCGCGACTGCTTCTGGCCGCGGGCTGGAACGAAGCCGCGGAGAAGATTCTCGCGACGCTCGCGACGCGGAACGATTTCGAGTTCGCGCCGGATGCGCGTCTCGCGCTGCAGGTCCTCCGGCGCAGACTGCTCAAGGTGAACGTCCCGGAGACGCTCACCTCGGGGCCGACGCTGCCGATGAAGATCACCCTGCGTAACGTCCGGAAGGTGACTTTCAAGTTCTTCAAGGTGATCGGCGGCGTGCCGGTCTGCACGAGCGCCGGCGGCGGCAAACCGCCGGCGCTGGACGCGCAGATACGCGCGTTCCTCGACGCGCCGCCGGCCGGACGACTCCGGCTGGCCGGAGAGGCGACCGCGGAGTTCGACCTCGGCGGGCCGGGTGAGTCCGAAACCTTCGACTACGATCTGCCGCTGCCGGAAAAAGGAGTGTTCGTAGTCGAGGCCTCCGACGGAGAAGACCTCCGCGGCGGGCGTCTCTCGTGCCGCTTCGCGGCCGTCAGGTCCGACGCGGGAGTGACAGTGGCGGTGCTGCCGCGGACGTCCGTACTGACGGTTTACGACGGCGACGGACGGCCGCTGTCCGGCGTCAAGATCTTCGCGGGCGACCGCTTCATAGGCGAGACGGACGAAGACGGCTTTCTTTTCGCCGGGCCGCTGCCGGCGCCGCGCTGCGACCTCTGCGGCGGGCCGTGCGACTACTGCAGCACATGCAGGAAACACTGGCTCAAGAAGACCGGCGGCAGATTCGACGGACCGCCGCTGGAGTTGACCTGCGTGGGAGACGGCGTTCTCTTCAAGACGCAGGCCGCCTACAAGCCGCCGAGCGCCGCTCCGAAGGCGCCGGGACCGCTGGTCTACGTCTACACCGACAGACCTCTCTATCGCGCCGGCGACGTCGTAAGATTCCGGGGCGTCCTGCGACTCGAAAAGGACAGGATAGGCCGTCGCGCGGACAGTCGTTTCGAGCCGCTGGTCGGCGAGAGGGTGCGTGTGGAGGTCAAGGAGGCGAAGACATCCGCCGGGCGCAAGCGGCGAAAGAAGTTGAGCGACGACGGCGGCGGCGGGAAAAACAAAGAGGAAGGCGCCTCCTCCACGCTCTACAGCCGGGAGTTCGTCACCGGCGAGTTCGGCACCTTCTTCGGCGAATGGCGTATTCCTTCGCAGACCGCCCGCAGAAAGTACGTTCTGGTGGTCACCTACGGCGGGGCCAGTCGGTCGTCGCCGTTCGAGATTCGAGACTTCGAGAAGCCGGACTACGAAATAAGGATGGTAAGCGAGAAGGGCGGCTTTCGCGTCTCCGCGGGCTACTCGTGGGGCGAGTCCGTGCCCGGCGCGAAGGTGCTCTCGCTGGTCGGCGACGAGCAGAAGGAACTGCGGCCCGGCAAGAACGGCGCCGTCTTCGTTCCCGTCGAGGACGGCCAGCGCGTGACGGTGGTCCTGATGAAGGACGGGAAGGAACTCGCGCGCAAGGAGAAGGTGTTCCACGCGCCGAAGGAAATTCCTCCGGCGGAGGCGAAGGCCGGACCGGAGAAGCGAGGCGGGCCGGAAGCGGCCGGCCCGGAAGCGGAGGCGCGACGCCCGCTTCAGAAGCCGATGAAGGAGGCGCGGTTCGCGGTGGCCGCCGACAAGAACGTCTACCGCGCCGGCGAGAAGATCAAACTGACGCTGGTCTGCAGAGCGTATCCGCGGTGGCGGGCGACGGTGGTGGTCGGCGACAGTTCCGGTTACGACTGCGCGCGCGTGTCGGCGAGCGGCGCCACAGCCGTGCTGGAGTTGCCGGCCTGCGGAGCGTACGATCCCGGCACGAACGTATGGGTGCACTTCACCGACCGGAACGGTACGGGCGAACACGTCGAGAAACTGTCGCTGCGGATGCGGACGCGACTGCTGGATGTGAAGATCAAGCCGGAGAAGCCGGTCTGCGAGCCCGGCGAAGAAACGACGGTCACCGTGACGACGCTGGACAGCGGCGGCAGACCCGCACGCGCGGAAACATCGCTGGCGGCGGTGGACGAAGCGATATTCACGCTGGCCGAAGACGAGACGCCGGACATCTACGACTTCTTCTACAAGGAGCGGAAGGGCGCCTGCTCCTTCGTCGACTTTCGCTATCGGAGTCTCGCCGGCAAGGAAGTGCTTGCGGAAAGCGCGCTCGACCTGAGTGAGTGGCGCTACTTCAACGTCACGGCGACCGCCTACGAACTGTTCCTGTTGCCCGTGCCGCGCGGCACGTCGTTCGACAGCCTGTCGGGGAAGAATCTCGACTCGACCGGCTACCTGGACGCCTACGGTATAGGCGGCGGTCGCGCCGGCGCGTACGGCGCGCGATGGGGGAGCGGCTCGCTCGCCCGCGAAGGCGGCTCGTGCGGCACCGAAAGCGCGGTCGTGGCGAGCGGCGGATGGCTCCGGCGTCACCAGAGCGACGACGGCCGCTGGGACTGCGACGGCTTCGCGCGCAACTGCCGCCGCGACCGCTGCGACGGCGCGGGTCGCGCCGAATACGACGTCGCCGTCACTTCCCTCTCCGTGCTCACCTTCCTCGGCCGCGGCAACACGCACAGGGTCGGCCCCTTCAAGAAAAGCGTCAGAAAGGGACTGAGATGGCTGCTCGGCAGACAGGCCGGGGACGGCTCCATCGGCCGCAACGGCGGGAAGTTCTGGTTCACCAATCACGCACTGGCGACGTTCGCGCTGTGCGAGGCGTATGCGATGACCCAGGACCCGTGGCTGCGGCCGGCGTGTCTGCGGGCGCTCGAGTTTCTGCTGCGCGCCAGGAATCCGAACTCCGGCTGGGGATTCGAGCCGAACGACGGCAGGCCCAACTCGCTGGCCACCGGCTGGGCGGTGCTGGCGTTGAAGGCCGCCAGAAGCGCCGGCCTGGATGTGCCGCAGTCCGCGTTCGACGGCGCGCTTCGCTTCTTCGACTCGGTCACCGACCTGCGCGGACGAACCTACTTCGAGAAACTCGGCGTCGCAGACCCCGACCTGATCGGCGACGGGCGTCGTTTCGACGCGCTGCCGGAGTGGACGGCCGCGGCGGCGCTGTGCAGCGTCTTCGCCGGTCGCTCGCGCCGGCATCCGAAGGTGTGTCGCGCGATGGAGATCATCTCGCGGCAGCCGCCGGAGTGGGACGACGCGGGACGCAGTGTGAACGCGCTTTACTGGTACTGGGGCACACTCGCCATGTTCAACCACGGCGGCGGTCGCTGGAAGCGCTGGAGTGCGAAGATGAAGAAGGCGCTGATCGAGAACCAGAGGAGGGGCGGCTGCGCCGACGGCTCGTGGGACCCGGTGGGTCGCTGGGGCGGAATCTACGGTCGCGTCGGAGCGACAGCGATGTGCGCTCTCACGATGGAGATCTATTATCGTTATCTGCGCTGCGGCGGGCCGCCGGAGTCCGCGGGACCCGAAATACGACTCTTCTTCCCCGACACCGCTTTGTGGATACCGAATCTGCTGACGGACGAGAGCGGCGCGGCGAGGGTGCCTTTCACGCTTCCGGACACGATAACCTCGCTGCGGCTGACCGCGCGCGCCGTCACCAAGACGACCGCCGTCGGCGAAGGCGTCGCGTGGATAGAGTTGAAAAAGGACTTCTTCGTCAAACTGAAGTCCCCGAAGTTCTTCGTTCGCGGAGACACCTCCACGATACACGTCGACGTGTACAACTACAGCGGCTCCGCGCAGAAGGCGCGTCTGAAACTGTCCGGCGACGGTTTCGATCTCGTCTCCGCCGCCGCGGTCGAGACGGACGCGCCCGGCGGCGGCGTTCCGCGTCGCGCTTACTGGACCGTGAGAATAACCTCGGCCAGAGAGGTCGCGTTCACGGTCGCCGCCGAGGCGGGAGAGTTCTCCGACGCCGTACGCGTGACGGTTCCTGTGAAGGTGCGCGGCACCGAGGTGGTGAAGGGCGCGGAAGCGCCGCTCAGGCGCGGCGAAGCGTTCACGATACGGCTGCCGCGGGACGCCGCCGAAGGCACGGCGAGCCTCGAAGTCGTCGTCAGACCCAAGAAGTCCGATATCTACTACATCCTCGACACGCTTCGCTATCTCGTGGGCTACCCGTACGGCTGAGTGGAGCAGACGATGAGCAAGTTCCTGCCATCGGTCGTGGTGGCGGACACGCTCAGGGAACTGGAGGTTCCCACAGAAGCGTTCAGGAAGGACTTCCGGAAGGTGTTGCAGGCGGGACTGAAACGACTCTACGGCTTTCAGAACAGCGACGGCGGCTGGGGCTGGTTCTCGAACGACGGCTCGGCGACGTTCATGACCGCCTACGTGGTCTACGGGCTCGCCCGCGCCGGCAAGGCGGGAATCGCCGTGGACGCCTCCGCGGTGGAGCGCGGCGTCGCTTATCTGAAGAAGGCGCTTCCGTCGGAGAAGGACAAAAACATGGTCGCCTACACACTCTTCGCGCTCGCGACGGCCGGCGAGCCGCAGACGGAGCGGGCGAAAGCGCTGGCGAAGGAATGTGACGGGCTTTCGTCGTACGCCAAAGCGCTGCTCGCGCTGGCGTTGCGGGCGGCCGGCGAGACGGAAAGGGCCGCCGAGGTCCTCGCCGAACTCGAAAAGGACAAACTGGTCGACGGCGAACGCGTCCATTTCGAGACGAAGGACTGGTACTACAAGTGGGAGAACGTCTCGATAGAGACGACCGCTTATGTGATGAAGGCGTTCGTCGAGATAAAGCCGAACAGCGGACTGCTGCCGGCGATGGCGAAGTGGCTCCTGTCGAAGCGGGAGGGCAACAAGTGGCACACCACCAAGGACTCGGCCGCGGCGATCTACGGTCTGATAGCCTACGCCGCCGGGTGCGGCGGATCGCTTTCCGGCGTCGCGAAGGCCGTCGGAAGCGGCAAGGCCGACGACGGCAAGAAACGACCCGAATTCCGCCGTGAGATAACGGTCCGCCTGAACGAAACGCACAAGAGGAAGATCGTGCTCGATCTCAACAATCCGACCACGAGTCGTTTCGTCTGCCGCTTCGACGCCGGCCTTCTCAGAACCGGCGAGAACACGCTCAGGTTCTATTTCGATCCCGCGGGGATGCCGGCCGACCTGCACTGCTTCGCCACGCTGCGTTACACGGTGGAGTCGGACCGACTCGAACCGGAGGAGAACGGTCTGGTCGTCCGGACGCGATACGAGAAGCCGCCGGACGAACTGCGCCGCGACGACGAGGTGGAAGTGACGGTGGAGGTGAGCGCGAAGGAGGAGTACAACTACATCATCATCGAGTCACCGATACCGGCCGGCGCGAGCGTCGTCCGCGGCAGCGGAAGCGGCGTACTCGCCGCGTTCGAGAGCCGTTTCGACAGGGCGATACTGTTCGTCGAGCGGCTCACGCCCGGCGCGCACACGTTCAAATACCGCATCCGCTGCAATCATCCCGGCGACTACAGCGTGCTGCCGACCACGGCGACGCTGATGTACAACACGCTGGTGAACGGAAGGGACCGCAGCAGGACCGCGAAGATAGGCGAATGACGGACCATCGACCGGTGAGCCGGCCCGGGCCGGCTCACCGGCGCTTCGGGAACCGGCGCAACTCCTTCAGGTCCCTGACGCTCACCGAGACGAGAAACGTGCGGTACGGAACCCACAGGGAAAGAGCGAAAAAGACTTTTCCGTCCTTGTTGAAGCGCGCCGGCAACACGAATCCGCCGTACGGCCCGCCCCAGGGCACGCGCTTCAGGCGACCGTCGCCGCCCGGGCGCGTCGCCTCCTTGAACCATTCGAGCCGCTCGCCGACCTTCAGAAGGACCGCCGTCTCGGAGAACGGACCCCACGGGTGTTCGGCCGCGCGCAGCAGCCAGCGGCCGCGGGGACCGGAGAAGTCGAAATACGACAGCAGCCATCTGTTCGTCTTCTCGTCGTACTGCGCCGAGAGTTCGCCCACGCGGCCGTCGACGATCGGTTTCGCATCGGCGATCTTCGCGCTCCAGACCGGCGCCCCGTCCTTCTCGCCGGCGAAGTAGCGGTACTTCTCCTTCTTCTCCAGATCGCCGGGAGCGACCCATGCGAGATAGACGTCGGAGCGCCGGAATTTGCCGGTCGTGAAGAGCCAGACCACCTTCTTTTCCGGCTCCTTCGGATGCGGACCGGGAACGGGACAGACGTTCGTCATCGGCTCCCGCTTCGACCAGCGAAGCACGCGTTTGAACGTGCGACCGTCGTCGTCGGAGCGGAACAGTTCGCCGGAGGCGACCGTTATGGGAGGCGGACCGTCGAAGGACCACTTGTGAACGTTCATCGCGAAAAGGTAGATCCTGTCGTCGACCGAGACGGCGCCGGCCGGCACCATGCTCTTGTGCTCTATCTTCAGCACCTGTCGCGGCAGTCCGCCGGCGCGCGTCGACCAGCGTATCGCGAGTCCGTCGGAGGCGTCGTCGTCGGACGAGGAGCCCACGACGGAGCCGGCCACGCGGCGGGCGTCACGATTCGCGTCGCCCAGAACGAGATACAGTTTCTTTTTGTGGTCGAACGCCACTCCGAGATCGGCGTCCCAGAACTTTCCGTCGCTCGTCGGCGTCCTGCCGGGACCGGTCCACGGCTCGACCAGGCGGACGCGTTCGGCCGCGCACAAAACGCCGAAAAACACCGTCAGAAGAGCGAGCGGGCGCATCTCAGTCGGTCTCCCTCATCGGCTGTCGTCGCCGCCGTCGCGGCCGCGGCGGAGCATCGCGCACAGCGTCTCCCCGAGCGTCGGCAGTCTTCCTTCCTGGCCGGCGATGCGGTCGACTATGATGATGACGTTGCCTTTTTTCAACGCGCCGTCCTTCTTGTCCGCCTCCTCCATCTTCTTGGCGTCCTCCTCGGAGACCTCGACCGGCGCGCCTTTCTTCTCCTCCTCGGGCGTCACCTCGCCGGCCCCGGCGCGGTCCACCTTCACTATGAGCCGGCGACGCTTGCGCTTCTTGCGCTTCCTGTCCCCGTCGCCGTCCTTCTTCTTGCCGTCGTCGTCCGCGGCGGGAGGCCCGCCGTCGCCCGCACCGCACGGAACGGCGCGGCCGGGTCCCGGCGGAACGAGACGCGAGCCGCCGTCGCCGCCGTCGCCGTCGGAGTCCTCCCGCTCTATGCGCTTCTTGAGTTCCTCGAAATCGAGCGCGTTGTCGGCGAGAATCACGTAACGAACGGCTCCGTGCTTGAGAGCGTACTCCTTGTAGACCCTGGAGATGTCGTAGACGGAGCGGCCGGCGCGGGTCTTCACCTCCGGAAACAGTGAGAGGCGCACGGCGCGTTTGAGAGCGCGGGCGTCTATGATGATCACGGTTTCGCGCTCGACCCGCGGCGGCGCGGAGGCGGCGGCCTCGACGCCGCGGGCCTTCATGAAGCCGTTGAGCATTCTGTCGTAGAGCGCCGCGGTCACGGACCCGGCGCCCCACAGCGGCACACGCGTCCGCACAAGCGCCCAGCGTGTCCTGCCGTCTGCGCCCACACCCTCACGTACCAACTCCGTCTTCGCCTCCTTGATCAGGCCTTTCAGTTCCAGACTGAAGTCGGGCACCTTCGCGAGGCCGAGCGCTTTCGACATGCGCGTCGCCAGCGCCATGACGCCGACCAACGAGCCGTCCCTGGCTGAGCGTCTCGCCTTGAGTTTGGCGACGGCCGCGTTTGCGTCGGTGCCCGTGCCCACGCCCAGAGCCTCGTAGCGGCCTTCCTTCCAGTCGATGGTCTCGACGAGTCGCGCGGCGCCGCCGCATATCGGACATTTGTCGCCGCGCTTGAACAGGCCCTCGAAGCGCTTCACCGGCGCGGTCCCTTTCCAGTTGCAGACCGGACAGTCGCGGTCGATCTTCTCGACGGCCGGCCGGAAGAGTTCCCCGTCGGGCTTCTCCTGCGCCGCGAGCCAGACGACCGCGGTCGAAATCAGTATGGCCGCAGACCACTTCGCAGCCATCGTTTCCCCCCTCATCACGTTTTCGAATCAATAGACGCGTCCCGGAGCCGATAAATTCAGATCGACTCCTCCCGCGTCTCCCGTGGAAGTGTAACGTCGGCGGCGCCTCCGCACAAGCGCGCCTTCGCCGCGCAGGCCTCCGCCCAGCGCTCGATCAGCGACCAGCGTGAGACGCTTCCCTGCCGGCCCAGCAGCGCGGCCGGGCCGCGCAGCCACTGCAGCGTGACGGCGTAATCCAGAAGGACCAGCGGCACGTAGAACGGACCGAGCAGGCGCGCCTGACCCAGAGCGTGTCCGGCCACCTCGTGCCGCGCCAGCGCCGGGCACCACTCGCCGCCGGCGTTGAAGACGAGCCACCTGCCGAGGGTGACGGCGCGGGCGTAGCGCGCCGCGCGGAAGACGTCCAGGAGTCCGCCCTCGACGCGAACGTAACGGACGTCGCCGAAGCGCTCCGGATGAAATCTCGTTCGGCCGACGCCCGGAACGAGGGCCGCGACAAGATTGCCGAGCGTCAGGTCGAGGGCGAGAAACGGAAGGCCGAACAGCAGGTCGGAAGCGCCCGCCCACGCGCGGGCCGCGTATCCCGCCGGCGTGCGAAGCCATCCGCAAACGATCCGAAACGCGCTTCCGGACATATCGGCGTCGCTCGAACGTCGTCCTCCGCGCCGCGGGCAATCACGTCAGTTCCGAGAGCGCCGAGTCGAGACGCTCCCGCTCGGCGCGAAGTTCTTCGAGGGTCGTGCGTTGCTTCTCGACGACCTCCGGCGGCGCCTTGCCGACGAACTGCCCGTCGGCGAGCAGCCGCTCCAGTTTCGCTATACGCTTCTCCGCCTCGTCGAGACGCGAGCGAAGCCGCGCGCGTTCCTTGTCGAGGTCCACCAGGCCGCCGAGCGGCACGAAAAGGCGGACTTCGGAGAGGATGGCGGCGGCGGAGGCCCGCGGCCGGGAAGTGTCGGAGGTGTAGGTGAAGCGACCGACCTGCGCCATGCGGCGGAGGAAGTCCTCGTTGCGGCGGAACACCTCCAGGGCCGACTCGTCTTCTGCGGCGAGCACGAGATCGACTTCGCGTCGCGCGGGCAGGCCGAAACGACTCTTCATCTCGCGCACGGCGCGCGCGCAGGCGACCAGCGCTTCCGCTTCGGCCTCGGCGGTCTCGTCCAGAAGATCCTCACGCGGCTCCGGCGCCGGCGCTATCATCAGCATCGGCTCCAGGGCATCGTATGCCCGGATCGTCCGGATCTTCGGCTTCTCCCTTGCCGCCGACTCGAACAGCGCCCGCCAGAGATGCTCGGTCACAAACGGCATGAACGGATGAAGCAGCCGCAGCGTCGCGTCGGCCACGTGGAACATGACCTCCCGCGCCGCGGCGCCGCCCGGAAGTTCGCCGCGCAAACGCGGTTTCACCAGTTCAAGATACCAGTCGCAGTACACGTGCCAGACAAATTCGTACAACTCGCGCAGAACCGCGTTGAAGGCGTATCCGCGCATCAGATCGTGATGGCGGGCGACGAGCCTCTGAAGACGCGAGAGCACCCAGCGATCCTCGACCGCCAGGTCTTCGGGATCGAGCGGCGTCTCGGGCGCGTCGCGGACGTTGGAGGCGACGAAGCGCACGGCGTTCCAGAGTTTGTTGCAGAAGTTGCGGCCCATCTCGAAACGCGTGGGCGAGAGTTTGACGTCCTGACCCTCGACGGTGAGCATCAGCAGCGACAGGCGCACGGCGTCGGCGCCGTAGACGTCTATCATCTCCAGCGGATCGATACCGTTGCCGAGGCTCTTGGACATCTTGCGGCCGGTCTCGTCGAGTATGGTGCCGTGTATGTAGACGTCCGGAAAAGGCACGTCTCCCATGAAACGAAGCGACGTCATGGCCATCCGCGCCACCCAGAAGTAGATGATGCCACGGTCGGTGACGAGAACGTCGGTCGGAAAGTAACGCTCGATGAGCGCGCGACCGTCGCCGGTCTCGTAAGCGGGCCAGCCCATCGTCGAGAAGGGCCACAGCGCCGAAGAGAACCACGTATCGAGAACGTCCTCGTCCTGTCTTATGGAAGCGGAGCCGCACTCGGGACAGGAGGACGGCGAGCCCGCGTCGGCGAAGGTGTGGCCGCAGTCGCAGTAGAAGACCGGAATGCGGTGCCCCCACCAGAGTTGGCGGCTGATGCACCAGTCGCGGACGTTCTCAAGCCACGAAAGATAATAGTCGGTCCAGCGCTCCGGTACGAAACGCATACGGCCGCTCTCGACGGCGGCGACGGCCGGCCCGGCGAGCGGCCGCATCTTCACGAACCACTGCTCGCTGACGTAAGGCTCGATCGCCGTGCCGCACCGGTAGCAGTGGCCGACCGCGGAGACGTGCTCCTCGACCGCGCCGAGAAGGCCGCGACTCTCGAGGTCTTCGAGAACCTTCTTCCGGGCCTCGTAGCGGTCGAGACCGGCGTAGGGGCCGGCGTTCTCGTTGAGCGTGCCGTCCGGATTGAGGATGTTGACGAAACCGAGGCCGTGCCGCCTGCCCATCTCGAAGTCGGCCGGGTCGTGCGCCGGCGTTATCTTGACGGCGCCGGTGCCGAAGTCCGGATCGACCGCCTCGTCCGCTATGACGGGTATGGGCCGCTCCAGCAGCGGCAGAACCACACGCTTGCCGAGCAGCGGTCCGTAACGGGCGTCGTCGGGATGAACCGCGACGGCGGTGTCGCCGAGCATGGTCTCCGGCCGCGTGGTGGCGACCTCGACGTGGCCGGAGCCGTCCTCGAAAGGATAACGCAGGCGCCAGAGCGAGCCGTGCTCCTCCTTTCGCTCGACCTCGTCGTCGGAGAGCGCGGTACGGCAGCGCGGACACCAGTTCACGAGATACTCGCCCCGATAGATGAGACCGTCGCGGAAGAGGCGGACGAACGCCTCACGAACGGCGCGGGAGAGATGCTCGTCCATGGTGAAGCGCTCGCGCGACCAGTCGCATGAGACGCCGAGCCGGCGGAGTTGCTCGGCGATTATGCCGCCGTACTTCTCCTTCCAGCGCCAGACACGTTTGAGAAACTCCCCGCGGCCTATGTCGCGTTTGGACAGTCCCTCCGCGGCGAGTCCGCGCTCCACGATGTTCTCGGTGGCGATGGAGGCGTGATCGGTGCCGGGCAGCCACAAAACGGCCTCGCCGAGCATGCGATGGTAGCGGATCAACACGTCCTGTATGGTGTTGTTGAGGGCATGACCCATATGAAGTTCGCCGGTTATGTTCGGAGGCGGAATGACGATGCAGTAGTGCGGCACCTTTTCGGGGTCCTCGTCGACGGGCGCGGAGAAGTAGCCGCCCTCCTCCCACATGCGATAGACTTCCCGCTCGTATCGCGCGAAATCGTAACGCGAGGGAAGCGCGCCGCCCCGGGGATCTTTTTGAGAACCGCTCATCGGAAGACCTCCGCGTCAGTCGCTCTTACGCGCGCTTTCTCCTGTTGCGCCTGGTCTGTTTGGAGCCCTGCGACTTGCCGCGCAACGCGTCCCGACCGGCCGTCTCCGGCTTCGGCGTCTCGCCGCGGACGAACTCCGGCGTGATCGTGTACTGAACGACGTCCTCGCGGCTCGGCATCTCGTAGACCACCTCCAGCATGAGTTCCTCCACGATGGAGCGAAGGCCGCGGGCGCCGGTGCCCTTCTCCAGAGCCTTCTTGGCGATCTCGCGTAAGGCCTCTTCGCCCACCTCCAGCATCTTGCCTTCCATCTCGAACAGATGTTTGTACTGCCGAACGATGGCGTTCTTCGGCTCGGTCAGGATCCGCACCAGTTCGTCCTCGCCGAGACTGTCGAGCGTCACGACCACCGGCACTCTTCCGACCAGTTCCGGAATCATGCCGTACTTTATCAAATCGTCCTCCGTCACCTGTCGCATGACTTCGTCGTATTCCTTGTGGTCCTCGACCGCGGGCTCCTCCTGCTTGTATCCGATCGCCGCCTTGCCGATTCGACGTCTTATCGTCTCTTCCATTCCGACGAACGCTCCGCTGCATATGAACAGAACGTGTGTGGTGTCGAACGGAATGTACTGCTGCTCGGGATGCTTGCGACCGCCCTGCGGCGGAACGTTCGCGGTCGTTCCCTCCAGCATCTTCAGCAGCGCCTGTTGAACTCCCTCGCCGCTTACGTCACGCGTTATGGAAACGTTGACGGGCGCCTTCGCTATCTTGTCCAACTCGTCGAGAAAGATTATGCCCTGCTGCGCGCGCTGCAGGTCGAAGTCCGCCGCCTGCAGAAGTCGTAAAAGAAGATTCTCGACGTCCTCGCCCACGTAGCCCGCCTCGGTCAGCGTCGTCGCGTCCCCTATCGCGAAAGGAACGTTGAGAATCTTCGCGAGCGTGCGCGCCAGCAGCGTCTTGCCGACGCCGGTGGGGCCGATCAACAGGATGTTCGACTTCTCTATCTCCACGCCCTTGGGATCGTAAGCCGAAAGCAGCCGCTTGTAATGGTTGTAGACGGCGACCGAAAGCACCTTCTTCGCGCGCTCCTGACCGATGACGTACTCGTCGAGCCGCCGTTTCATCTCCTCGGGCTTCGGCAGATCGCCGCCGCGGAGGAACGACTGCGCGTGCATCCGCTTCTTCTCCTGCAGGATGACCGAATGCAGGACCTCCACGCAGTCGTAACAGATGTGAACGCCTTTCGGCCCTTTGACCATTCTGACGGCGCCCTGGCCGCCGGCGTTGCAGAAGAAACAGCGAGGCGGACCTTCCGACGAGTCGTCCATCAGCGCGGCCTCCACAGACGAGTCCGAACGCCGCGGCTCCGCGTCCGTCGCGCGAGCCGCGTCCGGAGTCGACGGCCTACTTCAACTTCCTCTCCTCTTTGAACGTCGCGATCACGTCGTCGATTATGCCGTACTCCTTCGCCTCCTCCGGCGACATGTAAAAGTCGCGATCGGTGTCTCTCTCTATCTTTTCGAGTTTCTGACCGGTCTCCCTCGCGAGGATGTTGTTGAGTATGACCTTTATGCGACTGATCTCCTTCGCCTGAATCGATATGTCCGAAGCGGTTCCTTCCGCGCCTCCCCACGGCTGGTGCAACATTATACGAGCGTGCGGGAGACTGTAACGCTTGCCCTTCACGCCGGCCGCCAGCAGCACCGCGCCCATGCTCGACGCCTGTCCGACGCAGACGGTCGAGACGTCGCAACTCACATACTTGATGGTGTCGTAGATGGCCAGACCCGCGGTGACGGTGCCGCCCGGCGTGTTCAGATACAGATTTATGTCCTGTTTCTTGTTCTCCATCGCCAGAAACAGCATCTGCGCAATGACCACGTTGGCGACGCGATCGTCTATCGGCATGCCGATGAAGATGATTCTGTCCTTCAGGAGGCGACTGAAGATGTCGTAGGTGCGTTCGACGCGACCGTCGCTCTCTATCACCACCGGCGTAAGTTGCGCCATCACCTCAACCGGATCCCTCATTCTTTCTCCTCCTCAACCGGCTCGTCTCCGGAAGTCGTTTCGACGTCTCCGCCGTCGGCGGCTTCGGAACCTTCGTCGGCGGCCTTCTCCTCCGCGGC
>CAYPNR010000008.1:26720-39755 GCA_964412125.1 uncultured Planctomycetota bacterium | reverse complement strand
CCGGCGGCGGACCGTTCCGGTCGGGAACGCGGGCGGCTGTTGCGGGCGGGCGCGCGCGCGGGTATCATCTAAGGGAAATACCTCTACGAGGAGCGGACGGAAATGGTGGACGTTCTGGTGCTGCGCGCGGCGGGCACCAACTGCGACAGGGAAACGGTTTTCGCGTTCGAGCGCGCGGGCGCGCGCGCCCGACCGGTCCACATAAACGCCCTTCGTGAAGATCCGGGCATCCTCTCACGCCATCAGATACTGGCGATACCCGGCGGCTTCACATACGGCGACGACATCGCGGCCGGCGCGGTGCTGGCGCTGCAGATGCGTACGTTCCTCGCCGACGCGCTCCGCGCGTTCGCCGACGCCGACAAACTCATCATCGGCATCTGCAACGGATTTCAGGTGCTGACGAGAACCGGTCTGCTGCCGCGGCTCGACGGCGAGGTGAAACAGACGGTGACGCTGGCGCCGAACGACTCCGGAAGATTCGAGGACCGCTGGGTCCGCCTGGTCTGCGAAGCGGACTGCGCGTTCGCCCGAAAAGGCGAGACGCTGTATCTGCCCGTGGCCCACGCCGAAGGAAAATTCACCGCGGAAGAGTCCGTGATGGAGGAACTCCTCGAGCGGGAACAGGTGGTGTTCCGCTACGCCGACGCGGAAGGTCGTCCGACGCAGCGCTATCCGGACAACCCCAACGGCTCGCTTGCGGCGATAGCGGGCGTCCGCGACGGCAGCGGCCGCGTTCTGGGACTGATGCCGCATCCGGAGCGACACATTTTCTGGTATCATCATCCTTTCTGGCAGCGGACGACCGATCGACCGAACGAAGGCGACGGATTTCGTATATTCAGAAGAGCGGTGGCCTATTTCGAGGAGTAGGAGATGGAGAAGCGACATCTCCCGCTGGAGAAGTTGCGCGAGATGGACACGCGATGCCGCGAGGAGTACGGCATACCCACACTTCTGTTGATGGAGCACGCCGGACGCGCGGCGGCGCGCGCCGCCGCGCGACTCCAGCCCGAACGACTGCCGATCGCGGTGGTCTGCGGCGTGGGCAACAACGGAGGCGACGGCTTCTGCGCGGCGCGGCACCTCGCGAACATGGGCTATCCGGTGCGTCTCTTCGTCGCCGGAATGGCCACGAAACTCCGGCCGGGCGGCGCCGCTCAAACCAATCTGCACATCGTCCGCAAAATGGGCATACCCACCTTGCATCTGCTCGACCCCGGCGAGACGGAGCGCCTGAGAGCGGGGCTGGCCGAGGCGACGCTGGTGATCGACGCGTTGCTCGGCGCGGGCCTGAAAGGAGAGATGCGCCCCCTGCAGCGCGCGGTGGTCGAGAGCGTCAACGACAAACGCGGTCCGGTGCTCGCGGTCGACGTGCCGAGCGGCATGAACGGCGACACAGGCGAGCCGATGCCGATCGCCGTCGAAGCGAGAATGACCGTCACGTTCGCGGCGCTGAAGACCGGTTTCGCCGCCGAAAACGCCCGGCGCTTCACGGGACAGGTTCTCCTTGCGGACATCGGTGTGCCGCGTGCGCTGCTGACACAGTACATGGGGGAGGTGCCGGAATATGCGGAGTTTTAGACTCGTCACGGCGACGGTCGTGCTGCTTTCCGCTCTCGTCGCGCTGGCGGAGTCGACGGACGAGATCATCGCGCGCTACAACGCCGCCGAGGAGATACCGGCGAAAGTGGAAGCGCTCATCGCGCTCGGCCGGAAAAAGGAACGCAAAGCGGTCAACTTCCTGTTGAAGGTCTTCCGCAACGAAAAAGAGGCGGGACTGAGATGCCAGGCGGTCTACAGTCTCGGCGCCATGGGAACGGCGGACGCGGCGGAGGCGCTCGCGTCCGTCGCGTGGGGCTTCGAAGACGCGGAACTGGCGCCGGCGTTCCGATACGCTTACGCGGAGGCGGCGAAGGCCGGAAGACTGTGGACGCTCATCGACGGCGTCCACAGAAACAGACGCGGCCGCACAAGCGCCGCAAAAGTGCACCTCCTCTCACTGCTGCCGCTCGACGGCGCACTCGTCAAACGCGGTATCAAGGCCGCGGTCAGATGGACCAAAGACCGCGACGCGGAGGTGCGCTACCGCGCCGCCCTCTACCTGTCGGAGTTCTCCGAGCCGGAAGCGCTCGCCGCGATCGGGAAAATGGTCAGGGACTCCGACCTGCGCAGCGCCATGCTGGCGATACGTGTGCTGCGCGACCGCGAGATCGGCGACGTCATGGACCACCTCATCGAGGCGCTGGACAGCAAGCATCCCGAAGTGATAGCGGCCGCGATCGACGCGGCGTGCCGCGGCTCCGACAGCCGTCTCGCTCGTAAACTGCCGGACCTGGTCGACCATCCGGACTCGCGCGTCCGCGACGCGGCGATCGCGGGAATACTCGACCAGCGCGACAGGAGCGCGGTGGAGGCGTTGATAAAACGCGTGCGGACGGCCGGCGGCAGGCGACGCGCCTTCATCATCGAGGCGCTGAAGGAGGTGACCGGCGAAGACATGGCGGAGCCGGCGGAGTGGTGGAAATGGTGGCGCGAAAACGAAAAGGAGTTCGCATTCCCGCCGCCGAGGACCACAAGCCGCGGTCCCACCTTCTTCGGCACCGCGGTCTCCAGCCGGCGCGTCATCTTCATAATCGACGTCTCCAGTTCGATGGCACAGGCCTACAAGAAGAAAAACCGCTCGAAACTCCCCGAACGAACGACCTCCCCGGGCGAAAAGAACGGAAAAACCACCGAAAAGACCGTCACCAAGATAGAGATGGCGAAGAAGGAGTTGATCTCCGCCGTGCGCAGACTCACCTTCGACACCAGGTTCAACATCATCTTCTACAACCAGAACTATCATCCCTGGCACAAGAGCATCCAGAAGGCGAGCGTCCGTCTCAAGGACGAAGCGATCGCGTTCGTGCAGACGTTCAGGCCGAACGGCATGACGAACATCTACGACACGCTGGTCTTCGCGTTGAAGGACACCGAGGCGGACACGATATACCTGCTCTCGGACGGACTGCCGACGGCCGGCACGATACGCGACCCCGAGAAGATACTGAGCGAGATAGCGAAGTTGAACCGGGGTCGGGTGACGATAAACACGATAGGTTTCGGTCTGAAGAAGCGCGGCCGCCGACTGCTCGAACGACTGGCGAAGCAGAACCACGGCGTCTTTCTCGACCGCTGAGGTCGTCCAGGAAAGCGACCTCAGTCGTTCTCATGCAGTTGCGAAAGAAGTTTTCTCCGCTGCCGCTGCTCGTGCTCCTCCAGGCGGCCGCGCTCGATGAAGAAGGCGAGCAACGCGAGTGCGCCGAGGAACAGCGACGACAACAGAAAATACCATTGATAGCCGGCGCAGTCGCCGAAGTCGAGGACCACCGCCGAGTCGCGGGGGTCGCGTGAGTTCACGTAAATCGTTATCCTGCGGGGCGGACGGGAGGGCGAGGAGACGAAACGGACCTCGCCCGGCTTCAGAAGTCCTCTCCGGACCAGACGAGTTCTGATGAGCGACTCCGAATGCGAGACCGCCTCCGACGGCAGGCGGAAACGGCTGCCTCTGTACTCGACGCCGTCGACCTTGTAAGTGTAGGCCAGCGAGGGAGCGTACTCGCGGACGGAGGAGATGCGCGAGCGTCTGCTGTAGCGGATGGCGATGCTGCGCTCCACCTCGGCGTGAAGCAGTCCGGCCTCGACCGGCCGATATCCCGCGATCTCGGCGGAGCGGAGCAGGAAGTAGAGCCCCGTACCGAAGAGCACGACGGCGACGGTGCCCACAAGCGCCGTCTTCCACATGAACATCGCGCCGTTCCTCCACACGCTGTGGGCGAGGCGGGAATCGAACCCGCACGCCCCTTACGGGACAGGGGATTTTAAGTCCCCAGCGTCTGCCCTTCCGCCACTCGCCCGCCTTCAGTAACCGCCCCTGAGCCTGTTGGCGTTGTCCTTGGGCAGTCCGGCCCGCGAATATATGTCCCTGATCACTCTTTCGACGTCGTACTCCACGCGGCGATACCAGAAACGGTTCTCCTCGTCGTCGACCACGACGTAGCAGGCGCGCGGATCGCCGTCGCGCGGCTGTCCCACACTGCCCACGTTCACGATGAGGCGGAACCTGCGCAGCGGCGGCCGCTGCGGCGAGTCGTAGTTCAGCAGGCGAATGCCCTGCTCGGCCTCGACGAAGACGACCGGTATGTGACTGTGTCCTATGAAAAGCGTCGTGACGTCCGGCGGAAACATGGTCTGAAAGACCTTTCTCGCGGCCTTTATGGAGTCTATGTAGTCGTAGAAACTCTTCGGCGTGCCGTGGGCGAACAGCAGATCGTCGACCTGAACGACGTCCTGAAGTTTCTTGCGCATGAAGGTCCAGCGCCGTATGGCGTGAATGGGGCTGGTCGGCGCCGGCTTCAGACGCTTGCGCGTCCAGAAGACGCTGCGCGTGGCCACCGGATTGAAGTTCTTGGGTATTCTGTAGGTGACCGCCTCGTCGTGATTGCCGCGCAGGCAGAACTCGAAGTACCTGAGCGCTATGTCTATCACCTCACGCGGATGCGGCCCGTAGCCGACGAGATCGCCGAGGCAGAAGATCTTGTCGACGTCCTGCGTGACTATGTCGTCGAGAACCGCCTCGAGCGCCGTGAGATTACCGTGAATATCGGAGATCACGGCGATCCGCATGGAGACCCTCCTTACGGCGCACCGATTCTAACAGTCGCCGACCGCCCCGTCAACATCGGCGCGCTTTCCACAGGCGCCGCGGCGGCCGTCAATACACGTTGCAGACGGCTTTGCCGACCGGATAGATCCACACGATCTCCTTCTCGTCCACCACCAGCGGCGCGTGCTCCGGATTCACGGCCCTCAAAACCACTTTGCCGCCGCTGCGGTTGTAGATCTTGCACGTTATCTCCCCGTCCCGAACCTTCGCCACCACCGGCTTGCCTTCCTTCACCGGCCAGGACGGACAGACGATCACGATGTCGTCGTCCTTCAGCCACGGCTCCATCGAGTCTCCGCGGATGCGCAGCGCGAAGGCGTGCTCGTCGGAGACTTCGGCGAAGCAGTCGACGTACTCGTCCGCGCATCCCACCGGGAACATGTCTTCGTACTCGACGGGGTCGCCGGCCGCGGTGTAGGAGACGACCGGTATGCGTCGCGCGCGTCCGAAGCGCACGTAACCCTCCGGCGCGTAGCGTTCCGCTATCTCCTCCAGGTCGCGCAGCAGCATGCGCAGCACGTCTTCCGCCTTCGTCTCCGCGCCGGGATGCTCCTGGAGGAAGTACGCGGGGGAGACGCCCAGCGCTTTCGCGAACGCCTCCAGAAGCGGCGTTTTCAGTTCTCTTTTCTTGTTTTCTATGAGGCTGACGTAGGCCGGCGTCTTGTGGACGAGTTCCGCCAGTTTTCGAACGGTCCACCCTTTACGGAGCCGCAGTTCCTTGATCATCTGTCCTATGTGTTTACCCACGACGTTTCTCCAAGCCGCTTGCGCCTTAAACAATAACACATAACGAGGCGCATGTCAAACGCGATTGAAAATTATTTGTTAACAACCTTGACTGGTGCTTTTTAACGTGTATATTATAAAGTGAAACGCGGGCCTGGCACTGTTCCGCGAAACCGCGAGGGCACGGTAGGAGGCGTGTCGGCTGTTATCCTATATAAACCCTGTAGTTGCGGCCGTTGCCCTCTTTCCACCTTCGCATATCGGGGGCGCTGTGTTAACTGTGCGTTATGGAGACGTGCCGTGGTTCCTAAACGGAAAGGTCACCTCCTCTGCCCCAACTGCAAGAAAGAAACCGATTTCATCCTGAAAGAGGGCGAGGCGGTGGTCTGGTGTAGAAAATGCCGCTGTTACTTCCGCGCGGTGCTCAAAGTGGAGGAAAAAGATGCGCTGACCCCGGCAAGCCGGGCCGGCGTCACAGAAAAAGAAAGGGCGTGAATCGCCCCTCATAAACGGGTCCGCGGACAGCCGCCCTGCGCCGCTGCGGCGGGCCGGAGCCCGCGAGCCGGAGCCCGTCAGAGCCGGACCCTTCAGCCCACATGCTGGAGGGTTCGGAAATGGTCTGCAGAAACTGTCCTCGAAGGGAGCGGTGCTCCAGAATCTGTCCCGAGGTCGAAAAACTCCTGCCGAGCATGGACGCCGGCAGACTGAATCACGGCAGACTCAAAAAAGAGGATCTGCTGAGGATGATCCGAGAGATCGTCTCGACCAGGCGGATGATAGCCGCGCGCGACCGGCTCTCCGGCCGCCAGCGGGAGGTGTTCGACCTGTACTACAACGAGGGGCTGACCCAGCGTGAGATAGCGAAGCGGCTCGGAATCGCACAGAAGAACGTCTGCACCTACATGCAACGCGCCCGTCGCACCATCGCCCGATCCGCGCCGGAGGACGCGCCCGCCTCCTGAGACCGTGTATCGGAAGCGCAGATTGCGTACCTCACACAAGCGATGGGAGAAGCGACGATGAAAGACGAAGTGCTGATGCGGATCCTGGAGGTGCTGGAGGCGCACGCCGGCGGCTCGCTCCTGCGCGACCTGCTGTTGTTCCAACTGGCCGGCCCCTCCGGCGGAAGGAGCGGAAACGGCGTGCGCTACGCCTCCTACCGTCTCGAGTGCTCCTGCGGAAGAGAAATACACATGGCGGTCTGTCTGGACGACCCCGCCGCCGCCGCGACGGGAACGGACTCCGGCCAGGCCGTGGCGCGGCTGCGGGCCATGCTCAACGGAGAGGAGCCTTCCGGGGAAGGCGACTCGCCCGTGCCCGACTATCTGCCGGAGGACATATAAAGCATGGAGCGCCTGTCGATCTCCGTCTCCTACGGGAGCGCCGCGCCGACACCCACCGAGCGGGCCGGACGCGTGCAGTCGCTGTTCGGCATAGGTCTGGGCGAGAGGTTGATGACGGTCGCGGAGAAGGTCGAGATACCGGTGGGACGCGGCAGGGTGGTGCTGGTGAGAGGGCCCAGCGGCTGCGGCAAGAGTTCGCTGCTCAGGGCGATCGCGGCGAAGGTGCGCGGCGCTCTCTCGACGACGGAGATAGACCTCGGCGAGGCGGCGCTCATAGACGGTCTGCCCTGCGGCTTCTCCGAAGCGTTACGCCTGCTGACGCTCACCGGCCTTGGCGAGGCGTTCGTCATGCTGCGGCGGCCGTCGGAGTTGTCCGACGGTCAGCGTTTCAGGTTCCGCATAGCCGCCGCGCTGGCCCGTAAGCCGGAAATCCTTTTGATAGACGAGTTTTGCTCGACACTCGACAGGGTGACCGCGCGGGTGATCGCGCACAACGTCCGCCGCATCAGCGACCGCAGCGGGACGGGACTCGTCTGCGCGACCTGCCACGATGATATAGTGCGTGATCTTCAGCCGGACGTGGAGGTCGTGTGGCGCGGCGCGGGTCGCTGGGACGTCGTCGAGCGCAGCGGGCGGCGACGACAGCCGTTCAGCATGTTCGAGCGCATCACCGTGGCGCCGGGCGGGCTGGAGGACTGGCGCCGCTTCTCGCATCTCCACTACCGCAGTCACAGCGTGGGGATAGTCGACAGGGTGTTTCTGCTGCTCCTCGACGGCGAGCCGATCGGCGTCGTCGTATACGCTTACGCGATGAACGCATGCGCCTTGAGAAACGAGGCGACCGGCGGCCGGTACGCGGGCAGACTGACGGCGTCGGCGCGAAGAGCGCTTCTCAACCGCGAGATGAGGGTGATGCAGCGGTTGGTCATAGAGCCGAGGTTCCGCGGACTGGGACTGGCCGCGTATCTGCTGCGCGAGACGATGCCGCTGCTGGGGGTCCGTTTCGTCGAGTGTCTGGCCGTGATGGGCGGATACAGCGGCTTTCTGCAGAAGGCCGGCTTCGTCTGCGTGGGCCGGATAGGACTGCCGCGGATCGGTCGGCGACTGCTGGCCGCGCTCGCCGCGCACGAGATGGACCGGACGGTTCTGCACACGCCGCAGTTGCTCGAGCGGGCGCTGGCGGAGCGGATCGGGCGCGAGCCGGACGTCGAAAGGCTGCTGAGGGAGTGGTGGCGCCAGCGGGTCTACATAAAGGGCGGCGCGGCGAAATTCGACCTCGCGCGCGCGGCCGCGCGACTCTCCGGCGAACTGACGTCCCGCCCGTTCTACTTCATCTGCGACCTCGACGCGCCACAGGAACGTGCCCGTAACGATCACGATTGAGGAGACGGTCTCATGAAAGTGCAAAACCTGCGTGTGGAGAGCCTTTCCGAGAACGACTGGAATCCGAACGTCATGGAGAAGCGACTGTTTCGCGCGCTGGTGAGGGCGTTCAAGAAGTACGGCTGCGTTCAGCCGCTGCTGGTGCGACCCGTCGAAGGCGGCTGGGAGGTGATAGACGGCGCGCACAGGTTGAGAGCGGCTAAGGAAGCGGGGCTCAAAAAGGTTCCATGCGTGGTGGTCGACAGCGGTGAAGAAGAGGCGCGGCTGCGGACGTTGATGATGAACCGGCTGCGCGGACGATTCAGATGGGAAGACGTCGCACGAATGGTGGCGGACATGGACCGGGAAGAGACGCAACGGTTGCTGGCGTTCACCGACGCCGAACTCCGCGAGTTGGCCGAACTCCTGCAGGAGCGGCCTCCTCCGGTGACCGAAGGTGTGGACCCGGCGCGTTTCGGGGTGGTTATGGAGTTCTTCGTGGACGAAAACGAGGAGAAAATCATAGAAACCGCGGTGGAAAAGGCGCGTAAAGGGCGCAAAAAGGTCGGACGCGGAGAGGCACTCGCCGCCGTCTGCGAACACTATCTGCGGACGTCCGAAGCGTAGCGGACGCCGCAAGAGGCGACTCCGACCGCCGCGTCTCTCACTCCACGACTTCGTGTTCTTCGACGACCCGTTTCTCTTTTTCCACGCCGAGCACCTCTTCGCCGCCGCGTCCCTGCGGAGAGACGTCGGCGCCGGCGTAGAAGCAGCCCGCGACGGAAACGAGAATGAGGGTCGCGAGAACGCCGAGCAGCCATCTCACGGTATCGTCCTCCTATCGTTTCGGGCGCGCTTTTCGCCTATCCGCCTCCGGACATGTCCAGGCATATCCTGCCGGCGGAGCGCTCCACGACGGCGCTCTCCTCGACGACCCCGGCGCGCAGCAGCCTTTCGAGGAACTGCCGGGCGGTGTACGGCGTGCGAAACCTTATGGCGGCCACGCCGGAGGAGAAATCGTCTATGGTGGCGTCCCGCGTGAAACGTATTCCGTTGAGTTTGTCCCGCATCTTACGGGCCTCGCCGTAGGTGGTGTGCCTCATCTCGATGCAGAGAAACGTGCCCCTGACCAGTTCGCGGGACCAGGCGGAGAGCACGGCCGAAAGCGACTTCTCGGCCGCGGTCGCGGCGGCCGCGCGCAACGCTTTCTGAGCGGCGGCGCTGCGGCTCTCCGCGCAGCCGCGGGCGCCCAACTCCAACGACTTCACAAACGACGCGATCACCAGGCCGTCGTCCGCGCGTACCGCCTGTATCGAGACGGCCGCGTCGTACCAGACGCGCCTCACCGCTCCGTAAGGCTTGCTCTCCTTTTTGAAGACCGCCTCCACCGAGCCGAGCAGCACCACTTCCGCCTCCACCTTTCCGGCGAGCGCCGCGAGTCTGTCCTTGTCGCCGGCCACACGCGCCGCCTCCCTCTCGCGCTTCAGCGCGCCTTCGGCGATGCGCGGGTTCACGCACGGAACGTCCTCCTTCACCATCTTCGCCACGATCTCCGTCTCCGCCAGTCCGCCTTCGCGGTTCCTGCCGTCAACGCGATCGACCACGGCCACCAGAAACTTCGGGTTGCCTTTCTGGCGGAGTACGAATCGCAGACTCGCCCAGTCCTCCTTCAACTCCTTCAGGGACACCCGCGCCCTGATCTTCACCACGCAGCGCTTGCCGTCCCGCCTCCTGCCCAGTATCTCGTAGCCGACGATGTAGCCCCGCGACTCCGTCAGAATCATGTCGTAGATCAGTTGGTAGTCGCGCACCTCGGACTTGGACGTGACGAAGACGCCGCAGCCCTGCTCCACCGCCTTTCTGAAAGCGTCCTTCAGCGCCTCGGCCGCGGCGGCCTCGCCTTCTCCGACGCTTTCGCCCTCGACGATCACCTCCTTGACGCCCTGCGACGCGTCCTGCGCCGCAGCGGTCGCAAGGCACAACGCCATCAGAAAACACACGGCCGGCCTCATCTTTCGCCTCCTCGCGCCTCAAGACGCCGTATCAGTCCGGCTTCACCGTCTCCGACTCCCAGTCGTGCCTGTAGGTCGGCTCCCTCTGCGGCTCTCCCTTGCAGCCGAAAACGCCCGCGACGATCGCCACCAAAATCAACAGAAGCAGCAACCTCATACCGTCGCTCCTATTCATCCTCTTCTTTCTTCCCGGCTCCGCCTCCGCCGGGGCCCATGTGGCGCTCCAGCACCCGCCAGACCTCCCGCAGGTCCACCTTCAAAGTCAGTTCCACCGTTCCGTCCGGCCCGGTCTTGCGGGCCGTCCGCCCGGCGCCGACGATCAGCGCCTTGCGTAACTCCGTCTTCACCACGGCCTTCTCGGCGACAAAATCCTTTACCGTCGTCTCGCCTTTGACTTTGAGTCCGTAAATCGCCTCGGCCAGTTTGCGGAGCGCGTCTCTCTCGGCGGCGCGCTCCGCCAGCAACGCCGCCTGCTCCCGACTCTCGGCGTCCTCCGGCGGAACACCCGTGCCGGTCGCCTCGACGGTTCGTCTCGCCCACTCCGGAGGGGGGCGTTTCTGCACCGCGGGCGCGGGCCCGGTCGCGGCGGGCGGCCGCTCCGCGGTCCGGTCGGTGTACTTGGAGCCCAGCGTGTTGACGCCCACGGCCTTTATCAACTTCCTCTCCGTCGACCTCTTGATGTCCTCCATCACCACGTCGCGCCATCCGCCGGCGCCGAAGACGCGCTTCTTTATCCGCGTCAACTCCTCCACCACGCGTTCGATGGTCACTTCGGCCTCCGCCTCCACCGTGCCGTCGGGATAGTAAGTATAGCCGGTGATCCGAACGCCCTTGATGAAGTGCTCGAATTCGGAGCGCACCTCGTCGGAACGGGTGACGAAGTCTCTGACGGTCGTGGAGCCGCTGATCTTCAGGCCCTTGATGTACTCGGCGAGTCGCGCGATCGCCTGCTGCTCCGCGCCGCGCTTCGCCATCAGGCGGTCGCGCGGATGCGCGTCCTCCCATATCTTCATTCCGCTCCAGTCGTGCTTGCGGGACGGATCCGGCGAGATGTAGTTGTCCTGGACGTTCCGGTCGGCCAGGAGCGCCTCGCGCGCGGCGCCCGCGCCGGTCGCCTCGATCTTCTTCCGCTCGGCGTAGCGCTTGATGTTCTCGAACACCACGTCCCGCCAGGCTCCGCCTCTGTAGACGCGTTTCTTTATCCGCTCCAGTTCCTCTATGACGCGCTCGATGGTCAACTCCATGTCGACCTCGCAGGTGCCGTCGTCGAGATACCGAACGGCGGTGATCCTGGCGCCCTTTATGGCGGTTCGAAACGACGAGTTTATCCGATCCGACTCGGTGACGAAGTCCCTGACGGTGGTCTTGCTGGAGATTTTGAGACCTTTGACGTACTCGGCCAGTTTTCGATATGCGTCGAGTTCGGCGGCGCGTTTCGCCAGCAACTTCCGCCGTCCCGGCGCCTGCGCGGTCAGACCCGCGCAAAACGCGACGATCGCCACCGCAAGCATCCAGCGCATGTCCTCAACCCCCAACTCATCCCGTTCCTGCAGACGCCGTCCGTACTGAAATATTCAATACCGACGCGGCGGTCGCCCGCGCTTACTCCTCGCGGATCTCGCGCGGCTCGGCGCGTCCGTTCATCTTCTTCTGCGCGCGCGCCGCGGCGTCTATCAGGGCCTCGCTGCCGGGATCGAGTTTCAACGCCGCGTCGTACTCCTGCAGCGCCTCGCGCCAGAGGCCCTGCGCCTCGCAGACGACGCCCAGACAGTAATGCACCGCCGCCATGGCGTGCGGGCTGCGACGCACCTCACCCGTGTGCAGCGCGCGTCGGTACTGCTCGGCGGCGCGCTCCCACGCGCCCCGGGCCGCGAATTTGTTGGCCGTGTCCCAGACCCGGTTGTTCGCCGCAGGCAACCTTATCACGTCCACGTCGCCCACCCACGATATCTCCCGCATGAACGGCTTTATCGCTTCCTTCACCGCGAACGTGACCGCTTCCGCTTCGCTCACCTCCGGCGGCCGCTCGCGTACCAGTTCCGACTGCCACGAGCCGGCGGAGGACTTGGTGACCATCTGCTCGGAGGTGGCCACGTTCACCATCTTCAGGACGACCTCCACGTCCGCCTTGACGGCGAAATAGTCGCGCGGCACCACACGCGTGCGATGAGTGTGAATCGGCACCACACCTATACGAGTCTTCCCGCGCGACCTGTAGCCGAACCATACGGCGGTGCGCCGATGCTCGTGAACGCGCTCGCGCCTGGTGATCCTGATGCGTCTTTTGTCGAAGCCGGTGACGCGGACGAATACGAGCGCGTCCGCGCCCTTCATTCTGGCTTTGGCGCGGAGTTCCGGCTCGCGCTCGAGCAGGCCGGTCTCGGCCAGTTCGCGCTCCTGCATGATTCCCTTAAGCGCCTCGCGCTCGAGAATGGAGTAACGGGGATCCTCGATGAGGAACTGCTCGATGAGAGAGGCGACGCGGCTGGCGGCGCCCGACCGGACCGGGCCCTCGCGCACCGGTATCACCGCGATCTTCATCCGCTCCGGCAGTCTGCTCTCCATCCTGGGCGGAAAAACGGCCGCGATCCTCACCGTGTAGGACGGAAACTGCTGACATCCGAGAGCGGCCGCCAGCGGCAGGAGCAGAAGCAACGGTCTGCTCATCGACTCTCCCCTAATCGCTGCTTCTCAACGTGAGACCGTATTTGGCCAACTGTTCCTTCACTTCGGCGAGAGAGGTCTGTCCGAAGTTGCGCTGGCTGAGCAGTTCGTGATCGCTCTTCTGGATGAGTTCGCCGAGCACCTTGACTCCTATGGCGTCGAGACAGCGTCGCGCGCGCACGCTCAACTGAAGTTTGCCGACGGGCAGACGCAGCACGCC
>CAYPNR010000008.1:25063-26620 GCA_964412125.1 uncultured Planctomycetota bacterium | reverse complement strand
TTCCTTCTCCTCGTCGTAATACATCCTGAGCGACTCCTTCGCGTCACGCAGATACAGCCGGGCCCGCGGATGCAGCGGCTCCTTGGCGAGAACCGTCTCGTAGCAGCCCGCGGCCCGCCTGAACCAGCCCGCGTCCTCGTACAGGACGCCGAGATTGATGAGCGTATTCACGTGAAGCGGTCGAAGACGCTTGGCCTGCTCGTAATGTCGAATGGCGAGTTCGTCTTCGCCGTGCAGGTCGTAAAGATAAGCGATACGGTAGTGCGCGCGGTGAATGTCCGGGGCCAACTGTATCGTGCGGGAGTAGCACTCCATCGCCTGCTCCCACAATCCGCGCCGCTCCGCGAGGTAGCCTTCGACGAGCGACAGACAGGCCATGTGCCACGCGTCGCCGTCCTCGGTCTCTTCGAGTCCTTTCTTCACTCCGTTCAGGATCGTCTCGCTCTCCTCGAGTCGCCCCATGCGCGCCAGGGCGTCGGCCTTGAGAAGGGCGAACGGAAGCGGACACTTGTACTTCTTTTTGTGCTTCGCCATCGCAGTCAGCGCCTCCTCCGTCTTCTCCAGCGCCATGCAGAGCCGCAGATAAAGATAGGCAAGCGCTTCGTCCCGCTTCGCCATTCCTTTCGCGGCCTCGTACGCCTCCTCCTGCGCCGGAGCGAACCACAGTTTGAGCACCTTCAACACTTTCCCGGAAACGTCTTCCTTTCCGGCCCTGTCGGCGAGCATGCGTACGGCGCGCCGCTCGGCGTTGTCCGCGTAAGCGACTCTCAAAATCCTCTCCACCACGTCCGCGTCGATCTCACGCTCCAGAAGCACCTCTACTTCGGCCATTCCCGTCTCGCCTCCACTCTAAACACGAACCACACTGAGAAGCCCGGCCTCGTACAACTCCACGAAGGCCTCAACCATATATGGATCGAACTGCGTGCCCGCGTTGCGCTTCAACTCCTCGATCGCCTCCTCCAGCGGCATCTTGTCCCGATACGGTCGAACGGTGGTCATCGCGTCGAACGAGTCCGCTACGGCGATTATGCGCGATATGAGAGGAATGCTTGTGCCCTTCAGTCCTTCCGGATATCCCTTGCCGTCCCAGCGTTCGTGATGCGAGAGTATCTTGCGCGCCAGGGACCTGCTTATGCGCGAGCATATGTTGGCGCCTATCCGGCAGTGCATCTTTATCGTCTCGTATTCGCTGCGGGAGAGTTTTCCTTTCTTGCGCAGAATCGAGTCGCGGATTATGACCTTGCCGATGTCGTGCAGAATGGCGCATATCCGTAACTCGCCCTTCTCCCGCAGCGGCAGGTTTATCTTGTCCGCTATCAGCATCGCGTAACGCATGACGCGTAACGAGTGACCGTGAGTGTACTCGTCCTTCTCCTCGAGGAATCGAACGGCTATCTCGGCCAGTTTCGCGAAACTCTCGTCGGTCGCGCGACGCGGAATGGCCACGGCGGCTATGTTGACCAGCGGCTGCAGTCTGCGCAGGCTGTCGCGGGAGAACTGCTCCTTCGGCGCGTCGTGCACCTCCAGGACGCCTATGAGGCTGCCGAACGCCAT
>CAYPNR010000008.1:0-24963 GCA_964412125.1 uncultured Planctomycetota bacterium | reverse complement strand
GGCTCCTCCGCTCCCGCCGTCAATCGGTGAGGTACACGACCCACCAGACGTCGTCAAAACCTCAACCCGGACAGTAGTATCGACCCACGCCGATCTTCGTGGCGCTCGCGTTGTTGAAGAGGCCCATTCCCTGAAGCGTGTTGAAGACCTGCTGCTCCGAGGTGCTCGGACTCACGTGAATGCCGTCGTCGTCGACGAAAGTGAAGCCGCTGTAGCCCTGATCCTGGATGCGCTGCTCCGGCGAAGAGGAGCCGCTGGGATACTTGTATGTCCTCGAATACGTGTACTGAATGCCGTAGCACAGGTCGTGCGCGTGACCGGTGGCGGCCTTTTCGATCTGGCCGCTGCGCTCGAGTGCGTGACCGTGTGTGCTCTTGTAGTAGTCGTTTATGAGGGCGAACAATCTGTCCTGCGCGTTGTCCTTGGACTTGGACCCGCCGCCGCTGCAGCCGAGCAGCAGCAGCGCGGCCGACACAACGACCAATCCCGACAGTCTCATTTCTCACAGCCCTCCAAAGATCGTCGTCTCCGCGGCCGCACATTATAGCGGACCGCAAGTCGGTCGCGCAAGCGTTCCGGGAGCGCGAAGGAAGGCGGCTCAGAAGTGCACGGAGAAGCCGGCGCCCATCTGCTGCCGCTGGGCGTTCTCGCTCGACGAGCCGCCCGCGGAAAGCAGGCATCTCACGTAGACGGTCAACAGAAAGCGGGTCGAGACCTTCATCTTCGCCGCCAGTTCCGCGTACGGAAACTCGTCCCGGGAGTCCTCCACGATGACGCCGTCCTGGCGGTCGTGCTGGAGAACGGCGATCATGCTCAGGCCCGGCGACAGGTGCAGCCAGTCGAGAACCGTCCAGCCGAAGCCGACGACGGCCGTCAGGGAGTCTCCGCGTTCGTAGCCCACACCGTTCTCGCCGTTGACCTGATAGGCCAGCGACAACCACGCCTTCGGACCGCTCGAGAAGGACAGTCCCGTCTTCACGCCGAACGACGGACACGTGGTGCCCGTGCCGAGTTGATAACGTGTGGGGACGAGATCGCCGTTGTCGTCGGTCCTGTCGTACTCGCCCGTTCCGAGTTTCAGACCGAGGACGAAAGCGGGCTCGACCGCCACGCTTCCCATGCGCCATCCAAGCGCCGACGGCGTCCACGTCGCCTCCACCGACAGGTCGGACAGACCGTACAACTCGACCTCCATCGTGTTGGAGGTGCTGTACTCGCCTTCGTTGTAGCGGAACGGCGCCGTCAGCGTGAACGAGAACTCCCCGGGCGGACGCAGACCGAAACTCACCGAGTTGGTCACGAACAGGTCTTTTTTGTCGACGCCCACAAGAAGAAAGTAAGCGATGTCGAACCGCGTCTTTCGGCGAGCCTCTTTCTTTTCGCCCCGCGTCCCGCTCCGCCGCTCCGAGTCGCCCGTCTCCTCTTCGTCCTGCGGCGTCGGCGTCTCGAACGGATTCTCAACCGAGGGGCCCGCCCCGGACCCCGCACCACTGCTGGGTCAGGTGGGTCATTGCGCGAGACACCAGCCCGACCACAAAACCAGGGCGAACGCCAGAGCGATTCGCAGCATGACGGTCTCCCGATACGGATGTCGATTCCGCGGCGGCTCACGGGCGCTTGCCGAGTTTCACCTCCTTGGTGAGCGTCTTTTCGCCGCGGCGTATGGTGAGTTTCACCACGTCGCCGGGCTTCTTCGACCAGAGCATCTTCAAGGCGTCGTCCGGTCCTTTTATTTTCTTGCCGTCCAGCGCCGTGACGACGTCGTCCTCCTTCAGACCGGCCTTGGCGGCCGGCGAATCCTCTTTGACGCGATTGATTTTGGCGCCGCCGCCCTCCGCAGCCTGCCCCTCGAACACCACGCCGAGATAGCCGCGCTGCTCCGGAGCGGGTCCCGGACCCGGACCGGGACGCACGGGACGACGACCGCGGGCCTGCAGTCGATCGAGTTTGACGGTGAGCGTCTTGCGCTCTGCGCCGCGTCGCACGGTCACTTTCACCTCCCAGCCTTCCGGGTAGGAGTATATGCAGCCCCAGAAACGAACGTTGTTGAAGATGGGATAGTCGTCCACCTTGAGCACCGCGTCCCCGCCTTTGAAGCCGGCCTTCTCGGCGGTGGAGTTCTTCTCCACCGACTCGATTATGGGAGGCTTCGGCTCTCCCCTGGCGGAGGCCATTTTGAGGCCCTTGATGGTGCCGTGGTAGACGATCGAGCCGTTCTTGACGCCCTTGAACGCCTTCATGAAGCGTTTTATACGCGCGACCGGAACCGCCAGGCCGATGCCGGTGTTGACGCGATACGGAAAGCGCACGCGTATCTGGCCGTTTATGCCGAGCAGGCGACCCCCGGTGTCGAGCAGCGGTCCGCCGGAGTTGCCCGGATTGACGGGACAGTCGGTCTGAATGCATGCGGAGTAGTTGCCCATGTTTCTGTGAAGGACGGAGATTATCCCGAAAGTGACGGTCGGCCGATTATCGCGATTGGCGGTCATGAAAGGCGTGCCGAGCGCGAAGACGAACTGTCCGACCTTCAACGCGTCGGAGTCGCCGAGTTCCACATACGGCACCTTTTTGCCTCTGGTGTCCATCTTCAGCAGCGCGATGTCGCCGAAGGGGTCTCTCCAGAGGATTTTCGCCTTGAAAGTGACGCCGCGTTTCCCGCCCGGCATTCCCAGCGTCCACTGACCGCCGCGGGCGTGACGCGCCACGTGATCGTTGGTGACCACCAGTCCGTCTTCGGAAATGCAGACGCCGCTGCCGAGGCGGAAGTTGACGAAGGCCTTCGACGCCTTCTCGACCACCTTCACGAGCGCCTCCTGAAACTTTTCGACCTTCCTGACGTCTTCGTCCTGAGCGGAGACGGTCCCGAGCAAAAGGACCGCCGCGAGAAGAGCCGCGCAACGCTTCATGGCTCGTCCCCCTCACTGGGCAGTCGCGGGTCGCGCTCCGAGCGCGGCCTCGAGTTCTTTGATTTCCTTGCCCCGCCTGACCTTCATCTTCACTTTCTGTCCGACCTTGCACTCCGCGATGACCGATCTCAAATCGTCCCAGTTCTCTATTTTCTTGCCGTTGAACTCGACTATGACGTCGCCGGGCTTCAGACCGGCCCGCGAAGCGGCGGTGTTGTCGAGGACCTGGGCGACTTTCGCGCCTTTTTCCGCGGCGTCCGGCGACGCCTGCACGCCCAGGAACGGCTCCTTCACGCGCTCCACGCGCTTGCCCGCGAACAGGTCGGCCAGTCGCGGCTTCAGGACGTGCAGCGGCGCGGCGAAGCCCACTCCCGAGTTCTGGCCCGTGACGCTGTCGGTGGACACGAAAGCGGCCAGTCCCAGGAAATTACCGTGGATATCGACCATGGCGCCGCCGGTGTTGCCGTAGTTCAACTTCGCCGAGTGCTGGAACGCGTTGCCCCGCACGCGACCGACGGCGCTTACTATTCCGAAGTCGACCGTCAGACTTTTTCTGTCCTCCGCGCGGCCGACGGCCGCCACGAACTGGCCGACCCGCAGGCTCCTGGACGCGTTTTCGTCCAGTTTCACCGCCGGCAGCCCTTTCGCCGCTATCTTCAGAATCGCCACGTCGGTGTTCTCGTCCCAGCCCAGGCGGATCGCCTCGAACGTCCGACCGTCGGCGAGAGTCACGGTGATGCTTTTGACGTTCTTGCCCTTCACGTTGAAATGCGTCGTGGCGATGTAGCCGTCGGGGTCCACTATCACGCCGGAGGTCGGCTTGTTCTGACGACTCCAGTAGCGACCCCGACCGCCGCCGCCCCTCGTCGGTCGGACGGCTTCGCCTTCGTCGCCTTCCTTTTTAAGCCAGTCGCGATCGACGTAGACCGAGACCACAGAAGGCGCGACCTTCCGCGCCGCCTTCTCCATCACCCGCTCGAGCGCCGCCAGCAACTCGATTCCCTCCGGCTCCACAGGACCGGTCGTCTTCTTCTCCGGCTCCTGCGCCGAAAGCATCGCCGCCGTCGCGATCAGAACGAAAACCATCGACCAGCGCATGTTCTCACCACCTCAAACCGACTCGATCCCTCGTCGACTATTTTTTCTCTTCCAACTCGAGTTTGAACGTCCGCGCCCAGCCGGAGCGAAGCACCTTGAGCGGCACGACGTCGCCGGGCTTCTTCGTCGAAAGCGCCTGCTCGAACTGCTCCACCGTCGAGAAGTCCTTTCCCTCCACCTCCACCACGACGTCGCCCTTCTTCAGTCCCGCCTTCGCGGCCGGCGAGTCTTCCAGGACCTTCTCCACGACGAGACGTCCGTCCTTCTCCGCAAGGACGAGGCCGTGCCAGAGCGGCTTTGCGGCCTTTCGGACGCCGAGGACGTATTTGCCGACCCTGACGGGGAAGTCGAGCGTTTTTTCGCCGCGGCGCACGGTGAAGCGCACGGTGGTGCCGGGCGGCACTATCGTCAGTTCGACGGCCAGTTGGTCGGGAGTCTCTATCTCGACGCCGTCGACCGCGAGCACCACGTCGTTGCGCCGCAGACCCGCCTTGTAGGCCGGACCTCGACGGCCCACCTGTTTCAGGCGCACTCCGCCCGTCGGCTCCTCTTCGTCGGCGATGGTCAGTCTGTACTTGGGCACGACTTCGGCGCCGGCGCGCAGGTCGTCGAGGATGTACTTGATCTGGTCCACCGGCACCGCGCAGCCGAGCCAGCGCGCGTAGGAGTAGCCGAGAATGCCTATGCCGATCACGCGCCCGCGCGAGTCGAAGAGTGGAGCGCCGTCGCAGCCGTGATTGAAAGCGGCGTCGAACTCGATCACGCGGCCGCGATAGTGGCCGTCGCCGTAGCGGAGTCTGTAGACGCCTGTGACGACGCCGAGGCTCATGGCGGCCTGATTGTCGCGCTCCATCGAGCGATAGACCGAAGCGAGCAGCACGGCCAGTCTTCCCGGCCCGACCGAGCCGCTCTCGCCCAGTTTAGCGTACGGCAGACCGGAGACGCCTTTCAGTTTCAGCAGGACCACGCGGTTGCGCTCGCAGAAGCCCAGTATCTTCGCGTCGAATCTGCGACCGTCGAACAGGCGCACGCTTATCTTGGAGGAGTCGGCCGGCGCCACCGACAGCACGGTCAGGATCTCGCCGTCGGAACTGATCAACACTCCCGTGCCGATGAACGAGCCTCCTTTCCCCCGACGCGCCTCTATCGCCACCACCGTTCGTCGCATCTTCTCCCAGAACGACGTCGCCTCGGCGTCGGCCTTCCTGAGAGAGTCCTCCTGCGCGGCCGCGACGCCCGCGAGAAAAATTACAAGGGCAAGGGTCGGCGCTCTCATTCCCGCTCTCCTCACTCCAAATCCGTGACGCAGGTTTCGGAGGCTATCCCCCCTCTTCGGGGATACGGTAGCGACGCGACGTGCTTTCCAGGCGACCGGTCACGGCCTTGCCGCTTTTCGCTATAACGACCATGGCCATCACCCGCTCGAACGCGTCGCACGCCCTTTCGACGTTGCCGCGGAAGCCCGGGCCCATCGCCGCGACGACGTCGCAGGTTATGTTTTTGGCCTCCTCGTCGCCGTACTTGCTGACGACGTTGTAGACGCGCTGGAACGCGAGTGCGGCCGTACGTCCGTCGCCGTTGAACTGGGCCGCCATCGCGGCGACTATCCTTCGCGCTATGTCGAGATTGAGATCCAACAGCCGTCTCCCCGACGCTTTCCACTATTATACGACGCCGACGGAGGCCGACCAACAAAAAAAGTCTTCGGCCGCGCGGGTCGCGCGCGAAATCGACCGAAAACGGCCGCGCGGCGCCGGGCGCGAAACGAAAAGGCGCGGGGGGTCGGATAAGGAGTCGGAGGCGACGAAGAGAGCGCGGCCGACGGGACTCGAACCCGCAACCACCGGATCGACAGTCCGGTACTCTGACCAAATTGAGCTACGGCCGCTTTCGCCGGTCCACCGCGCCTGCGGGGGCCGTGGGCGATATTGGACTCGAACCAATAACCTCCGGCTTGTAAAGCCGGCGCTCTGACCGATTGAGCTAATCGCCCGACTCACACGCGAAATAATACAGAGGCCGGAGGCGGATGTCAAGTCCCGGGGGGCGACGGACGCTTGGATATTGATGAGGCGGAACGCGTCGTATATGATGGACTGCGGGGCGGGCGGTAGCGCAGCCTGGTAAGCGCGCGTGCCTTGGGAGCACGAGGTCGCGGGTTCAAATCCCGCCCGCCCGAGTCTTCGTCGCGACGGGCCGTTCCGCGTCGCGACGCGCCACGTCGGCGGCGGCGGAAGGCCGACTCAGAGGGTCCGATGGAGGCGGAGTTGTCCGGCGAGTGCGGCGCAGTAGCCGCGCGGCTCTATCTCCAGCGCCAGAAGCAGTCGCAGAAGCGCGGTCCGCGAAACCGCGCCGGGCATGAAACGCCGTTTGAAGAGGGCGCGACCGAAACGCACCAGGATCGACGTCCTCAGCCGCGACGGCAACGCGCATGAGCGAAGGCCGGCGTCCTCTATGTCCAGCAGCGCGACGTCGCCGCCCGGCAGCACACGAAGGTTCTCCGGCGTCAGATCGACGGGGGCGAAACCCGCGTCGAAGGCGCGTCGGAGCGTGTTCGCAAGCGCCGCGTACGGAAACGATCCGCCGGCGCGGAGATGCTCCGCCAGCGTCACGCCCGGCAGGTACTCCGTGACCAGGACGAGCCGGAGAGTGCCCGCGACGCGTGACCAGGCGACGGCGGCGACCGGCGCGACCGGCACGTCGGCGGCCCGGAGGCGCAGAAAGTTGCGGATCGCATCAGCCAGTCTGCCGCGTCGCAGGAAACGCGGACCGAGCAGCGGCGCGAGGAGGCCGCCGTGGGCGAGACGCTTGCGAACGAAGAGTCGGCCGGCGGCGCGGACGCGTTCGCATCTGCCGCGGCCGAAGACGTTCATCCGCTCGCCTTCCGAGCGGAGAAGCGCGTCGGCGAGCGGGAGCAGATCGCGACGGACGAGCGCGCGATGCGGACCGCAGCGTATCGGCGCGAAACCGCTCACGGTCTACCCCCCGGCGGCGACGAGCAGATACAGGGCCACGGCGAGGTAGACCACGACGGAAGCGATGGCGAGCACGGCGACGTCGATACGGCGACCGGTCGCCAGGCCCTGCAACAGGCCGACGATCGCGACGACCAGCGCGAGAGCCAGCACCGGGAAGAAAACATAAAGGCCGCTCACGAACGCGGTCCAGGAATCGCCGACGGGCGTGGACGCCTCGGAGAAGCAGACGCGCAGGAGCAGGACGAGCGTCATGAGCGCGGCGAAAAAAGCGAGCCAGAAAGCGAGTCGCGCGCACGCCGGCGCGGGCCCGCGGGCGGACTTACCGGACTCATGTTCCGTCTCCGGCATGACGCGTCTCCGACAACGAGGGAAGCGGGGGGCGGGCCGTAAGCCGGATTCTGTTCCCGCCTCCGGCGGGCGACGGTCATTCATCTGACGCGGTCCACCCGGAGCGCCGTCGGCCGCGGCCAAACTCGGGCGGGCCACCCTCAAAGCGCCCCTGCTTGACCTCGCTCCGGGGAGGGTTTGCCCGGCCGCGCGGGTCGCCCCACGCGCCGGTGGGCTCTTGCCCCACCGTTTCACCATCGCCGATCCGAAGACCGGCAGTCTGGTCTCTGCGGCACTTTCCCTGCCCTTCTCGGGCGGCGCCTTTCGGACGCTCCCCCGCCCTGCGGAGTCCGGACTTTCCTCCACGGTCGCGAAAGCGACCGCGGCGACCGTCTCACCTGCCCCCTCGCGCTCCCTCAAGACTCATCAGACGCCTGTTCAGCGCCTCCAGTTTCTGATACATCTCCCTCCGCTCCATCTGCTCGAGCGCTATCTTCTGCTTCTCGAACTCCATCGGCGGTCGCTCGAACAGGCATCGCACCAGAAAACCGTAAACCGCGTCGATCTCCTCGTCGAGATACGCTCCGTATTCCGGATGCGCGTCCTTCGCAAGATAATACCACTCGATCGCCTCGTGAAACTGCTGTATCGCCAGATCCAGCGCCTCACGCTGCTTCTCTCTCTTCCACGTCGAGTACGCGATCGTCCGCCAGTCGTGTCCCAGTTGTCGGTGTCCCGAGGCGCGGACCACCTCGGGCAGTCTGTGAAGTCGTCTGGCCATCTCCTCGAACGTTATCTTCTCCTTCCGCTTGCCCTCTTCATCCTCCTTCTTCGCCGGCGCCGACGCGCATCCCGCAGCCAGAAGCAGAATCCAAAGCAAAGTCGTCCGCATCCCTTCTGTCTCCGCCCAGTACCCGACTCAAAATATAACGTCCGCGTCTGCCGCTGTCAACCGCAAATGCGCGGCGCGGCGACGCGCTCCGGCGCGGCAAACTGTTGCATAAGGACGGCGGCGACGATATAATACAGGATGCCGTTTGGAGGCTGCGTCTCATGGAGCGTCCCTTTCGGAACGCCATGGTGTCGGTGGGCATCGTGTCGCTCATCGCGGTCATGGACTTCGTGATATGGTTCGTATTGTGGGCCGCCGGCGGCTGGGTGATGGACCACCTCTTCGGCTGGACCGGCACGAGAGCCATGCTTTTGTGGGGCATCATCGTGGGCGCGGCGCTGCTGGTCGCCAACATCGCCGCCTTCTGGCGCATGCGCCTGCGGGAGGAGCGCGGCGAGATGGTGACACGCGCCTTCTTTTCGCTTTTCCAGAAGGACGCGATAGAGCGTCTTCTGAAGCAACTGTCCCGCGCGCCGGGCTTCTCGCTCGTCCACTACTGGATCGCCACCGCGGCGCTCGCGACCATAGCCCTGCTGATAGCCTTCTACGTCGACTACGGCTATCTGCTCGCGCTCGTCTTTTTCGTGCTCATTCTGTGGATGTGGCACTCGCGCGGGCGATCCCTCAGGCTGGTCGCCTCTTTCTATCACGGCAACAATCTGATCGCGCAGGGCCGTCCGGAGGACGCCTTATACATAGCGGGCACGATGCTCCGCATTCGTCCGCGCTCGGTCGGCGGCCAGTGGCTCCGCGGCAACGCCCTGTTCGCGATGGGACGCTACTCCGACGCCGCCGGCGCGTATCAGAAGGCGATGCGGATAAACAGCGAGACTCGTCGTTATCTATTGCCGTACGTGGCGCTCGCCATGCATCGAATGGGACTGCTGGACAACGCGGTACGCGCCTATCGCGAGGCGCTCGACCGAACGCCGGACGCGCCGGAGGCGGTTTACGGCCTCGCGTGCGCGCTGGCGGCGCGCGGCGACTACGACGACTCCATCAAGAGCCTGCGACGCGCCGTCGAACTCGGCTACATCACCCGCGAGATTCTGGAGGCCGACTCCGATCTCGATCCGCTTCGGACCGATCCGGAGTTCCAGAGTCTGGTGCGCTCCATGGCCGGTTGAGGTTGGCGGACCGTAACCCATGACGCGCGGCGACCGTCTGGTCCTGTTCGGCGTGATCGGAGTCCTGCTTTACGCGTTCCTGGGCGCCGCCGTCGAAACGTCCCGCGAAGGCGTCGAGCGGGCCGCGCCGGCGACCGCGACGCAGGACGAAACGGAGCCGCTCGAGCGACTGCCGGCCTGTCCGTTCGGACGCCATCCCGAGCCGTTCGCGCCGCGACCGTGTCCGGCGCTGAGCGAAGAAGAGGCGCGCGCGGCGGGACTGTCGCCGCGCGAGGCGGCATGGTGGGAACCTCTGGGCGACGGCCGGGTGCGCTGCGGTCTGTGTCCGCGTCGCTGCGTACTCAAGCCCGGCGAGCGCGGCGCGTGCCGCGTCCGCGCCAACTACGGCGGCAAACTCGTCACGCTGGTCTTCGGTCACGTGGCCGCCTTCCACGACGACGCCATCGAAAAGAAGCCGCTCAACCACTTTCTGCCGGGGACGACCGCCCTGTCGATCGCGACGCCGGGCTGCAATCTCGGCTGCATCTTCTGCCAGAACTGGGCCATCTCGCAGGCGTATCCGGAGAAGTGTCCCGCAGAGCCGAAGATACGCGGACTGTGTCACGCGTGCCGGCGCGCGCGCGAGGAGCGGCCGGAACTGGCGCGGATCGCCCCCAAACTGCTCGCCAAACGCGACTTCAGTCGTCTCGACCCGGAAGAGGTGGTCGAACTGGCCCGCGCCGTCGGCGCCGACTCCGTCGCCTACACCTACACCGAGCCGACCGTCTTCTACGAGTACATGCTCGAGACCGCCAGGGCCGCCCGGAAGGCCGGTCTCAAAAACGTCTGGGTCACCTGCGGATTCATCGAGGAGAAACCGTTACGCGAACTCTGCAGGTATCTCGACGCCGCGAACGTCGATCTCAAAGGCTTCTCGGAAGACTTCTACCGACGCTACTGCGGCGCCGCTCTCGCTCCCGTCCTCCGCACGCTCAAGATACTCAAGGAGGAAGGAGTCTGGGTGGAGGTGACCAATCTCGTCATACCCGGCGCGAACGACGACGAGCGGATGATCCGCTCCATGTGCCGCTGGCTCAAGAAGAATCTCGGCGCGGAGACGCCTCTGTTCTTCAGTCGTTTCAGGCCCGCTTACAAGTTGACCGACAGGCCGATGACGCCGGTGAAGACGCTCGAGAAGGCCGCGAAGATCGCCCGGGAGGAGGGAATGAAGTTCGTCTACGTCGGCAACGTTCTCGAGCCCGAGGTGACGCTCTGTCCCGACTGCGGCGCGCGGCTCATCGTGCGGACGCCGCCCTCGGTCTGGGAGCCGGGATGGCGGGTCGAGAACCATCTCGAAAACGGCAGATGTCCCGAATGCGGCCGCCTCATCCCCGGCGTCTGGTCGAGGTGAGTCCCGCTCCGACGCGTCCCGCCCGTCAGCGCAGGCGACCCGCCTTGAACGCCTCCGCCATGCCGATGCGCTCCAGCGGCGTCGGATGCGTGTTGAAGAAGACGTAGGAGAGCCGGCCCGGATGGAGTTCGCCGAGGTTGTCGACGGCGAGCCGCACCTCGGCTCGGATGAAGGCGTCCGGGTCACCGCTGAGGCGCAAGGCCTCGAGATCGGCGCGGGCCTCGACCCGACGCGAGGCGTAGTTGGCGACGGGCGCGCTCAGAACCGCCGCGGCCACGCAGACCAGCGTCACGAAGGCCGTCATCCGCGGCCGCCTCACGAATCCTTCTCCGAAGAGCCGCACCGCCAAAAGATGCGCCGAAAGAAGCACCAGCGGCACCGACAGGATGTAGAGCAGCAGGCCGACCGCCACGTCGTGATTGCGGGCGTGGCCGGCCTCGTGCGCGACTATGACCTCCACCTCGTCCGGCGGATGTCTCTGCAGGAGCGTGTCGTAGAGCACGATGCGACGGGTGCCCCAGAGCCCGGAAAAGTAGGCGTTGGTGTGCGTGTGGCGCACGGACGCGTCGGTAACCAGCACGCGCCCGGCCGGCACTCCCGCGCGCTCGGCCGTCTCGAGCAGCCGATCGGCGAGTCGCCGGTCGCGCAGCGGCTCGAATTTCGCGAACAGCGGATCGATCAGGAGCGGCGCCAGCAGCACCAGCAGCAGCGAGAGGAGCGCCGCGGCCGCCGAGGCGGGCAGCCACCACAGCCGTCCGAAGCGGCGGACCAGCAAGGCCAGCAGCGCGGCCGCGCCCGCCGCCAGCAACGCCTTTATTCCGAGCGCCTTGACCCGCTCCCAGAACCACGCGCCCGTGCTCATCCGCAGAAAACCCCAGCGTCGCTCCACCACCACGCCGGAGACGTAGGCCAACGGCAGCGTGAGGACGAACAACACCAGCAGCGAAAGAAGCGCGAACAGGACCCATCCGCCGACGCCGGAGCCGGTCCATCGCTCCAGCAGTCTGCCGAGGCCGGCGGAGAGGAACGCGAGCAGGACCAGTTCGAGAGGCACGGAAATCAGATATAGGCTGCGATGAGCGGCGCGATAGGCGGCGCCCTTTTCGAGCCGCGCGAGTTGCTCCGCGCTGAAGTGGGCGCGTTCGTCGGCGGGAGCGTGTACCGAAACCGAGGGCAGAACAATGAAATAGACCAGGCAGAGGACGGCCGCGAAGGCCGCCGGCCACCATTTCATCATCGGCCCTCAAGCACGCTCAACTTGTCCTCGTGAAACCTCTCCCAGTACTTGGTGTCGTCCGGGTCGGTCCCTTCGCCCACCTCTCCGAGCGCGGCCCAGTAGAGGTCGGCCTTGTTGAACGCGATCTCCGCCTCGACGAACGCCTTCATGTAGTCCTTCACCGCGGGCTTCAGGTCGGTCTGCAGCCGCTCCTCCGACCACTCCTCTTCCTCGGCGTCGCGATAGACGCGTTCTATCTCGCGCGCCCTGTGGAGCAGGTCCTCCAGCCGCTTCGGCACCTGCCCGCAGAACTTGTACGCCTTCAGAGCCTTGATGTAGTCGGTGATCGGGCTCCTCTCGACGTTGTCCTGCAACTTCTTGAACAGGTCCTTCGACGTCTTGACCAGCGCCTCGATCGTGGAGGCGGTCTGCGGAGGCTTGTCGATGGGGATCTTCTCGAAGACGCCTTTCCAGGTCTCGTCGAGATACTTTTTCGAGTCCCTGCCCCATCTGCGGAACGCGGCCCAGCGACGGTTTATCGGCACCGCGATGAGCACGTACAGAACGATGGCGGCCGCGACGAGCGCGCCGAGCGCGCAGACGAACATGATGATCTTCTTCTTTTTCTGACGGGCGTACTCCTCCGGGTCGAATTCGTGTCGTCTGCCGGGCTTGCCTTTTTCGCCCTTCGCTCCCATTCGCGCCGTTCTGCCGCGCGCGCCCATCCGCGCCGTTCTGCCGGCCGGCCGCGCCGTTCTCTCCGACGGCCTTCTTTCGCCCCGCGCCACTCCTTCGCGAGCCGCCATCCGACCCGTACGCCTGCTTCCGGTCCGCCGCGTCCTGCCGCGGGTCGCGGCGTCGGGTCGCCTCTTCGTCGCGCGTCGCGGCTCCTGCGGCTCCTGCGGCTCCGGCGCCTGCGCGCCGGCCGGAGCGGCCGGTATCTGCATCACCTGGCCGCACGCCGGACACTTCCCCTGTTTGCCGGCCGCCGCGTCGGGCACCCGCAGACGTTTGCCGCAACCCGGACACAGAACCTCGATAGCCATCGCTCAGGCCCCTAATGCTCTCCACCCGCCTCATTATACCCGCGAAGTTCCTCCTGCCAACCCATCTCTTCCGATCGCCTCTTCCGTCCGTCCGGCCGCACGCGGGCCGCGGACTCACAGGCCCTCGATGAGACCGTAACGCTGCTCTATTCGGTCGCGAACCTCCCGTAGAATGGTGCGGACGTTGTTCAGCAGACTCTCCGTCTCGCGCGGGTCCGCGGGGATCATCGAGCGACGATGAATCTTGAAGAAGAGGCTGGCCGACTCGTGAAGCATCGAGTGCATCTCCTCGGTCGCCTTCCCTTCCGCGACGAGCGCCGCGAAGGCCGGCAGCACTTTTTCGCAGCCGTCGACGGGGGCCTCCAGCGCGAACAGAAGGGCGCGCGCGGCGTCCATCATGGCGTGATGACCGAGCACGACAAGAGGCTCGGTACGCTCGGATCCGCCCTGGAGTCGACGTGCGGCCCTGAAATGGACCCACGCTCTCTGGATATAGTACTTGGCGGCGGCCTCGAACGAGTAGGCGCTCATGCTCCTTCCTCCTCATTCGAATCCGTCCCGCCGGCGAGCGCGGACTCGCCCTCCTCCATCATGTAGACCTCGAACGGCAGAGGACGACGTCGGGCGAAGTCGTGTGTGGAATAAGGCGCGAAAAACACCGTCACTCCGTGTCGACGGCTCAGCCCGGCGGCGACGTTGTACAGGCGATGCTCCTCCCGCTCGGCGAGGTCGTCGACCACGGCCATCACGACGAGACTTCCGCCCTCTCTCACCGCGCGGACGTCGCGCAGGCGCTCACCGAAACGCTTGAGCAGGAGTTCCGCGCTCTCGTCGAGCGCGGCGGCGGCTTCAGCGTCCATGCGCACTCTCCCAATCCCGTGCCACGTTTATCCGCAGGAGGGCGCGTTTGAGAGCGGCCTCCGCGCGGACGACGTTTATCTCCTCTCGCTTCTCCGCCTGCTCGAGACGCCCCTCGGCCCGCTCCTTCGCGGCTTCCGCGCGTCGGACGTCTATCTCGCCGGGCAACTCCGCCGTCTCGGCGAGAACCATCACGCGCTCGCCGTCAGTATACAGTGTGCCGCCGTGGACCGCCAGACGAAGATCGCCTTCGTCGGTGCCCTTCAGCAGCAGACTGTCCACCTCCAGCGGGGTCACCGCCTCGATATGGTCGGGCAGAATGGACAGTTCGGCGGCCGGCGCCGCGGCGACGACCGCTTCCGCTTCGGTCTCCAGCACGCGTCTGTCCACCGCGAGTACGGTCACTTTCAGTCTGTCCGGCATCGACGCCTCCCGTTTCAGAATCCACTACGACGATCGAGTCCCGGCGGCGTTCCTCTTCGCCTCCTCTTCCGCGCTGGCGTCGGCGGCCTCCCCGGCGGCTTTCAACTTCTCGGCGGCCTCGCGTGCCTCGTCGATGGTGCCGACCATGTAGAACGCCTGCTCCGGCATGTCGTCGCACTGCCCTTTCACTATCTCCTCGAAGCCGCGAAGCGTGTCCTCGAGATTGACGTAGCGGCCGGGTCGGCCGGTGAACGCCTCGGCGACGTGGAAGGGCTGGCTGAGAAACTTCTGGATCTTGCGCGCGCGCGCGACTATCTGCTTGTCCTCGTCGCTCAACTCCTCTATGCCGAGGATCGCGATTATGTCCTGCAACTCCTTGTAGCGCTGCAGTATCCGTTGAACCTCGCGCGCGATGCGGTAGTGCCGCTCGCCGACCACCCGCGGATCGAGTATCTTGCTGGTCGACTCCAGCGGGTCCATGGCCGGATAGATGCCCAACTCGACTATCTGTCGTGAGAGAACGGTGGTGGCGTCGAGATGCGCGAAAGTGGTCGCGGGCGCGGGGTCGGTGAGGTCGTCGGCCGGAACGTAAATCGCCTGTATCGAAGTGATGGAGCCGCGCTTGGTCGATACTATCCTCTCCTGAAGTTGGCCCATCTCGGTGCCGAGAGTCGGCTGGTATCCGACCGCCGACGGCATTCGGCCGAGAAGCGCGGAAACCTCCGAGCCGGCCTGAACGAAACGGAAAATGTTGTCTATGAAGAGAAGAACGTCCTTGCCCTCCTCGTCGCGGAAGTACTCCGCTATGCAGAGGCCGGCCAGGCCGATGCGGAGCCGCGTGCCGGGAGGCTCGTTCATCTGGCCGAAGACCATGGCGGTCTTGTCTATGACGCCGGACTCCTTCATCTCCAGCCAGAGATCGTTGCCCTCGCGGGTGCGCTCGCCGACGCCGGAGAAGATGGAGACGCCGCCGTGCTCGATCGCTATGTTTCTTATCAGTTCCATGATGAGAACGGTCTTCCCGACGCCCGCGCCGCCGAACAGGCCGGTCTTGCCGCCTTTCATGTACGGCGCCAGCAGGTCCACCACTTTGATGCCGGTCTCGAACATCTCTATCTTCGTCTCTATCTCCGCGAAGGTCGGAGCGGGACGATGTATGGGATAGCGCTTGACGCACTCGACGGGTCCGAGTTCGTCTATAGGCTCGCCGACGACGTTGATGAGACGTCCGAGACTCCCGGGGCCGACCGGTATGGTGACCGGCGAGCCGGTGTCCACCGCTTCGGCGCCGCGCACCAGTCCTTCGGTGGGCGCCAGCGCTATCGTACGCGCAACGTGCTCGCCGAGGTGCTGCGCCACCTCGCAGGTCAGGTGCATCGAGCGCTCAGGGTCACGTATCTCGACCGCGTTGTAGATCGCGGGCAACTCCTCGAACTCCACGTCGACCACCGGTCCCATCACCTGCTTGACGCGACCTTTGTTACCCTTACCGTCGGTTGCGGCAGTCTCCGCCATCCGTCTCTCTCCCAAATCCTGTGTCCTCAGCGGACGGTCGCCGCGACGCTATCCTTTGAGCGCTTCGGCGGCTCCCACTATGTCGAGCAACTCGCGCGTTATCGAGCGCTGACGCGCCTGGTTGTATATCAGCGTCAGATGGTCGATCATATCGCCGGCGTTCTCGGTGGCCTGCTTCATCACGGACATCCGCGCGCCCATCTCGCTGGTCAGCGTCTCAAGCAGACAGCGAAACGTCACAAGCGCTATGTAGCGCTGGAAAACGTATCCGGCGACCGTCGCGGCGTCGGGAAACGTCTCCGCGTAGGAGATCTCGCCCAGCGCCTCCGGTCCCAACTCCTCCTTTATCTCCTCCCGCACCTCGTCGAGCGAGATGGGCAGCAGAACGCGACGGTCCACCTGATGGCGCACCACGTTCACGAAACGCACGTATACGAGTTGCACCTCGTCCACACGCGCCGTTTCGTAGAGTTCCACGGCTTTCCGGGCTATGGCCTCCGCCAGCGATATGGAGACCGAGCGGAAGATCTCCTCGAACGCGCCGTCGAGTTTGTGCGTCTTGCGGAAGTGGCGCACCATCTTGCGGCCGCAGGCGATCACGCGGACGGGCACGCCGACCTCGGCCATCAACTTCTCCGTGTAGCGTACGATGTTGGTGTTGAACGCCCCGCAGAGGCCGCGGTCGGCGCCCATCACCACAAAACCCACCGCGTTCACACGAGAGCGTCTCTCTATCAGCGGACTCTCATCGCCTTCGAGATTGGGAAGTATGCCGGCGATGATCCGATCGAACTCCTGTCCGTAGGGTCGCATGGCGAAAGTGGAGCGCTCCACCTTACGCAAGCGGGCCGCGGAGACCATCTCCATGGCCTTGGTTATCTGCTGCGTGCTCTTCACGCTCCGTATCCTGCGCCGCACACCGAGAAGCGTCCCGGCCTGCATCTCCGTCTCCCAATCGCCGCTTCGTCGACCGTCCCGGTCCGCCGGGGCGGACGTCGGTCCTACCGCTGCTCCTCATCCGCGACCCTGAAGGCGCGTTTGAACTCCGCCACCACCTCCACGAGTTTGTTCTCGGTCTCCTCCGTCAGGTCCTTGCTCTCGCGGATGGCGCGAAGCACGTCCGCGTGCTGCGTTCGAAGATAGGCGAGAAACTCCCGCTCGAATCGACGAACGTTCTCCAGCGGCACGTCGTCGAGATGCCCGCGCGTTCCGCAGAAGATGACGGCGACCTGCTCCTCGACGGGCATCGGCTCGTATTGAGACTGCTTCAGCAACTCGACCAGGCGCGCGCCGCGGGCGAGTTGCGCCTGCGCGACCCTGTCCAGTTCGGAGCCGAACTGCGCGAAGGCGGCCAGTTCGCGATACTGCGCCAGTTCGAGTCGCAACATGCCGGCGACCTTCTTCATCGCTTTTATCTGCGCCTTGCCGCCGACGCGGCTCACCGAGACGCCGACGTTCATGGCGGGTCGCACGCCCTGGTAGAACAGGTCTCCTTCCAGGTATATCTGACCGTCGGTTATGGAAATCACGTTGGTGGGAATGTAGGCGGCGACGTTGCCCGCCTGCGTTTCGATCACCGGCAGCGCCGTAAGCGAGCCGCCGCCCTTCCCGTCGCTGAGGCGACAGGCGCGCTCCAGCAGACGACTGTGAAGATAGAAAACGTCCCCGGGATACGCCTCGCGTCCCGGCGGGCGCCGCAAAAGCAGCGATATCTCACGATAGGCGACCGCGTGCTTTGAGAGATCGTCGTAGCAGACCAGCACGTCGCGATGCTCCTGCTCCATGAAGAACTCGCCCATGGCGCAGCCCGCGTACGGAGCGATGTACTGGAGCGAGACCGGCATGGACGCGTCCGCGGCGACGACGGTGGTGTACTCGAAAGCGCCGTTCTCCTCCAGGACCCGGATCACGCGCGCCACCGACGAGCGTTTCTGGCCTATGGCGACGTAGATGCACACCACGTCCTGGTCCTTCTGATTGATGATGGTGTCGACCAGTATGGCGGTCTTTCCGGTGGCGCGGTCGCCGATTATAAGTTCGCGCTGTCCGCGGCCGATCGGCGTCATCGAATCGATGCATTTGAGACCCGTCTGCAGCGGCGTGTCAACGGGCTGTCGCCAGACGACGCCCGGCGCCACGCGCTCGACGTGCCTGGCGGCGCGCGTCTCCACCGGTCCCTTGCCGTCGAGCGGCTCGCCGAGAGGGTTGAGTACGCGTCCGATCACCTGCGGACCGACCGGTATCTCGAGAATGCGTCCCGTGCGACGCACCGTGTCGCCTTCCTTGATGTGCTCGCACGGCCCCAGCAGAACGGCGCCGACGTTGTCCTCCTCCAGGTTCAAGGCCATACCGAGAATCTGTCGGCCGTCCGGCGCGGGCGGAAACTCCAGCAACTCCGTCGCCATGCAGTTGTCCAGTCCGTAGATGCGGACGATGTTGTCGCCGACGTAGATCACCTCGCCGGTCTCCGCGGTGTCGGAAAGTTTCTCGAAACCCCGGATCCGCTCCTTCAACGCCGAACTGATCTCCTCCGGTCTTATCCTCATGGCGTCGCTCCTATGCTTCGCGCCCCTTCTCGAAAACGTCGTCTCCGGACCGACCCGCGGCGGGCCGGCTCAGTCCTCCCGTACGAGTTCGCGCTCGAGCGCCTCCAGTCTCATCTTCGCCGAGGCGTCCATGACGAGGTCGCCCATCTTCAGCCGCAGACCCGCCATCAACTCCGGCACGACCTTCTCCCGCAGTATCACACGCTTGCCGACGCGCCGGCCGAGAACGTCCACCAGCGCCTCTCTCTCCTCGTCGTCCAGAGGATAGGCGGACTCGGCCACGACCACCTGTTCCCCGAGACGCTGACGGGCGAGCGTCTCGAACTCCTCGACGATCTCCTCCAGATACCGCATCCGCCCCTTCAACTCCACCAACTTCATAAACATCGTCAGGCGGCGGTTCATGCCGCCTTTGTCGAACACCTCCACCAGCGCGTCCGCTCTCTTGTAGGCGCTGACCGCGGGATTCTCCAGAAAGCCGCGCAGCGTCGGCTCGCGCAGCGCTTCAAGAGCGTCCCGCAACTGCTGACGGATCTCGCGTACCTCCTCCTCGCTCTCCGTCAGCAACATCAGCGTCTTGGCGTATCTATGCCCCAGTCTGCTTCTCATCCTCGACCTCCAGTTCCGCGAGGAACTCCTGTATCGTCTGATGATGCTTCTGTCTGTCTATCTCGCGTTTGAGGATGCGCTCGGCTATCGCGATGGAGATGTGCGCCACCTCCGCACGCAGTCGCTTCCGGGCCTCGATGAACTCCGCTCGTATCTGCTTCCGGGCGTCCTCCATCATTCGATTGGCGTCGCGCTTGCTTCGCTTTATCACGCGATCGCCCTCCTCCACCGCCTCCTTGAGTTTGCGGTGCTTCAGATCCTCCGCTTCGATGTGCGCCCGACTCATCGCGCTTTCGTATCGCGCGCGTAACTGCTCCGCCTTCTGTCGCTGGCTCTGGGCGCGGTTCATGTCCTCCTGTATCCTGGCGGCCCGCGCGTCCATCGCCCTGGTGAGCGGCTCCCAGAGAAACGCGTACAGAAGCGCCACGAGCAGAAGAAAGTTGAGAATCACGAAAGCGGTGGTCGCGTTTATCTGGACTATCGTTCCGCGTCCCTCCACCACGACGTCGCGGCCGCCGTAGCCGGCGTTCATCAGAAGCGCCAGTTCCCGATAGTGTATGAGATATCCCCTGTCGACGATCACCTCGCCGGTGGACGGGTCCTTGACGGGCGCGCGGAGCCTTATGTGCCTGGCGACGAACGCGCGCGCGTCCTTCGCCGCGTCGCCCTCGAACGCCAGGAAGCGACGAACGCCCATCTTCTTCAACCCGGCCAGTTGACTGCGGCTGCGAAGCGGTCCTTCGAACCTGTGCCAGCGCATCTCGACCGGATCCGTGACGGCCGCCGGCAGCAGTTCGCCGGTCATCTGCGCGTCGGTCACCGCGTCGACGTCGCAGGCGAGCACCGGCAGGGCGGGCAGGACGTATTTTTCCTGGCGATGGAAATGCTGGACGAACAGGAGCACCAGGAAAGCGACGTACAGAGCGCCCAGTATCTTCAGTATCGTCTTGGCGCCTTTCGCCATCTGCATCGTCTCGACTCCTCCCTTGCGGCCGGTCGAACTACGTCATGAAGATCATGATGAGCGCGATAACCAGAGAGTAGATGCCGGTGGACTCCGAAACGGCCTGACCGATCAGCATCGTACGGGTTATGAGACCCGCGTGCTCCGGTCTCTTGGAGATGCCCTCGCAGGCCTTGCCGGCGGCGAAGCCTTCGCCGACGCCGGGCCCTATCGCGCCGAAGCCCATACAGATACCGGCGCCCACGAGAGCCGCGGCCCTGATGATAACCTCTCCCTCGATCGCCATCTTCCTCTCTCCTTAACACGGACTCCTTTTGTCTTTCAAGCCACGTAGATCAAAAGCAGCGAGATGACCAGCGCATAGACCGAAGTGGTCTGAGAGACGGCCTGTCCGATCATCATCGTCTGCAGGATGAGCGAGGAGCGCGCCGGACGCTTGCTGACGCCCTCGCTGGCGAAGCCTGCCGCGACGCCGGCGCCTATGCCGGGGCCTATGGCGCCGGCGCCGGCCGCGAAACCCGCGCCCAGGAGACAGGCCGCGCGCCTGACGAAGTCGGCGCCCTCCGGCGCGCCGAACAGTATCAGAAGTCCCGCGACCAGCGCGAATATGCCGCTGGTCTGAGAGACGGCCTGTCCGATTATCATCGTCTGCAGAACCAGTGGTCCGCGTACGGGGTTGCGGCCGATGCCGAAGCACGCGAATCCGGCCGCGATGCCCGCGCCGACGCCGGGCCCTATCGCGCCGACGCCCATCGCCAGCCCGGCTCCGAGGACGCATGCCGCTCCCACCAGAGCGTCGGCGCCCTGAGACGCGCCGAACAGTATCAGTATCGCGCCCACCAGGGCGAATACGCCGCTGGTCTCCGCGATCGCCTGTCCTATCAGCATCGCCTTCACCACCGCGGAGGCGGCGCGCGGCTGACGGGAGATGACGGCCGCCGCGCGACTCGCCGCGTAGCCCTCGCCGACGCCGGCGCCTATCGCGCCGAAGCCCATACAGAGACCCGCTCCGACGTAGGCCGTCAACTCGAAAAGCGGCAACTCCATCCGTTCACTCCTGAATCGTCACCGCCAGATAGGCGATCCAGAGCATGGTGAAGACGAACGCCTGTATGGTGCCCACGAACAGGCCGAAAAACACGGCCAACGGCAGCGGCAGCACCACGCCGGCCGTGAAGAAACTGGCTATCAGGATTATCACCGCGCCGCCGAATATGTTGCCGTACAAGCGCATACTGGTGGAGACCATCTCGACGATGCGGCTGACCACGTTCAGCGGAAACATGAGGGGGATCGGACTGAAATAGTCCTTTATGTAGCCGAGAATGAAAGGCTTCTTGGTGCGCAACTGCGTGAGATGCGCTATGAAGGCGAACAGTATCGCCATGCCGATGGTGGTGTTCATGTCGCGGGTGGGCTCCTGCCAGCCGGGCATCACGAAGCCCGGATTGCGTCGGCCGTCGCCGTTCTCGTCCTCGAAGAAGTCTCTGGAGTCGTAGACGCCGTTGCCGTTGACGTCCACGTACGGCTCGCCGCCGATCTCGACGCGGCCGATCGGCACTATGCCTATCATGTTCGAGAACCACAGGAACAGGAACAGCGAAGAGTAGAGAGGAAAGAACTTCCGCGCGCGCTCCTTGCCGAGCGCCTGCGCGACCAGGTCGATGAAGAAGCCGTAAAACGCCTCCACCGCCGCCTGCAGCCTGCGCGGCACCATTCCCACGCGTCGTCCGACCACGTAGGCGATCAGAACGAGTATGCCCGCCACCACGACGGACATGAAGACGGTCGGCCAGTTCACGGGCAAGCCGAAGACGGTGACCGGCAGTTCGGGCATCACCTCATCCCGCATGGCCGCCCTCCTCACCCATCCGGCGTCGGGCCTCGACCAGGGCGAGACCGACCAGCAGCCAGTTGGCGAAAAGCAGGACACCCGCGGCGGCCAGCACCGCCGCCACTCCGAGAGTCGCGCCCACCGCCGTCAGTCCGACGAGCGTCAGAGCGTAGGATATCAGACGCCATTTGACGGCGTACGGCGCGCTCGGCTTCCGAGAGAATTTTTCAAGGCCGCGACGCGTCAGGAGCATCTTCGCCGCTCCCATCATCGCTCCCGCCGCCAGGCCGCAGGCCACCTCCGCGTGTCCCCCGAGCGCCGCCGCCGCCGCCGCCGCCGTCACCGCGGGCCCCAGCACCCTCAGCGTCCTGCCCGTCAGCGCCCTCACGCGTCACACTCCTCGATATCATCCTGTAGGCCGCGTACCCCGCCGAGACGAGTCCCAGGAAGAGACCGGCCAGCACGAATATCGGTCCCGTACCCCATCGCGCGTCCAGATACGCGCCGGCCGCGACTCCGCCCACGACGCAAAGCGCAACGGTCAGTCCGAGTGAGGAGACGAGCCCCAGCACCCGGATCACGTCGAGACGCTCCTCTCCCCGCACGTCGGACACCGCAAAACGAAAATATGAGGCTAACCTCCGACGGTCCGCAGTCAAAGCAAATCACGTTTTTCCGGAAGCCGTCCGCGACGGGAGAGACGTGACTAACGACCGTAACGGAGGCGCTCGCCGAGGATCTCCGGAAGGCCCGCGTCCTTCACTTTCTTGATCGCCTTCTCGATGTCGTACTCGATTCTCTTGATGACGATCAGGCCCTTATCGGAGTCGTAGACGGCGTAGGCCGCGCGGGGATCGTCGTCGCGGGGCTGGCCCACCGAGCCGATGTTCACTATCGCCTTGACGCCCTCCTTCAGCCTTATGACCGGCTCGGTGGAGTAGGTGACCGCGTCGTCCAGGAAGAAAGAGATGGGCACGTGACTGTGACCCACGAAGCAGAGCGGCTTCTCGAGCACCTGCAGCGAAAGATACGCGTCGAAGGTCGTCTGTATATAGTCGAACAGCGCCGGAGCGTAAAGCGTGCCGTGCACCAGCGTGAACAGATCGTCCACGTCGGCGACAAGCGGCAGCGCTTCGAGATACTTGCGGTCCTCTTCGGTTATACTCTGGCGCGTCCAGAGTGTGGCCTGTCGGGCGTAAGCGTTGAAGAACTCTATGTTGGTCTTCTCGATGGTGGCGAAGTCGTGATTGCCCGCCACGCATACCGGACAGATCTCGCGCACCCTCGCGATGCACTCGTGCGGATCGGCGCCGTAGCCCACCACGTCTCCCACGCAGACGCATTTCTCGGCGCCCTCCTTCTTGATGTCCTCCAGCACCGCCTCAAGCGCCTCGAGGTTCGCGTGGATGTCGGAGATCACCGCGTACTTCATCGCCCAAGTCCACCCAATCGCCAAAATTGGAGCCTCCGCGGTGCCGCGCGGACCCGTGCCGAACCCTGATTATCAGGTGGGAACCTGCTCCCGGCCGTCTCGGACCCTCCCTCGCGAGAGGGATTCGTCCTCGAACGAGGAAGACGTCAGTCCCCGTTGGCACTCTGTCGGTTCAACTGTTGGGCCCGTAGCCGCGTACACCGAAGAGGCCGTCGTCAATATTGCCAGAGACCGCCCGCGCCTTGCAAGCAAAATTCTCCAAAACGAGGAACGGACCCGAAGTGGAAGTCGCTTACTCGGCCCACAGTCCGCGACGCGCGGCGCGCGCCTCCGCTTCCATCGCGCGCAGCAGTTCCGCCCGTCCGCTCCGCCGCCAGTCGCCGGCCAGTCGTGCGTATCCGCGACGCAGCAGTTCCGCCGCCAACAGTATCTCGCGACCGCCGCCCACCGGCACCCATACGTCCGCGCCGTGGTAGTCGCCGCGCGGCACCGGGCCCCACGGCGCCGGCTCCATCCTCACCATCTTCCCCAGAACCGCCCTCTCCACGTACGCCTTCGCGCGACGCCACACCTCTCCGGGCCTGAGCGGCGTTCCGCCGACCGCCGTCACTCCCCGCAGCCGCACGCGTCCGACGCCGCCCACCTCCAGCAGCACGGGGCTCGCCACGCCCGTGACCTGATAGTAGGTGACCGTTCGTCGTTTCCGCTCCACGGGCACCGTGACACAGCCGCACACGCAGAACACGATCAGAAGAGACCGGCGCATCTCCGCCTCCCGAACCTGCGTCCGCGATTCTACAGGAGGGCGGCCCCGCCCTCAAGACGCCTTCCGACGAAGAGCGGGAAACGCTCGTGCATCGCGCGGACGCGAGCGGCCGAAACCGCAGGTCTTACGGTCCCTGTATGGTGCCGACGGAGCCGTTGTTCCGGCCGCCGCCGCCGTCGGCGGTGATGGACCCGGACCAGCCGCTGCTGTCCGCCGCCGATATTTTGATTCTGCCGCCGCCGCCGCCGCCGCCGGGGCCGTCGCCGGCGCCGCCGTCGGCGAGGACGGCACCGGAGCCGCTGAAGGTGGCGCAGCCGAGCCAGACGGAGCCGCCCGAGCCGCCGCCGCTCCTGTCCCACCAGGCGTCCTCGCCGCACGCGGAGATGTAACCGTCCACGTCCAGAGTGCCGCTCACCATCAGTATGACGGCGCCGCCGCCGGAGCCGCCCCAGCGGTTGCCGTCCCTGTTTCCGCCGCCGGAGCCGCAGTCCGACGGCGACGAAGGATCGCCGTAGGCGGAGCCGCCGTCGCCGCCGCCGCCGTCGCCGCCGTCGCCGCCGTAACCGCCGCCGCCCGCGCCTCCGCCGCTCGTCTCGCCCGCGCCCGGCCCCTGAGCGTGGGCGTATCCCAGTCCGTCCGCGTTTATCGCGCAGTTCGAAGGAATCAAGCAGTCGCCGTTCACCCGGATGCTCACCGCGACGTCGCCCGCGCCGTGCGAGTCCACGAAGAACGTGGCGCCGTTGTGCAGTTCGAGTCGGCCGCACTCCAGAGCGTCCTGGGTTATGCGACAGTCGTTGTAGATGTGCAACTCGTCGTCGGCGGGATCCGGAGTGCCCTTGGTGTCGACGAAGACGCAGGAGCCGCAGTTGCCGTTGCCGTAGGGAGTCCTGCCGACACCGCCGCCTTCTGCGCCGCCGCCTGCGGTGCAACTGGTATGCGCCGTATAACCTGTATCGTCGTCGTAGTGGATGGCGACTCGTCCGCCTGCGCCGCCGGCGCCGTCGTCGGAGCCGGCGCCGCCGTCGGCGGTGCAGAA
>CAYPNR010000007.1:0-42492 GCA_964412125.1 uncultured Planctomycetota bacterium | reverse complement strand
GGATTCTCGTAGTTCGTGGTCGGCGGAATCACGTCGTTTTTGACCGCGAGCACCGTCGCCGCCAGTTCCACGGCGGCGGCGCCGCCCAGCAGGTGCCCCGTCATGCTCTTGGTCGAGGAGACCGCCAGTTTCGCGGCGTGTTCGCCGAAGAGCGTCTTTATGGCCTTCGTCTCCGCGGCGTCGTTCAACTTGGTGGAGGTACCGTGCGCGTTGATGTAGTCCACCTCGTCGAGGGAGAAGCCGGCGTCCTCGACGGCGAGTCGCATGGCGTCGGCCGCGGCGATTCCGCTCTCCATCGGCGCGGTGATGTGATAGCCGTCGTCGGTCGCTCCGAAGCCGGCGATCTCTGCGTAAATCTTCGCCCCGCGTCGCCTGGCGCGTTCCAGTTCCTCGAAGACCAGCACGGCGCTGCCCTCGCCCAGCACGAAACCGTCCCGTTCCGCGTCGAACGGTCTGCTCGCCCTTTCCGGCTCGTCGTTTCGCGTGGAGAGCGCCTTGAGGGCGCAGAATCCGCCGAGTCCCAGTCGCGTTATGGCCGCCTCCGAGCCGCCCGTCACCAGAACGTCCGCGCGGCCGCAGCGAAGCAGATCGAAAGCCATGCCCATGGCGTGATTGGCCGACGCGCACGCGCTGGCCGTCGCGAAGTTCGGACCGCGGAAGCCGTAGCGTATCGCCACGTGTCCGCTGGCGGAGTTCATCATCAGTTTGGGAATGAAGAACGGCGATATGCGACGCGGCCCGCGCTCTATCAGAAGTCGTGTCGTCGCCTCTATCTCGCAGAAGCCTCCTATGCCGCTGCCGATCACCACGCCCACCCGTCGCGGATCGATGTCGCTTCCTCCGTCCATCAGGCCGGAGTCCTCGATCGCCTGGGCCGCGGCCACCATCGCGAACTGGCAGAACCTGTCGAGTCTCCTCAATTCCCGCATGTCTATGAGTTCGCCGGGATCGAAATCGCTTATCTCTCCCGCTATCTGGCTGGTGAACTCCGTCGGGTCGAACGCCTGTATGCGACCTATTCCGCTCCGTCCGGACAGGAGGCCGCTCCAGAAGTCGTCCACGGTGCAGCCCACAGGCGACACCACGCCCACACCCGTTACCACCACACGCCTCATGAACCCGCCTCGTAATCGTCCGCTACGTCCGGGTCATTTCTTTTCTTGTACGTATTTTACGGCGTCACCCACCGTCTGTATCTTCTCCGCTTCTTCGTCGGGTATCTGCATTCCGAAGGCGTCTTCCAACTCCATCACCAACTCGACCAGGTCCAGTGAGTCCGCCTGCAGGTCGTTGATGAAAGACGTCTCCAGCGTCACTTTCGCTTTGTCGACGCTCAACTTCTTGCACACGATGTCGATCACCTTCTCTTCGATCTCTGACACGACCGCTCCTCCCCAAAGGTCCGTCTCTCGCTCCGCGTGGGCAGTATTCAAAAAGGTCGCCGCTCTTTTGTCAAGCATTTTCGGAAGCCGGCCGACCTCGCTCGTCGACGCGGTTGACCTGCGTCGCGGCGGCGCCGGCGCTACGGGCGGCGCGGCGCGAGCGACAGACGCAGCGTCGCGAACGTCGTCAGCGAAGCGATCAAAAGCAACGCCGCCAGACCGCTGGAGAGGGCGGGACCGCGGGAGGTGAAAGCGTCCCAGACCGCCACCGAGCCGGTCATGGGATGGTAAGCGACCATGACCACCGCGCCGAACTCGCTCATGGCGCGCGCCCAGACGAGCACCGCGCCGGCCACGACTCCGCGCCAGGCCAGCGGCAGACTGATACGCGAGAACACGGCCGACTCCGGCGCTCCCAAAACGCGTGCGACGCGTTCGAGCCGCTCGTCCACGGCGCCGAACGCCACGCGCGCGCTGCTGACCGCGTACGGCACGCTCACGAACAGCATCGCCAGCACGATGGCGACGTGACTGCCGATGAAGGCGCCGCCGGTGACCGACTCATAAGCGCCGCCGAGCACGCCTCCTCGTCCGAAGACGCCGAGCAGGGCGATGCCGGCGACCGCGTGCGGCACGGCCAGCGGCAGGTCCATGAGCGCCTCGATCGCGCCGCGCCCGCGGAAGCGCGCGCGCGCAAGCAGATACCCCAGCGGCACGCCGAGCGCGAGCGCGACCAGCGCCGTCAATCCGCCGAGCCAGAATGAGCGGAGGATCGCCGTCGCGTATTCGCCGTCCGCCGCCGCAAGCGCGCTGCGAACGTGGCCGGAGCCGCCGACCACGACCGCTCCCACCGGCAGAATCACAAACAGAAGAAGTGTTCCGCCGAGCGCGCCGAAAACGAATCTGAACCAGAGTCTTCGCATCGTGTCTCCGTCCAACTCGAATCGTCTTCAACGTTTCGCGGCCGCCGCCACCACGCGACGAACGTCCTCCGGCGCGTCGCCGACCAACTCCGGCGTGAGACGCGGCTGGCCGAGAGCCTCCAATATCTTTCCGCCCCTGTCGGAGAGCAGAAAGGCCAGAAACCGCAGCGCCGCCGCCCTGTTCGGAGCGTTCTCCGGTATGGTCGCGCCGTAGATTATCGGCTCCCCGGTCTTTCCGGCGCCGTCTTTAAGCCTCACCTCCGCGCTCCTGTAGAAGTCGGACATGGAAGGGTCGCCGAGGCTCAACTCCGGCGGCAACTCCACGAATCTCAAGCCGTGCTGGACCGCGACCGAGCGATACTCCCACGCGTAGTCGAGATCGCCGCTTTCGAGCAGGGAGGTCAACTCCACCGACTTGGGGCGGATGCGCTCCTTCGGACAGGCCTGAAGGAGTCGCTCGCCGAGCCCGCGCTTTTTGTAGAAACGTTCCGCCAGTTTCATCACCAGCACGGCGCGATAGCCGCACGGGTCGACGTTCGGGTCGGAGTAGCCCCATCGCGTCTCCGGCTCCAGCAGAATCTCGAACCAGTTGTCGGCGCTCACCCTGTCGGCGGCGCGGCTCCCGGCCGTGTAGGCGAGAACCATCCGGTTGGCCGCGAACTTGACGAGCCAGCGGGCGTGTTTCGGCATCAGTATCGTCTCGATCACGCTGTAGTCGGCCGATATCACCAGATCGGCTCTGCGGCCGAGATCGGAAACCTTTTTCGCGGCGAGACGACTGCCGCTCGCCTCGCGCAGCACTTCCGTTCCGTCGAGACGCTCGAACTCGGCCTCCATGCGCGCCAGCGGCTCGGAAAGACTGCCCGCGTGGAAGACGACGAGTTTCTCCGACGCCGCTTTTCCGCAGCCCGCCGTCGCGAGCACCGCCGCCAGAAGGAACGAAAGCGGCCTCACAACGCGTCCTCCTCGGAGAGCCGGAGAATTCCGTCGGCGAGGTGACGCCGCCGGAGGCGCCGCGCGGAGCGCTCCAGAGACTCGCGGAACCGGTCCCACGCCGCGAGCAACGCGCGCGCGTCCTCCGTCAGGGTCGATCTGCCGCCGGGACGGGAGCGGAGCAGCCTCAGGCCGAGTCTCCTCTGGAGTCGCTTGAGAGCGGCGTGCGCCCTCGCATACGACATGCCCAGACGCCGCGCGGCCGCCGAAAGCGAGCCTTCACGCTCCACCATGCGCAGCAACTTCGCGCGACCGTCGCCCATCAGATATCCGCCGTCGGACTCCAGCCACACCCTCATCCGGAGCCGCATTTTGCGCCGCCTCCCTCAACCTGTATCCATTTGGATATATGTCGGGGGCGGTTCAATCGAAAAACGCGGATTTTTGCGGTTTTGCGCTCCGCCGGCGCGCGGACGAAAAAGGACGGCGACGGACCCGGCCGCCGCCGCCCTTCGTTGCGTTTCGCCTTACCGCGTCCTCACTTCGCCGCGAACGAGGATGTCCATTCCGGAAGCGGCGGAGCGTCTTTTTTCAGCATCTTACGCCACGCTTCGTCGGTGAGTCGGTCGCTCATCGGATGCTTGAACTCATAGTAGGAGAACGCCGGACCCACGAACGCCTGCAGGCCGCCGCCCGGCAACTTGCATACCACCACCGCCGCCCTTATGTGTCCGGTGCCCTCCTCCAGACACATCCTGCTGTTCTGGTCGGTGTGCACGTCGGCGATGATGGTGGTCTTCTGGGCGTCGTCGTCGGCGCCGACCGTCGTGGTCTTGAGATGCGCGGCGAACTCCCGCAGAAACTTGTCGTCCTGGTCGCTCAACTCTTCGTTCTTCATCTCCTTGAGAAGTATGTCGCAGAGGCGCTTGAGCAACTGTTCCAGTCCCTGCAGTCGTTTGCGGCCGTTCTCGCTCAGCACCTTCATCTCGTCCAGGCCCTTCAACGTCATCCTGGTCAGCGCCAGCAGGCGTGTGAAGAACTCCGGCTCCGGCTCGACGTAGCCGGAGACCGGCTTCGGACGCAGCGGAGCGCATCCCGCTTCCATGGTGTAACTCTGCTTGGCGTAGAGAATGGTGTCGTGCCGCAGTTGACTCCAGGAGCCCAGCGCCGCGTTCAACTGCTTGTCCGTCCACGCCGCGGTCTGCTGAAAACTCTGACAGCCCCTGTAGTCCTTCGGCTCCTTGAGCAGACCCTTCAGCACCCACAGCCACGACCAGTAAAGATTGCGGTTGAAGTCCTTCTCGGTGAGTTTGCCGAACTGCTCGCGCAGCGGCTTCAGACCGGTCCGCCTGCCGGTCTTCTTGTCCACCCGCTCGAAGTAGCCCACATAATCGGCGTCACCTTCCTTCTTGAGGATCTCCAAGGCGCGTTCGCTGCCCAGGACCGCCATCACGTCGAGGCCGCGCGGAAACCCTCGGATCGGACCGCCTCCGGAGGCGACGAAGGTGAACGGCTTGGGATCGCGGCCGCCCGTGTACGGTCCGACCGTCGGATAGACCAACTGCCCCATCATGAAGGAGTCCGGAATGTAACGCTGGCCCATCAGCCGCAGACCTTGCGTCTTGGCGAGAGCCCTGTCGAGATCGGCCGCGGATGCTATCCCCGCCGGCGGCCCCATGCAGGCGCCGGTGCCGCTGTATATCTCCGGCCGGCGCAGCAGCGCCAGCAACTTCTTGAACTCGAAAAATTTCTTCTCGTCCAGCAGGTCCTTTTCGGACATCCGCTCGCCGAAGACCTTTTCCATGTTTTCGCGGTACTCGTAAGGCGTCAGGTCGTCCGCCAGTCCCACATAATAGGCGGTCACCGAGTAGATGCGCTCCCAGATCTCCGAGACCGTCCGGCCGTCGGACGCCTTCAGGTCCAGTGCGCCGGAGATCAGACACGCCTGCAGCGTCTGTTTTCTGGCGACGTCGGCCGGCACCAGGTACGGCGCGGCGGGTCCGTAAGGCGTGCCGCCCTTCAGCAGCATGGTGATGCGGCCGTACCACATGAGCGCCTTGAAGTAGCACTTCAGAAGTTCCGAACGCGTGTAGTGGCCCCGCGGCACATACTGGCTGTAGTCCTCTTTGTAGACGAAAAGCGGACTCTTCGCGAAGCCGGAGTGCTCCTCGATGAGCCGCAGTTCCTCCTCGACCGCTTCTCTGAGTTTCGCAGGCAGCGCTTCGAGCGTTTCCTTGCGCACCTCGTCCGCTTCCTTCTTCAGGCGCCTGTAGGTGTTCTCGTACGTCGTCAGAATCTGTCCGGCCGCGCGGTGCACCTGCCACGCCCGCAACTTCGCCAGTTTGGCGCGCTCCCGCTCGTCGACGACTCCGGGCGGCAGTCCGAGAAGGGCGTCTTTCATCCTGCCGAGTTTCTCCGCGTGCTTCCACGCTCGATTCTGCGCCACGGCCTTCCTGATGGACGCCGTGTCCGTCTCCTCCAGAAGAGGAGCGCCTTCGAGCAGTATCCGCGCCACACCCAGAAACGCCGCGTTCCTTTCGTTCACCTCCTTCAGGACGCCGGCCGCCGCTCCCGCCCTCTCGCGGAAGTGCTCGAACAGAGCGTCGGTCAGCAGGCGTATGTCGCGGTAGAACTCCCGCTCTTCGATCTCTTTCAGGGTGGTGTCGAACTGGATGTGATAGAGATGCAGCAGCGCGTCGGCCGTCACCAGCACCGGCACGTCCGCCGCCTTGAGGGCCTTGTAGAACTCGACCACGTCTTCTCTGCCCTTCCAACTGGTGTAGGGTACCACGACGAAGCCGTTTTTCTTGATGAGGGCCCTGGCGGCGTCGGAGGTGACGAACCGCGCCACCTTCGGCCAGTTGTCGACGTCGGAGAGGTTGAGCGGCAGTTCGTATTGCGGTATTGCGGGTTTGACCTTCAACTCGACCGGCTCGTAGTGTTTCGCGAAGCGCGTCCGCAGGGCCTCGGCGGCCTCGCAGGTCGGCGTCGGCAGGACGACCGGTCCTTTGCCGCCCGGCCACAAAAGCAGCGCCGCCACGACGAACGCCGCCGCGACCGCCGCCCAGCGCAGCGCCTCGAACATCGGTTTCTTGAGTCCCGTCTCCATGACTGGTTCCTCCACAACCACCCCCAGGCGGGAAAGTACCTCTTTTTCCGTGTCGACGGCCGGTCCGCGCAGGTTTTCGTCGAGCGCGCGCGCGAGGCGGTCCAGCGCCTCCGCTTCCGCGCGACATGCGGAGCAGGTTTCGATGTGGGCGCGTACGCGCCGGCTCGCGGCGTCGCTCAATTCGCCGCGCACCAGCAACGCGAGCAGGCGGCGGACGTTGTCGCATTCACTCATCTGCGTCGACCCCCAGAAGCGGCGCCACTCGTTTCCTCAAAGCCGAGTATGCACGTGAGAGACGCGCGCGAACGGTGCCCACCGCCACGCCCGTCACCTCCGCTATCTCCCTGCACGGCAGCCCTTCCGTGTGGTGCAAAAGCACCGTGACGCGTTGCGGGGCGGGCAGGGCGTCGACGGCGTCGAACAGCATCGATCTGCGCTCGACCTCGAGCGCCGCGCGCGCGGGGTCGCCCGCGCCGCCGTTGTGCGGGTCGTCCCGCGTCGCCGTCGCGGCCCGCGCGGCGGCCCTTCCCATCCGGCCGGCGAGACGGGAGGCTATTCCGAACAGATAGCCGCTGAAGCGCGCCGGCTCGCGCAGGCGTCCCAGTCCGTCGTACGCCGCGATCAGCGTCTCCTGAACGGCCTCCTCCACGCCGGCGGAGTCCCGCCCCATCCGCAGACGGAAGTAGCCGGCCAGCGCGTTCTGGTAGCGTCTCACCAGTATTCCGTAGGCTCCCGTTTCGCCGGATGCGATGCGCCTGATCACGTTCGCGTCGTCCATTTTCGCCTCTCCGTCCCGTGGTATGTGTCCGGAAGGACTCCGGCCGCTGCGGAAATCGACGTCGTTCCGCGAATTTTTTTCGAGTTCCGCGACGCGGGTCGCGCTCCGCCGATCGGAAACTATTCCCTCAGCGTGAGATAGGTGGTTTCCGTGGAGAGGGCGTCGTCCTTCAGGGCGGCCCAGAGAGACCGTATGTGCCCGGCGATGTCGTGCTCGGTCGTGTCGCGTCCGCCGAGGCCGTATACGGTGCTGGCGACCGGGACGGTGGAGCCGCGCTCCTGCAGCATGGCGCGGATTTCGTGCGCGAGAGGTCCGCCGAGGCCGAACGAGATCGCCCGGTCGAAGACGCAGAGCGCGCGGGCGCCTTCGAGAACGTCGTACAGCGCCGCCTTCGGAAGAGGCCGGAAGAGGCGCAACTTCAGAAGTCCCACGGGAACGCCTTCGTCGCGGGCGAGGTCCACCGCCTCCATGGCCGTGCCCGTCAGTGAGCCCATGCCGACGATCACCAGTTCCGCGTCGTCGACGCGATAGGCGTGAAAGTAGGAGTAGTTGCGTCCCGTGAGTTTTTCGTACTCTTCGCCGACGCGGAGGACGACCTCCTCCGCGCGCCGCATCGCCTCCACCTGCGGGCGTTTGTGCTCGTAGTAGTAGGGCGGCAGATCGAGTGCGCCCAGGGTCATCGGCGCGTCCACGTCCAGAACGCTGTAGACGGCTTTGCGCTCGCCGGTGAAGCGACGCACGACCTCGGTGGGCAGAACGTCCAGGTCCTGCATCGTGTGGCTTATGATGAAGCCGTCGTAGCAGACCATCACCGGCAGTTGCACGTCGGGATGCTCGGCTATGCGGACCGCCTGAATGAGACTGTCGTATATCTCCTGGGAGTTTTCGCAGAATATCTGGACCCAGCCGGTGTCGCGCGCCCCCATCGCGTCGGAGTGGTCGCAGTGGATGTTTATCGGGCCGCTGAGAGCGCGATTGACCACCGCCATGACGATCGGCAGACGATACGAAGCGGCGATGTAGAGCATCTCCCACATGAGAGCGAGGCCCTGACCGCTGGTGGCGGTCATCGTACGCGCGCCCGCCGCCGCCGAGCCTATGCAGGCGCTCATCGCCGAGTGCTCGCTCTCGACGGTTATGAACTCGGTGCGGACCTCTCCGTCGTGGATGAAACGCGCCACGTCGTGCATCAGTTCCGTCTGCGGGGTTATGGGATACGCCGCGACCACGTCCGGCTCTATCTGCTTGAACGCGAAAGCGGCGGCCTCGTTGCCGGTCAGCGCCGTCAGTTCCTGTTCCACCATTCTTCTACGCTCCTACGCCGGTCTCACAAGAACGGATTTTAACTCCGCGGAGCCCGGTCTCAAGAGAAAAGCGCGGCTTCCGTGAGCCGCGATCGTCGTCGCGCCGCCCGGCTCGCGAGTCGTGACAGGATGGTTACAGCCGTCCGGTACTCTGTCCGCCGTGCCGGCCCGGCGGTGGTTCCGGGCATGGACGTTTTCCGCGCTTGAGGAGCGATGGCTGATGAAGCGTCTTACGATTCCCGCGTTCGCGTGCGCCGCGCTGGCGCTCTTCTGCGGCTGCGCCGCCGTCGGTCCGTACTTCACCAATCGCGCGCGCGACCTGGGCGAGTGCTTCATCGCGGAGGTCGGCTACGGAGTCGGCCTGGACGCTCATGTCCTTCTTACGGAACTGATCTCGGTGGGCGCGGGAGGAAGTTTTTCACGGGTCTCCGGCGTCAGGCACGGCGTCGCCTACGTCGGCGACAACTACCACGTCGGACTGCCGGTCTGGCCGTTCATTCTGATCTTCGTGGAGGGGGCGCGTTCGGATTGGTGGGCCACCGACTCGGTGCAGACCGGTCTGCCGGCGGACGTCGAGGGCGGCGGCACGAGAGCGCCGCCGGGCTACGTCGCCAAAAGCGTGCTGTTCCTGAACGTCGCCACCTTCTACGACATGCCGTGCCGCAGGGGATATCCGCGCGACGCGATGGCCGCATACGACATCGAGATCGGCGCGACGGTCGTGCTGCTGGAGTTTCGCGTGGGCTTCAGCATCGGTCAGTTCGTGGACTTCCTCCTGGGCTGGTTCGGAGCCGACATAGCGGGTGACGACCGGTGAGGCGGGTCGAATAATATATGGAGAAGGACGTCGGAGCGGTTCGCCGCGGATCCGGGCTTCGCGACGCTTCCGGCGCGCGCGGGCGTCGCCCGCGGCGGATAAACTGTTTCGCGTCCGAAGGAGAAAGAGGTATTTTGCGTATAACCCTGTGAGCGGGAATGGAGGAGGCGCGTGATGTTGTGGCTCCTGATGGTGCTCGGAGTGCTCATGCAGTTGCGCACGACGCCTCTTCTGCCCGACGAGGCGCGTCGCTTGAAGGAGCGCGAAGCGTCGCTGAGGAGCGACGATCCGGATCGCGTGTACGCCGCCGCGGTGGCGCTCGTCGAGATGAGACACGTGCGGGCCGCGACCGTCCTTTCGAAAGCCTTGAAGGAGGGGTCCGCGCTCACGCGTCTGAAGGTCGTCAAGGCGATCGGCGCCAATCGACGTGACGTCGAAGCGGACATCGACGAGTATCTGTCGATGCTGTCGCCTCTCATTCCGACCGGCGACGCGAACCTTCACAGGGAACTGGTGCGGACGCTGGTCGCCGTGGAGACGCCTCGCACGTGCGCGTTTCTGCTGGAGCGTCTCAAGCGGGACGCCGACGCGACGGCCGAGGGCATGATCGCCGAGGCGTTCGGCGGAATGGAGTTGGCGGACATGGACGAGATACGCAGCGCCGTGGAGGCGGCCGGCGGTATGAAAACCAAAGAGCACGCGGAACAGGTGCTCTCGGCCGTCAACGACGCGCTCCTGCAGGAGTTCCGCAGCGTTCAGGAGGCCCGACGCTGGCTCGACGAGAACAGGTCCCTGTCCTACGCTCAGGCCGTGGCCAGTCGCAGAAAAGAGTTGCGCAGACGGGAGATGGTCCGCAGGCGTCAGTTGCAGAGTCAGATACACGACAAAATCGAGATTCTGCGCGTTCTCGCCAGGCACGCTAAAGAGGAGGCGATAAACTTCATCGTCGGCTATCTGCGGGACGACGACGAGCCGGTGGAGGTGAAGGAGTTCTGTCTGCGGCAGTTGGGCGGCATGAAGGTGCTCGCCCGGTCCAAACTGGTGGTGCGCTACCTCAAGGCGGAAGAGGAGGTTCTGCGCGTCGCGGCGGCGGAGGCACTCGCGGAGATGGGCGCCGAGGGCGAGGCCGGCAACGTCGCCGGACTTCTCGACTCCTCCAGCGCCCGGGAGCGGCTGGCGGCGGTGAACGCCATGATCAAACTCAAGTTCGCTCCCGCCGAGGTCATCTCGTCTCGTCTGGAGAAGGAGCAGAGCCCGCAGGTGCTCGCCGCTCTGGTGGACGCGGTCGCCGCGCTTAAGATATCCGGCGCGTTCGACGCGCTGGTGGCGCGGACGTTCGAGCGCACCGACAAGGGAGCGTTGCGCCTGGCGGTGAAGGACGAGTCTCTGCGGAACAAGGTGGCCGAGGCCGTTCGCGCCGTCGCCGCGGCGGTCGATCGAAAGAAGGCGATCAAGGTGCTTCTGGTCATGCTTTCCGACGGCCAGGCGGGTGTGAGATTCAGTGCGTGCGACGCTCTGGGGCGTCTGAAGGCGGGCGAGGCCGAGAGCGCGCTGTTGAAGGTGGTCAAGACCGACGCGGTGAGCGGCGTCAGGGCCGCCGCGATAAGGGCGCTGGCCGCCGCGGGTCCGCCTTCGGCGGCGGTCTGGAAGACGCTTCTGGAGACGGTCGGCGGCAAGGAAAAGGAGGTGTCGGCCGCGGCACTCGACGCGGTGAGACGGCTTTGCGGCGTCGTGGGCGAGACGCCGCTCGACCTTACGCGTCTGTCGAAGGCGGTGGAGTGGGCCGCCGGCGCGAAGAACCACGCCGCCCTGCAGGCGCTGCTGCTCGTCCCCAAGGAGAAGGCCGACGCGCTCAAGAACGAGGACAGGGTACGTTTCGCCGGGATGCTGCTCTACCTCGCCCGCTCGCATCGGCGTCGCGGCGAGCAGAAGGAGGCGCAGGACGTTTACCGGCGGGCGTTGTCCGAGTTGAAAGGGGAACTCAAGGGACGCGTACTCATGGAGATGGCGGAGGTGCTCGCGGACATGGGACGTTTCGCGGAGAGTCTCGAACGGTATCGCGAGGCGCACGTGTTGCTGCCGGAGCGCCGCGCGGAGATATGGGAGCGGCGACTCGACGTGATAGAGCGCGTGGAGAAGGAGAAGAAGGACCCGAAGGCGGCGCGGCAGTTCGTCGAGAGCGCCGTCGAGCAGGCGCGTAAGGAGCCGCCGCCCACCGAGGACGCGAAGAAGCGCCTGGCGGCCATGGCGGCCAGACACGGACTGGACTACAAGGTTCCGAAGCCTCGACCTCCCGCGCCGAAGACCCCCTGAGCGCCTCAGGGCTTCTTCTCGGGCTTTTTCTCTTTCAGCAGGTCCTGGAACCGTCTTACCTCGTCTTCTGTGGCGGTGCGCCAGCGTTTGACGCGTCGCAGCAGCAGTCGCGCTCCGGGCTCGTCGAACGCCACGGCCCATCCCCGCGAGACCTGCATGACCCGATGCTCGTCGAACATCTTTCCGATCGGCACGAACATCCGACGCCTGGGATGCCAGAGAAACGTTCTGTCGGAGACGCACCAGCGACGGAACGTGAGAAGAATCATGCCGCAAGGCGCCTGCTGCATCCGCACCAGGTTCCCTCGCAGGTTCTGCGTCTCGACGAGCCGCTTTATCTCCGCAGGCTCCGTCGCGCCGGAGGCGTCCACCACGACCATCGAGCCTTCCTTGCCGGCGAGAAGCCGCGCTCCTTCGGGCATGAACGTCACGTTGTCGCCGTCTCCGTCCGGCGGCTCCGGCAGGTCGAGTTCGCATTCCTTCTTGAACGGATGCAGGCGGTACAGACACGCTTTCGTCCCGCCTTCCCCCACCAGCGCGAGTCGATTTCCGTTGGGCGACAGCAGCAGTACGTCCGCGTCCGTCTTCTCCACCAGCGTTTCGGTTCCGCCCGTCTTCAGGTCGTAACGCTGCAGTCTCGCTTTTTCGTTCTCGTTCGGCTTCCACAGCAGATACGCCTCGGGTCGGCTCCGATGGAAGAGCGCCGTCACCCGGAGCGCGCTTTTCACAAGCACCCGCACGCGCTCCATCTTCCGCAGGTCCACCAGACCGAGCGTCCAGACGTCGTTGTTGTTCGGACCGACGCGCACCTCGTAGAAGAAAGCGTAACGACCGTCGCACGAGAAGCCCTGCTGAAGTCTGCGCGAGGTGACGTAGCGGCCCCGCAGGCGGCCGACGCGCACGGCTCTGCCGCGCTTCCAGAGTCGCTTCATCATCAGATAGGTGTCGCCTTTGTAGGTCACCAGATACGCCAGTATCTCGCCGTCCGGCGACAGGCCTTCGGCCATGATCCCTTCCGTTTCCGGGTCGTCGGCGTCCCAACTCGCCAACTCCACCTCGGGGCCGAGTTCCGGAACGATCAGTTCCCCGCTCTCCCCGCCGGAGACGGAGACGAGCGTCAGCAGCGCGATCGAAGCCGCAAGGCGCCTCACGAACTTCCTCCCCGGTCCTTCTTATCTATTCATACCCGTCGTTCGTCCGGCCGTTCCGCGCGACCGGCCGCCGCCGCGGTTTTTTGTCAGCGTCGACGTGTCGGTGACGACTGCGAAGCCGTGAGCGGCCTCAAGCAGCGCGCCGGCGTGGAGCCGCTCCGTCGGCGCCGCGGTCGCGTCCGCCGCCAGAAACGGTACGAGTCCCGCGCAGAACGCCTCCCGCGCCGCGGTCGAGACGCAGAGATGCGTCATCACCCCGCATATCGCCAACTGCGTCGTGCCGCGCTCACGTAGAAAGCGGCCCAGCGGACTTCCCTGAAACGCGCTGTAGGTGGGTTTTCTGAAGACGAGGGTCCCGGCCGGCAGCCGGAGACGCTCGTCCGGCTCCGCCAGCGGGTCGCCGGGCGCCAGGAGATGCTTCCAGAACGCCTTCATGGCCGGCGCTTCCTCCGCGGTGCCGGCGTAGAACGACGCCGCCACCGGACGAGCCGCTTTCGCGAACGCCTCCGCCAGGGCGTTCACGTTGTCGAGTATCGCCCCGGTCGCCTGCAGGTATGCGTGGGAGCGGCTGTCGGTGAAGAAACGCTGCATGTCCACCACCAGCAGGGCGGCCGTTTCGATATCGAAGGCGATTTTTCTGTAGCGCGGCGCGACTTGCGCGCAGTCCGACAGCCAGCGCGCGGTCTTGCGCGCGAGCGTGCGTCGCGTGACGTAGGCGCCTGTCGCGTCTTTTCCGCGTGCCGTTTCACTCATTCGCCGCTCCTGAGCGGGCCGTTATGGAGCCGTGCGGTGAGGATTATACGCCTCCGTCACGGGCGCGTGCAAGGCCTGCCGCGCTTGCGCCGCCCGGAATCGACTTGTCGGCCTCGCGCGTCACGGTAGAATACAGCCGGTCGAACGAGGTGCGGATGATGGACGGCCGGATAAAGGACGCGGAACTGCCGCTGGTCACGATAGTGGGCAGGCCGAACGTCGGCAAGTCCACGCTGTTCAATCGACTCGTGGGCAGACGTATGGCGGTCGTCGAACGCACGCCCGGCGTCACGCGCGACGTCGTGACCGCCGTGGTCGACTGGGAGGGACGCGCCGTCGAGTTGGCCGACACAGGCGGTCTGCTCGACGGAGTTCCGGCCGACGCGCTGCTGCGCAGGTCCGTGGAGATGGTTCATCTGGCGATGGAGGAGGCGGACGTCGTACTGTTCGTGGTGGACGCGGTCGAGGGGCTTCATCCGCTCGACGAGACGCTGTGCGCGAAACTGCGGGCCTCGAAGGCCCCCGTCGTGCTCGTCGCGAACAAGGCGGACAACCCCGCTCTCGAGCGGGAGGTCGGCGAGTTTCATCGTCTGGGGCTCGGCGAACCTCTGCCGGTCTCGGCGGTTCACGGAGCGGGCTGCGGCGAACTGCGTGAGAAGGTCGCGGAGATGCTGCCGGAGGGGGGCGGCTTCGAGGAGCCGCCGCTGCGGATCGCGATGGTCGGCAAGCGGAACGCCGGCAAGTCCACGCTTCTCAACGCGCTCGCGGGAGCCGAGCGGGTACTGGTGGACGAGCGTCCCGGCACGACGCGCGACGCCGTCGAGGTGGTGGTGGGACGCGGCCGGAGACGTCTCGTCCTGGTGGACACCGCGGGCGTGAGGCGTAAGGGCAGGATGGAGGACTCCGTCGAACTGTTCAGCGCGATGCGCACCGAGAGCGCGATAGGCAGGGCCGGAGTCGTTCTGCTGCTGGTGGACGCCGCTCTTCCGGTGAGCCGCGTGGACAAGAGACTGGCGCGACTCGTGGTGGCGTCCGTGAAGCCCGTCGTTCTGGTGGTGAACAAGTGGGACCTTGCGGAGGGACGCGCGTCGGTGAGGGACTACGGACGCTATCTGCGTGCGATGCTGCCGGGGTTGTCGTTCGCGCCGCTTGTGTTCGTGAGCGCTCTGCGTCGCTGGAACCTGGACGGAATGATGAGGGTGGCCGACGACCTGTGGCGGCAGTCTCACTACCGTTGCGGCACCGGCAGGCTCAACCGCCTGATAAGCGAGGCCGTCAGACGGAGACAGCCGCCGCGCGTCTCCGTCAGAAAACAGCCGAAGATATACTACGCCACCCAGCCCGGCGTCGCGCCGCCCACGATACTCCTGTTCGTCAACGAGCCGTCGTGGTTCGATAAACTATATCTCCGCTACATCGAGAATTTCCTGCGCGACAGGCTTCCGTTCGCGGAGATACCGTTACGATTGCAACTGCGCAAGAGCGGAGAGCGGAGATGAAGGTGCTCGGTCTCGATCTCGGCAGTCGCGCGACAGGATACGCTCTTCTGGAGGCGCGGCCGGACGGACCCGTTCTCGTCGACTCCGGCGTGATGCGGCCGAAGGGCGCCGATTTCGAGAAGCGGATGCTCGAGGTGGCCCGCGGCGTCGACGCGCTGCTGGAGAGGCTGTCGCCGGAGGCGGTCGCGATAGAGAAGCCGGTCTACGTCAGAAATCCGCGTGTCGCCATCCAGTTGAGCGCGCTCTACGGAGCCGTCTACTCGCGATGCGTCTACGCCGGATTTCCGGTTTTCGCCTACGAGCCGTCGACCGTCAAGAAAGCGGTCACCTCCAGCGGCGCCGCATCAAAAGAACAGGTGATCCGCCTCGTCCGCGCCGTGTTCGGCGAAACCCTGCCTCAGGACGCCGCGGACGCCGCCGCCTGCGCCCTGTGTCATCTGCATCGCGCGCCGCTCGAATGAACCTTTCCGCCGCTCACGCCTCCGTGCCGGCGAGCACTTCCGCGCAGCGCGCGCAGACGTCGGGCCGGGCGGAGTCGGCGCCCACGTCCGCGCGGTGACGCCAGCAGCGCGCGCATTTCGGGTCGCTCGTCGGCGAGACGAGTACGTGCAGCATGTGAACGTCCTGGCCGGTCACCGCGCCCTCCGGCGGCGCGTCCTCGATGCTCACCGCGCCGGATATGAACAGCCTCGACAAATTCTCCGCTCCGAAGGACTCCAGCAGCGCGTGAAGATGTCTGTCCTCGGCGTGCAGGACGACGCCGGCCTGCATGGACGAGCCGATTTTTTTCTCGTTGCGCAACGCCTCTATGGATCGCGCGACCTCGCGTCGCACCTCCTGGAGGCGGCCGTAACGCTCGAGGAGGCGTTCGTTCTTGAGCGCGGGATCCGCCCGGGGCAGCAGCGCCAGATGCACGCTTTCCTCTTTTTCGCCCGGCGGTTTGTGATGCGCCCAGACTTCCTCGCATGTGTGCACGAGCACCGGCGCCAGCAGGCGGACGAGCGCGTGCAGAACGTGCCACAGAGCGGTCTGCGCGGAGCGGCGCAGCGGACTTTCGGCGCGCTCGCAGTACAGCGTGTCCTTGAGGACGTCGAAGTAGAACGTGCTCATGTCGACGGCGCAGAACTCGTATATCCGCCGGAACGCGCGATGGAAGTCGTAGTCCGCGAAGGAGGAGTGGACGCCGTCTATCACCTGCTGGAGTCGGGACAGCGCCCACATGTCCAACTCTTCGAGTCGGTCGCTCTCCACCGCGTCGGCGGCCGGATCGAAGTCGTACAGGTTGCCGAGCAGGAAACGAAACGTGTTGCGGATCTTGCGATAGGGATCGGCGGCCGCGGCTATCGTGGCGAGCGAGGCCGGAATCTCGTCTTTGTAGTCGACCGAGAATATCCAGAGCCGGACGATGTCCGCGCCGTATTTCTTGATGACGTCGTCGACGGCGAGGAAGTTGCCGAGCGACTTCGACATCTTCTTTCCGGACTCGTCCACGACGAAGCCGTGGGTGAGCACCTGACGATAAGGCGCGGTTCCGAAAGCGGAAACCGAAGTTATGAGCGAAGTCTGAAACCAGCCGCGATGCTGGTCGGTTCCTTCCAGATAGATGTCGGCCGGAAACAGCGGCGGATCGGTGTGCCTCAGAATGGGATTGTAAGAGGAGCCTGACTCGAACCAGACGTCGAGGATGTCGTTTTCGCGGTCGAACTCTTCCGCCTTGCAGTACGGACAGCGGAAGCCTTCCGGCAGGAACCGTTCGAGCGGGTGTGTGAACCAGGAGTCTGCGCCGTGCTCCGCGAACACCTCGCGCGCGCGTCGGACCACCTCCGGCGAGAGAATGGCGGATTCGCAGGAGCGGCAGTACAGCGCGGGTATCGGCACGCCCCAGTATCGCTGGCGGCTGATGCACCAGTCCGGTCGCTCGCCCATCATGTTCGTTATACGAATCTTGCCCCAGGCCGGTATCCAGCGTACCTTCTTGATCTCCTCCTGTATCCTCCGCCGCAGACCTTTGTGGTCCACGGAGACGAACCACTGCTTGGTCGCGCGGAAGATGACGGGCTTCTTGCAGCGCCAGCAATGCGGATAGGCGTGCAGGAACCGTCCGTGATGGAAAAGCATACCGAGTTCGCGCAGGTCGTCCGTTATGCGTTTGTCGGCGTCGAAGACCCTCTCGCCGGCGTGCGCCTCGAACTCCTCGGTGAAGCGGCCCTGCTCGTTGACAGGACTCAGTACCTTAAGACCGTATTTGCGTCCTATGTCGTAGTCCTCCTTGCCGTGGCCCGGCGCGATGTGCACCGTGCCGGTTCCCTGTTCGAGAGTCACGAAGTCCGCGAGAATGAGTCTGCCGTCGCGGTTCACCAGTGGATGGCGGTAGATCATTCCCTCCAGTTCGTCGCCGCGGCGGCGCGCCAGCGTCTTCCAGCCTTCCACTCCCGCCTCCGACATCACGCGCTCCACGGTCGCCTCCGCCATCACCAGCACCTCGCCCGCCGCTTCCACCGCCGCGTAGTCGAAACCCGGGCCCAGCGCCACCGCCACGTTCGCCGGCAGCGTCCACGGAGTCGTGGTCCAGACCAGCAGGTATATCGGCGCGTCTTTCTTTATGCCGAACGCCTCGTGCATGTCGTCCTCGGTCTTGAACTTCACGTATATCGACGGGCCTTCGATGTCGTGGTACTCGAGTTCCGCTTCCGCCAGAGCCGTCTCGCAGTTGGGACACCAGTGTATCGGACGAAGTTCGCGATAGATGTATCCCTCGGCCAGTATCTTCTCGAGCACCTCCATCACGCCGGCCTCGAAGTGCGGCGTCATCGTCAGATACGGATTGCGCCAGTCGCCCGAGACGCCGAACCTCTTGAACTGTCCGCGCTGGTAGTCCACGTAGCGCGTCGCGCACTCCCGACAGAGTCTGCGGATCTCGCCGGGCGTCTTCTTCTTGTACTCGGCGCCGAGTTGCTGCATCACCATGTGCTCTATCGGCAGACCGTGACAGTCCCATCCCGGCACGTACGGAGAGTCCTCTCCCACCATCGTGTGGTATCTCACCACCATGTCCTTCAGCACCTTGTTCATCACGGTGCCTATGTGCAGGTCGCCTGTGGCGTAAGGCGGACCGTCGTGCAGCACGAAACGTTTCGCGCCCTTCCGCGCCCGCCTGATCTTCGCGTAGAGGTCCATTTCCTCCCATCGCGCCTGCCACTCCGGCTCGCGCCTGCTCAGGTCGGCCTTCATCGGAAAGTCGGTCTTCGGCAGATTCAATGTGTCCCTGTAGGACATCGCTTCCGCTCCTTAACGCTCATGATGCGGCGTCCTCGCCGTCGCCCTCGCCGACCAGCCGCTCCACCAGTCGTACGAGACGGGGCTGCGCTTCCGCGGCGACCTTGATTATCGACTCTATGCAGACCGGCTCGAGCGTCTCCGGAATGCACATGTCGGTGATGATGGAGAACGCCGCGATCTCGAAGCCCGCGTGGACGCCCACGATCACCTCCGGCACCGTACTCATGCCGACGCAGTCCGCGCCGATGGTGCGCAGGAAACGGTACTCCGCGCGCGTCTCCAGGCTCGGCCCGAGGAGTGCCGCGTACACGCCGAAGCGATGCGGTATTTTCTCCTCGGCGCATATCCGGCCCGCCGCCTCCGTCAGTCTGCGGCTGTACGGCTCGCACATGTCCGGGTATCTCGGTCCCAGACGCTCGTCGTTCGGCCCCGCCAGCGGGTTGACGCCCAGCAGGTTTATGTGGTCATCGATTATCACGATGTCTCCCTTGTCGTAGTCCGGATTCAGTCCGCCGGAGACGTTCGATATGAGCAGGCGTCGCGCGCCCAGCGCACGCATCACGCGAACCGGAAACGTCACCTGTTCGGTGTCGTAGCCTTCGTAGAGATGAAATCTTCCGCTCATCATCACGATCGGCTCTCCGGCGAGGTTCCCCAGCACCAGTCGTCCCGCGTGCGTCTCGAGTGTGGAGCGGACGAAATGGGGAATTTCCTCGTACGGCACGACCGTGGCGTCGGAGACGTGTTTTTCGAGGTCGCCGAGCCCGGTCCCCAGGATTATCGCCCACTCAGGCTCGTGCGCCCGCCTTTTTCGGACGAAGTCGGTCGCCTCGCGCACGCGTTCGTACAGTCCCATTTTGCGGGTCTCCTCCCACCGGCGTTGAGGATTTTACGCCGCCCGTTTCGTCTGTCAAGCGCGCCGGCGCTTTACGCGTCCCGTCCGCGGACGCGTCAGCGCGACGCGGGCGCCGGCGCCCCTTGCGGACGCCAGTGGAGCACGTACTTCCGCAGTCGGCCGTAGAGCAGGCTCGCGAAGCCGAAACTCTCCATTTCGCGGACGGCCCGTTCGGCGCTCCACCCGCAGACGGCGATTCGATAGACGGCCACCATCGCGCCGGTCCTGTCGGCGCCGCGGCGGCAGTGCACGTACACGGGACGGTTCGCCGGATCGGTCACGACGGCCAGAAACCTGCGGACGGCTTCGGCGGGCGGCGGCTTGCTCGCGGAGAGGGGAATATGGACGTAGTTGAGTCCTGCGGCCTCCGCCTCGGCGCGATAGTCGTGGGCCGAGCGGAGGTTGACGACCGTGCGTATGCCGCGTCTTTTGAGGAAGTCGAGACGGCCGACGGGATAGGCGCCGCGATAGAGACCGTCGTCGACGCGGGCGAAACGCCGGATGGGCGCCCCGGACTCGGGAATTGAAAAGCCTCTCTCGGGCGGCGGCGCGCACGCGCCCGTCGCAAGAGACGCGACCGCCAGGACGAGAAGCGCCGCCGCGCGACTCGCGCGTCCGCTCCGCGGCGCCGACTCGTCGGCTCTTCGTGAAGGCGAACTCTCTTTTCGTCTCGTTTTCGGCCTCATGCGGTGATGCGCCTCAGGGATGTGACTCGGTCCAGTCGGTTATGACGGAGGTCGCCGCGTACTCTTCGGCGCCTGTCGCCGCGGTCGGCTCTGGCTCCACGTATTTCCGTTGCGCGAACAGCCACGACGTGCGCGTCCTCCACTGGCCGGTGATGTCTATGTATGTTCCGTCGCCGCGCGAGACGCCGAGCGTCGGCGACGGACGTCCGCCGTAGACGCCGCGCACCAGTCGTATGTCGCCGCAGCGGTAGAGAAACACCTGAAACTTCATGGAGGCGCGGACCCGTCGCCACCAGTACAGATAGTGAACCACCTCCCAGTCTATGAACAGACGGTCGTTCTGCTGGTAGACGTAGACGCCGGGATTCTCACAGACGCCGAAGACCACGTCGGCGCGCGTGTCGTCCCAGAACGCCGCCACCATCTGACGGCTGCTCATGCCGTCGGTCGAGTTGTTCCGCAGCAGTTGGTACGGCGTCGGCTGAAACAGCAGGTATCCGAGAGTCGTGATGTAGACCTCGTCCTTGAACTGCCCCCAGTACGGAAACCGCCAGGGCAGGGTGTAGGTGCGTCCCTCCCGCAGCGCTCGCATGTACGGATTGTTGTCCGGCCGGTTCGTCCACGGAATGCTGACCGGATAGCAGTTGTAGACCGGCTCCATTGTCGCGGCGAAGGACGACTGTCCGGTCGCGGACGGATTGCCGTAGTAGAGATAGACGGTGGCGGTCGAGTTGGCGGGAATTCCCGGAACGCGCACCCAGACGACGGCCGAGTTCGCGTCGGAGTACTCCACCCAGTAGGGGAGCGTCGAGCCGCCGGCCACGAAACGCATATCGCCGTAGTCGGCGCGCATCCCCTGATGACGCGGCACCACGATCCGCACCTGATAGTCCACCAGGTCCTGTGAGGACGAGTTGGTTATGATGATGGGTCTTCTCCGCGTCCAGTTGAAGTCCCACCAGTCGGTGTTCCGCCGGATACGGGCGCGCGCGAGCACGCGTGAGGCGCGCCAGCGCGCGTCTATCACGGCGGTCACCGCGTCGCGGGTGCGCTCGGCCAGCGTGACGGTATAGAGGCCGTCGGCCGGAAACGGCTCGTCGGTGAAGAGGGCGTCCGGCGGCGAAGCGGCCCAGTCGGCGGAGAGCGAGAGGCGGAAGCGCGTGCGGGTCGCGGCGGCGTAGGCTGTCGCGAGCGCGGCGGCGCGATCGGTTTGAGCGACGATGGCGCGACCGCCGACCACCACGCGGCTCGCCAGTCCTCCGACCATGAGCGCGACGGCGGTTATGAACAGCAACGTCAGCAGCAGAGCCGAACCCGTCTTCATCGCGGTCCCCTCAGCGCGTTGGACGTCCTGAGAACGGCGCTGTGGCCGTCCTTGACGAGCGTCGCCTCGACGGTGACCGAGCGGACCGCGTCGCGTTCGTTCTGGTCGGCCGGCGAGAGCGGATTGAAGGTGCCGTCGAAGTAGGTGATCGCCAAAGACGAGAGCAGTTTTCCGCCGAGCGGAAGCGAACGATAGGGATCGGTACGCATGAAGCCGTCGACGGCGTCGAGATGAAAACGGACGCGGGAGTAAGCGACGCCGACCGCGAAATGCCGATTCAGACCGGAGCCGGGCAGCGGACTCATTACCGAGCCCGCCAGCGGCGTGAAGAGCGTCGCGCCGGCCGTCTGACAGGCGGCGTAGAGTCCGGCGAGCGGATCCGGCGCGAGGGCGTTGATGCGTTGCGAAGACGGAATCTGCTGCAGGGCGTTCCAGTTGGCGCCGCCGTCGGTCGAGCGCCAGAGAACGGTGTTGGGCACGGCTCCCGCCAGCAGCAGTCCGTGATCGTCGGCGAAGACCGCGGTCGCTTCCGTCGCGGCGAAGGTGCCGGTCGTCCTCGTCCACAACAGACCGTCGCCGGAGGTGAAAACGTATCCGGTCTGGTCGGTGCCGGCGATCGACAGTCCGCCTTCGGTGCAGTACAGCGACAGTACCGTCACAGCCGGTCCCATGCCCTGTTCGTTGTCTATGGTGACGGTGGGCGCCGGGTCGACGATCTTGCGGACGGCGTAGAGCCAGGATCTGTTCTGCGGCGGCGTGCTGTTGTTGTACAGAAGATCGAAATCGGAGCCGTCGCCGCGTGAGACGCCCAGAGTCGGCGACCATCGTATCCAGCGCTCGCGGATGCGTCTTGTGGATATTCGAAGGTCGCCGTTGCGCCATATCTCGGCCTGGACCTGCGCCGTGCAGGCCCGACGGCCGAAGATCACTCTGCTGAGCCGCCACTCGAACAAAGCGCGGTCCTGATAGGAGGCGAAATAGGCGCCGTCGCCGCTGGCGCCTATCTGAGCGTCGTCCCAGAACACGGCCGCCATGCAGCGCGAGTAGAACTCGTCGGCGCTGTTGCTGGAGTCCACCACTCCGGCGGTGGGGTCGAACAGCAGATAGCCGTAGAAGCAGAGATACGCGCGACTCTTGGGCTCCCGCCAGTACGGAAAAGTGAACTGCAGGTCCACCCACTGACCGCCGCCGGTGAGAGTCGGCTCGCTCCAGGCCTCGTTCACCCAGGAGCCCAGCCCGTCGTACCTTATGTACTGCGGCTCCATGGTCGCGTTGATGTCGGAGGTGGTGGTCAGACTCGGATTGCCGTAAAACATCCATATACTTATCGTTCGGCGGCGGGGGATGCTCGGCACTTTCACCCAGAAAACGGCCCTGTCGACGCCCGCGTCCTCCATCCAGTAGGAGAGGTCCGCCGAGGACGGATTCGGTCCGGCCTTGAAGCGCACGTCGCCGTAGTCGGCGCGCATCTTGCCGGGTTCGTGTTTCACCTCGATACGCACCTGATAGTCGGTGAGATTGGTGTTGGTTCTGTTACGGATGCGTATCCGTCTGCGGTAGGCGAACCGGTCCGGCGGCAGATAGAAGACGCCGGCGGTCCGCCAGGAAGCGCCGCGGTCGTCGCTGACGAACATGTTGACGGCGCCGGTCCAGCCGGTGCCGACCAGGACGCGGCCGTCGGGACGCACCGAGAGCGCGTTCGCGACGGGGGGCGGATCCGGAAAAGCGGCGCAGGGCGTCCATGTCGCGCCGTCGTCGTCGGAGCGGAACAGCGCGGGAGGCTGACGACAGAGGGCGTAGAGCGTGCGGTCGGGCGCGCGCGCGACGGCGACGATGGGACCGCCGGCGACCGCCGTCGCGCGCCATGTGTTGCCGAGGTCCGTGCTGAGATAGACGTTGCCGTCGGCGCCGCCCGCGAAAATTGAGCCTTCGTCCTCCGACAGCAGCGCCGGAATCGCCGCGCCGGCCGGAATGTCGTTCGGCGGCGTACCGTTTATGCGTCGCCATGAAGAAGCGCCGTCGCTGAGAAGATGGACGCCGTCTTCGGTGCCGATCACCACGCCTTCGCGTCGCGTCACGGTGATCGCGTCGGCGGACGCCTCGACCAGTCGACTGCAGCAGCGCAGATCGGCGGCCATTCGCTCGAGCGCCGCCGCCATGTCGCTTCTCAGCGCGGTCTCCGCGTCGGTCCGCTCGCTCACCGACAGCGACACCGACCACACCGCCACTATGCCCGCGCCGACCGCTCCCGCTATCGCCAGCGCCAAAAGTATCTCCAAAAGCGTCGTTCCGCGCATCCCGTCCCCCTACCTGTACGCCACGTAACGCGATATGGAAACCGTGTTCCTGCGGCCGCGCTCGCGCCAGACCACCGTCACCGTGGCCAGTAAATAGTCCTGAACGCCTCCCCCCGCCGGGTCGTCCACCCATCTCAACTGCGTAACCACGTCCACGCGACGGGCCGGCTCGAGCGCGCTGCGGGAGGGAGCCGTGCCGTCGGAGGCCGCGTAGTAGTCGCTCTCGGTCAGCCACAGCGAGCCGAACCGCTCCACGCAGACTTTGTCGAACGCCGGCAGAAACGGGCCGTCCGGATTGGAGCCGGTTCCCTCGCCGAGCCCCCTCACGTTCTGGAGTTGCTCTATCCGCTCGCGGCAGATGAGCAGCGCCGCTTCGCGGTTGAGCAGAGCGTGCCCCTGCGACTCGGTCACCGAAAGCAGATCGACTATGCCCAGCGCCGCGACGCCGAGAAGTACCAGCGCCAGCATCAACTCCAGCAACGTGAAGCCTTCTCGCTCCCGCATGAGCACGCTCCCAGGCGACGGACGCTCTCCCCCGTTAATATTGACGTCTCAGGACGGCCTTCGCGTAGCATAAAGGTTGTGATCGCGCACGTAACGCGCGACGCACGGCGGCACCAGTTCGCTCCAGGGCTCGCCGGCGGCTATCCGCCGACGCACCTCGGTGCTGGAGACGCGGACGGGCTCCAGTCGAATCGTGTCCCGTCTCATGCGTTCGACCGCCTTCTCTCCCAGCGCCGCCGCGAGACGCTCGAAGATCGTCTCGTCGAAGCCGTCCCGCGCCACCGTCACGAAACGCGCCGCCTCCAGCGCTTCCGAAATCCTGTGCCAGTACGGCAACTCCGCCAGCGAGTCGCTGCCGATTATGAAGAACAATTCGTCCTCGGGCGCCCGCCGACGCCAGTCCTGCAGCGTGTGGATCGTGTAGGAGGGACCTTCTCTTTCCGCCTCGCTCTCGTCGACCTCCGCCCAGGACAGGTCGGAGACGGCCAGGCGTGTCATGGCGGCGCGGTGCGCGAACGACGCGCGACGCTCCGCGCCCTTGTGCGGCGGCCACGCGGCCACGACGAACGTCACGCGCCGCAGGTCGAACGCCGCGCGCGCGCGGCGCGCCGTCTCGATGTGTCCGACGTGCGGCGGATCGAAACTGCCGCCGAAAAGTCCGTGTCTCACTTCCCCGGCCCCCGAAAACGAATGTTACCACACCTCTCCGTCGACCGCAACAGTGTCGGTCGTCGTCGTTACACTCGCCTCTCCTGCGGGTATAATACCGTCGGTGCGAAACGCAAGCGGAGACGTCGAGATGTCGAAATGGATACCTGTCGCGGCGGCGCTTTTGCTGACGGTCGGCTGCGGAGAAGGCGGAGCGGGCGACGATCCCTGGGCGGCCATGGAAAAACAACTCCTGCGTATGGTGCGCGAGCGACCGGAGGCGGTCCGCGGGATGTGGACGCGCGCGGGAACGCTGCGGCGACACACCATGCTGGACGTGCTCGTGCGCGCGCGCGCGCTCGACGTGCTCTCGCCGTCCGACGCGGCGCCGTTCATCGTCGCGCGGTGGGTCGGCAGAAGACGTGTGCCGGCGCTTCTGGAGGCGGCTCCGAAACCGCTGCTCGACGCGCTCGTCGCCCAGGACGACTTCTGTCGATGGCTCGCGGCGGCCGCGACCGGCGGCGGACGCGGCGCGTTCGATCCGACGCCTCTCCGGCGCGTGCCGAAAAGGCTGCGCGTGCAGGTCTTTTTGGAGGCGCTGCCGCTTTTCGGCTCGCCGCCCACACTCGACGTGACCAGCGAGGCTCCGCCGGCTTTGTGTCGATGGGATTCGTTGCTCCTCGGCGCCCTTGAAAACTATTACACCTCCGCGCCGCGCGAGGAGGCGCGGCCGCTGTGGAGTCCGAAGACCATCGCCGCCGCCTGCGGTCTCGATCGGGACGAGGTGGTCGAATGCCTCGGCGCGCTCCTGACGGAGGCGGACCTGCGCCGGCCGCATCGGCCGGAGAAGGGCGGCTCGATGGACCCGCGCGACGCGATGCGGACCAAGGCGGCCGTCGCGCTCGCCGTCGGCGGCGCACTGGACGAACGCCGCGCGGAGATGCTGGCGTTGTTCGCCCGCGTGATGGACGAAGTGCCGCAGGCGCCCGAAGGCGCCGGGCCGGTGGAACTGCCGGTGCGGGCGATGCGCTTCGCCTGCGTCTGGGCCGTGCGACGCTTGGGCGTAAGCGACGCGACGGTGCGGGCGCTGACGGACGCGGCCGCGCGCGCCGTCGTGCGCGATCCGTTCCTCGCCGCTTACGCTTTCCTCTCCCTCCTGCGGCTGTGGGAGGCGGAGCCGGCCCGCGTCGAGCGGCTCGGCTTCTCGCCGATGACGGTCCTCCGGGGCTGGACCGAACAGGGACGAATGGACGCGGTGGTGCTGGGCCTGTCGGCCCTGGAGAAGGGCTGGCCGTCGGAGGCGGTCGAGAAGGTGTTCGGTCCGCTGCTGCGGAACGCCTACGACGCGGCGCGGAAAAGGCCGCGCTGAGCGGACGCGCGTCGCTGGACAACGCCGCGGCGAAGCGTTATGATGCACAACGGCGGTTTGCGGAACGCACCATGGACGACGCGGCCCTGATGAAAGAGGCGTTGCGGCTGGCCAACCGCGGCCGGGGGGCGGTCGAGCCCAATCCGCTGGTGGGCGCCGTCATCGCCAGGGACGGAAAGGTGCTCGCACGCGGATATCATCATCGCTTCGGAGCCGCGCACGCCGAGGTGGACGCGCTGAACAACCTGCCGGATCCGTCGGCCGCCGTCGGCGCCACTATGTATGTGACTCTCGAGCCCTGCTGCCACAAAGGTAAAACGCCGCCGTGCACCGACGCCATCATCCACGCCGGTATCGCCGAGGTGGTCGCCGCCACACTCGATCCGAATCCGCGGGTCTCCGGTCGCGGTCGTCGTGCGTTGAGACGCGCCGGGGTCGCCGTGCGCGTCGGTGTGCTCCAGGAGGAGGCGCGTTACGCAAACGCACCGTACTTCAAACTCACGCGGACGGGCCGGCCTTTCGTCACGGTCAAGTGGGCGATGTCGCTGGACGGCAAGATAGCGACGCGCGCGGGTCGCTCGCGGTGGATATCGAACGAGCGCGCCCGTATATTCGTTCATAAGTTGCGCGCGGTCTCCGATGCGGTCGTCGTGGGCGTCAATACGGTGGTTGCCGACGATCCTCTGTTGACGGCGCGACTGTTCACGCCGCAGCGCACACAGACGCGGGTGGTGGTCGATTCCAAGGCGAGCGTGCCGCTTAAGTCCGCCGTCGTCGCCACCGCGCGGGAGACTCCCACGCTGGTCGCGGTCACCGCCGGGGCGCCCCGCGAAAAGCAGCGCGCCTTGAAAAACGCCGGTTGTAAAGTCGTTCGCTTCCGTCAGGTCGGCGGACGGGTCAGTCTGAAGTCGCTTCTCGATCGGCTGGGCAGACGACGAATGACCAACGTGCTGGTCGAGGGCGGCGGCACTCTCATCGCGTCGTTCCTCGAAGGCGGACTGGCCGATCGTATCATCTGTTTCTTAGCGCCGGTCGTTATCGGCGGCGCGGAGGCCGTGACGCCGGTCGAGGGCGAAGGCGCGGAAACGCTGAAAAAAGCGACACGCGCTTCGCTCGCGGAGGTTCGTCGTCTCGACGACAATCTCATGCTCGTCTTCGATCTCGAGATGCCTTATCTCGAATGATCGGAAGCCGCTCCGCTCCGCGCTGCGGCGCGCTTCTCGTCATCCGAAGAGCGGCCGCCGGAAAAGGCGGTTTTGGTTGCAGGCGGCCTTCGGCTCTATAGACTTTTTCCGTGGTGTCGTATTAAGGGAGTTGATATGAGTATCGTCATAGGCGGAACCGTCAGAACGGCGATCGGCAGATTTCTCGGAGGACTCTCCGCGCTCAGGGCGCCGGACCTGGGCGCCAAAGTGGTCGCGGAGGCGATAAAACGCGCCGCCGTGCCCCAAGAGGAAATCGACGAGGTCGTGATGGGCAACGTCATCTCGGCCGGCATCGGTCAGAATCCCGCGCGTCAGGCGCAGATACTCGCGGGACTCGATCCGGAGAGGACCAACGCCTTCACGGTGAACAAGGTCTGCGGCAGCGGTATGAAGGCCGTCATGCTGGCGGCGCAGGCGCTCAAACTCGGCGACGAGCGGCTCGTCGTCGCAGGCGGAATGGAGTCCATGTCCAACGGACCGTACATACTCCGTCGCGCACGTACCGGCTATCGCCTCGGAGACGCGCAACTCGTCGACACCATGGTCTTCGACGGACTCTGGGACTACTACAACGACTTTCACATGGGCATCACCGGCGAGTTGGTCGCCGAGCGGTACGGCATAACCCGCAGTGAGGCCGACGAGTTCGGCCTGAGGAGCCATCAGAAGGCCCACGCCGCGGCGGAGGAGGGCAGGTTCGCCGCCGAAATCCTGCCGGTGGAGGTGCCGGCGAAGAAGAAGAATCCGCCCGTCGTGATCGACCGCGACGAAGGCGTCCGCGGCGACGCGAGTATCGAGAAGATGGCGAAGTTGAAGGCCGCTTTCAAGAAGGACGGTGTGGTCACCGCCGGCAACGCGTCTCAGATCTCCGACGGCGCGGCCGCAATGGTGGTGGCGACCGAGGAGACGGCCGCGGAGGTGGGAATGAAAGTGGAGGCGCGTGTGCTCGCCTACGCGACGGGCTGCGTCGAGCCGAAGTGGGTGATGCTGGCGCCGCTCAAGGCGGTGCGCAAACTCCTCGAAAAGATGGGCGTCGGCATCGACTGGTTCGACCTGGTGGAGTTGAACGAGCCGTTCGCGACCGCGACGATGGCGCTGGCGAGAGACCTGGAGGTGCCGGAGGAGAAGTTGAACGTCCACGGCGGCGCGGTGGCGCTGGGGCACCCGATCGGATGCACGGGAGCGCGTATGATCGTGACGCTCGTCCACGCTTTGCGGACCTACGGAAAGAAACGCGGACTCGCGGCGCTGTGCCTCGGCGGCGGCGGCGCGACCGCGCTGGCGCTGGAACTTGTCTGAGATCGTTCCGCGACGCCCGGTCGCGGAAGCGGGAATTTTTTCTGTCGGGGGAGCGCGGGTATGGGTTCTTACGAAAAAATCGGTCTGCGGCAGATAGAGACTTTCTACTACGCCGCGCGACTCGGAAGTTTCACACGCGCCGCTCAGGCGATGCGCGTCAGTCAGCCCACCGTTTCCGAACACATCGCTCATCTCGAGCGCACGCTCGGCATCGCGCTTTTCGATCGCGCCGGACGCAAGGTCACTCTGACCGAAGCCGGTCACGTCTATTACGATTACTGCCAGAAGATCGTGCGCACGCGCGAGGACGCGCAGCGCGCGGTCGAGGAGTTGCGCGGCCTGATGCGGGGGCGGTTCACCTTGCGCGCCTCCAACATACCGGGCGAGTATCTGCTGCCGCCGCTCATGATGGAGTTTCATCGCAAGTTCCCGCAGATAGACCTGGTGCTGGAGGTGAGCGACTCACGAGGAGTGGAGGAGGGCGTCAGTCGAGGCGAGGTGCATCTCGGATTCATGGGCGGAAAGCCGCGCGGCGCCGATCTCGAAGCGTTCGAGTTCGCCGGTGACGAGATCGTGGTGGTCGCGGCGGCGGGAACGGAATGGGCGGGCGGCTCCGTTCGCGGTCCGGAGGAGTTGCGCGAACTGCCGTTCGTCGTGCGCGAGGAGGGCAGCGGCACACAGGCGGCGTTCGACGCGGCGCTGTCGGAGGCGCTCGGCGGACCGATCCGAAGAAAGCCCGCGGCGGTGATGGGCTCCACCGCGGCTCTCATCGCCGCGGTCAGGGCGGGCTTCGGCGTGGGGGCGGTCTCGCGCGTGGCGGTGGAGACGGAACTGGAGGCCGGGCGGTTGGTGGCGCTCGACGTGGGCGGAATAAAGTTGCGTCGGAAATTCTGGGTGGTTTATCGTCGTCGCGGCGCGACGGCGCCCGCCGCAAGGGAGTTCATGGCGCTCCTGCGGAAGCGCGGACATCTCAAAATCGACGCCGGACGCGCACGCCGCTGACGCCGCTCGCCTCCGCGCGGCTCATTTCTCCACGCCCGTGCTGCCGTATATGAGCGAAAGCGCTTCGCTGCGCGTCTTTTCGTTCCGCCTGAACAGTCCGCGTACCACGCTGGTCACCATCTTCGAGCCGGGCTTGCGGACGCCGCGCATGGTCATGCAGAGATGCTCCGCTTCTATTATCACAAGCACTCCCTTCGGCTTGAGACGGTTCATGAGCGTCTCGGCAACAAGCGTCGTGAGTCGCTCCTGCAACTGCGGCCGCGCCGCACACACGTCCACCAGACGTACTATCTTGCTCAGCCCCGTTATCCTCCGGTCCGGTACGTAGGCCACGTGACAGAGCCCCTTGAACGGCAGGAGATGATGCTCGCAAACCGAGTAGAACGGTATGCCCTTCACCAGTATAATCTCGTCGTGTCGTTCCTCCTTCAGAACCGTCAGCACCTCACCGGGGTCGCGTCTCACGCCGTGGTAGAGTTCGGCGCAGGTGCGCGCTATGCGGTCGGGCGTCTCCTTCAGTCCCTCGCGGTCCGGATCCTCTCCGATGCCTTCGAGGAAGAGGCGCACCGCGCGTTTTATCTTCTCATCGTCCATTCCGTCGTTCCTCCGACCGCTTCGCTACGCCGCGGACATCTGCTCGACCAGCGCTTCGATCTGCGTCCGCGTCTGCTCTTCGCTGTACAGGCGCAGGTCGTTCAGGTCGCCGTGGACCGTCACGCACGGTATCCCGAGTCGCTCCTGCAGTCGCTGCGGCATGCCGTAGCGGCTGTTGGTGTTGTTCGGACAGGTCTTGGCGTCGTGGAAAATGATGCCGTTCACCTTGAACTGACGCACCATCCGCTCTATGTAGCCTTCCTTCCATCCGTCGTCGCGAACGATGAACAGTTCCGTGTAGGCGCGGGCCATGGACTCGAACGGCCGCTCCGGATCGAACTGCTCGAAAATCCAGGAGTTGCAGTAGGTCGAGGCCACCACACAGGTCTTCAGGTCCCAGAACAGTCCGCTCAACTCGCGTAACTTGCCCCAGATCGGCATTCCCTCCCAGTACACGCGGAACCGCTCCTCCTCGAGCGCGCCTGTGCCGTCCTGTATCCGCTTCTCCAACTCCGGCAGCAACTCCTCGTAGTAGTCCACGGCCGTCTGTGTGCCGCGCAGCACCACCGCGGGTCCCATGTGAATGCATCCGTCGAAGAACGTCAGCGGCGAAGGCACCGCCGCGGCCGTCTCCAGCGTCCTGCGCCACAGTTCGCTGCACCTGCGACTCAGGCCCACAACCTCTCGAAACCTGTCCATGTCGAATTTCCTGCCGGAGACCTCTTCGAGTGTCGGTATCAGTCCGCGTATCTGGCCGGCCACGTCTTCTATGTGCGTCTCGGTCACCTCCGGCAGGCCGCGATGCGTGTGCACGCCCACGCACGGAACGCCGAAGTGTCGCGCGTACCACATCAGCCAGTCCTGTACGTCGCGGCACTGGTTGGTGTTGTAGACCAATACGTCCGGCCTGGGAAGACTTTCGATGCCGGGATACGCCTTCGACAGGGGCGTTTCGCCCTTGAGGAACGAGCCGACGTCGCTGGTGAGATACGAACAGATATCCGGCGAGTATCCCAGGGCGTTGGCGGTCGGGATGAAGTCCGTCGCGGTTCGCGTGGCGCCGAGCAGCGCGCCGTGGTTCTCGGGATAGTGCACCGCGAAACCGAAGACGTGCAGAAGTTCCGCGGGACCGACGGAGGTGCACCACGCGACCTTGCGGTTCGGGTCCTTCGCCGCCGCGTCGAGTGAGTAGAAATAGTCGGCCATGATCTTCTTCATGGTCGCGGCGGCGGCTATCGGCCGACGCTTCATGGGTTTCTTCGGTTTCGCTTCCGCCATGGCGCACTCCTTAAACCCGCTCCTGCGACGCACGCGACTCCAGGACCGCGTGGCCGCCGTCGTCGAAAATTCTACTCCCGGGCCGCCCCACTTCCAGAACAAGCGCCGTTTTGGCGACACCCGCGACGCGTATTTTCACACGAACGGTTGCCTGCGACCGGCCGCGGCGGGTAAAATGGTATCCCTGGCGTCTTGAGGAGAGCCCGAAAGCATGGCGGAGTTGCGCAAGGACCCCATAATCAGACGTTGGGTGATCGTGGCCAAGGAACGCGCCCGCAGACCCAGCGACTTCACGCACGCGGCGGAGGAGCGGTCCGAGGCCGGCGGCTTCTGTCCGTTCTGCGAAGGCAACGAATCCAAAACGCCGCCGGAGATACTCGCATACCGCGCCGCGGGCACCGAGCCGAACGGCCCCGGATGGTGGGTACGGGTGATTCCGAACAAGTTTCCCGCGCTCTCGCCGGACGGCGACCTCTGCAAGAGAGGCGTCGGAATCTACGACATGATGAGCGGCGTCGGCGTCCACGAGGTGATCGTCGAGAGTCCCGAACACGTTCGTTCGCAGACGCAGGTGCCGCTCAAGCAGGTGCGGGAGGTGATGTGGGCGTATCGCGACAGGCTGCTGGCGCTGAAGAAGGACAAAAGATTCCTTTACGGAATGATTTTCAAGAACGTGGGCAAGGAGGGCGGCGCTTCTCTCTACCACTCCCACTCGCAGTTGATCGCCGTGCCGTTCGTGCCGGTGCGCATCAGAGAAGAGATGCGCGGCTCCAAAGAGTTCTACGACTACCGCGGCCGCTGCGTCTTCTGCGACATGATAGGCGACGAGAAGGCGACGGGCGAACGCGTCGTCGAAGAAACCGAGGAGTTCATAGCGTTCGAGCCGTTCGCCTCACGTTTTCCGTTCGAGACGTGGATTCTGCCGAAGCGCCACGGCAGTCATTTCGAGGACGCCGGCAAGGCGCAGTTCGAAGACCTCGGTTTCATTCTCCAGCGTACCCTGTTCCGCCTCGAGGCGACGCTGCCCGGCGTCTCGTACAACTACATCCTGCACACCGGCGCGTTCGACACCGAGTTTCTGGAGTACTATCACTGGCATATAGAAGTGATTCCGCGTCTGACGAAAGTGGCCGGCTTCGAGTGGGGCACCGGCGTGTACATAAATCCCGTCGCTCCGGAAAGCGCCCGCGGCTTCTTGATGGAGGCGGACATGAGCGTCTTGGAGGCACGTGTCTCGTGAAGGTCCTTTTCGCCACGAGTGAGATTGTTCCGTTTTCCAAAACGGGCGGCCTCGCCGACGTCAGCGGAGCGCTTCCGGTCGCTCTCGACGCCCTCGGCGTCGAGGTGGACGTGTTCACGCCGATGTACGCCGCGGTCAAAAGCGGCGGCTTCGATATAGAGCACGCAGACGTCGATGTCGAGTTTCCGGTCTTTCGTCGCAGACAGCACGCTTTTCTTCGGCACACCACGTTGCCGGACTCCGGCGTCCGCGTCCACTTCGTCGAGCACGATCGTTACTTCTATCGTCCGGGCCTCTACATGGACGAACGCGGCGAGTATCGCGACAACGCCGAGCGCTTCATCTTCTTCTGCCGCGCCGTCCTCGAATTCGTCCGCAAGCGGAAGACGCGTTACGACGTCGTTCACGTGAACGAGTGGCACACCTCCATGATACCGGTGTACCTCCGCGCCTTGTACGCCGAGGACGATCTGTTCCGCGACACCGCCGTCGTCCTGTCGCTTCACAACATCGCCTATCAGGGCGTCTTCGACCAGTGGGACTTCAACTTCACCGGTCTGCCGTGGGAGTACTTCACGTGGCGCTATCTCGAGTTCTGGGGCAAGATGAATCTGCTGAAGGGCGGCGTCGCATTCGCCGACAAACTGAACACCGTCAGTCCCACCTACGCCGGGGAGATACAGACCGCCGAGTTCGGCTGCGGCATCGAAAACATACTCGCGGCGCGCGCTGAAGACCTGATCGGCATACTCAACGGCTGCGACTATTCGGTCTGGAATCCGGCCGACGACGAGCATCTGCCCGCGAACTACGACGTCGACGACACAGACGGCAAAGCCGTCTGCAAGGCGGCGCTGCAGCGCGAGGCCGGTCTCGGCGAGGCGCCCGACGTCCCGCTGATCGGCATCGTCAGTCGGCTCGCCGAACAGAAGGGCTTCGACATCCTCGGAAAGTGCATGGACGAAATAATGGACCTCGGCGTCCAATTCGTCCTGCTCGGAACGGGTCAGCCGGAGTACGAAGCGCTGTTCCGCGAGGCCCGGCGCAGGCACGCCGGCTCGCTTTCCGCGTTCATAAAGTTCGACGAGAGACTCGCCCACCTCATCGAGGCCGGCTGCGACATGTTCCTGATGCCTTCGCGTTACGAGCCGTGCGGCCTCAACCAGATGTACTCGATGCGTTACGGCACCGTGCCGGTGGTCCGCAAGACGGGTGGTCTGGCCGACACGGTCGTCGACTACAGTCCGCAGGCGCTGGAGACCGGCGAGGCGACCGGCTTCGTCTTCGAGGACTACACGCCTGAGGCGCTGCTCGAAGCGGTGCGTCGCGCCGTCGCCCTCTATCGTGACGACCGGGACGCCTGGCGGCGGCTGGCGGCCTGCGGCATGCGACGGAGATTCGGCTGGGACCGCTCCGCCGCGGAGTATCTCAAACTCTACGAAGCGGCCGTCGCCAGGCGCCGCGGCGTCTGATCCGCCCGCGCTCCGGGAAACGCTGGTCGTCGCTCATCCGCGGCGCGCAAACGACAGCACCGCTTCCAGAAACGTCTTCCATCGACGCGACCTGAGAGGCTCTGCGGCTCTCGCCAGGGCGTCGCGCTGCTCGAGTGCGGATTCGAGAGCCTCGGCGACCTGGGCCGGCTCCTCCACGAGCACGACGTGGTCGGCCAGATGCGCGCCGCCTCCGAGGACCACTGTGGGAACGCCCGCGGCCGCCGAGCCGAGCGCGACGTAACCGCACTCGTGTTCTGAGAGGACCGAGAGGGCGCAACGCGCGCGTCCCGCCAGCGCGCCCAGTTCTTCGCCGCCGGCGACCTCGACCACCTGGAGCCGCTCGGTGAGGCCGAAGCCTTCGGCTGTGTGCAGGAACGCCTGATAGGCGCGTTCCTCGACGCCCCAGAGCGCGAGGAGCGCAAGGGGCGGCGCGCTGCGGCACTTCTGCGCCCAGGTGAGCGCGCCGCAGAGCGCCGCGATGGGCGTGCGGCCGCTCATCTCGCAGGCGCAGAACAGATAAGGCGCGTCGCTTTCCAGAAGAAACTCGTATGAGTCGCAGTCGGCGTCGACGAAGTCGTCCAGCCCGTAGTCGACGCGGAGGACGTCGCCGCGGCCCGACGCTTTCGCGGCGGCCGCCGCCTCGTCGGTCGGCGCCGCGATCAGCGTTCCGGCGGACGGCCGCGGCGCGGCGTGGCCGAAGCCCGCGCAGAAGACGTCGGCGCGTGAGCGGGTCGGACGCGTGACCAGTACGAGGCCGACCTCCGCCAGCAGGCGCGCGGCGGTCCACAGCGGCGCGCAAAACGACTCTCGTCCACTCGCTCGGACTCTCATCTCCTCTCCGACTCGACCGTCGGAAATCGACGTTAAGTGCCCTCCCGCCATGAGGAGAGATAGTCGCGTTGCTCGGCGGTGAGATCGTCGATGCGGACGCCCATCGTCTCGAGTTTGAGACGCGCGACGCTCTCGTCTATCTCGCGCGGAACGCTGTGCACGCGATGCGCCAGAGTTCCTCCGTTCTTGACGGCCCACTCCGCGCAGAGCGCCTGAACGGAAAAGGACATGTCCATCACCGACGGCGGATGTCCTTCCGCGGCGGCGAGGTTGATGAGGCGCCCCTCCGCCAGCAGATAAACGGAACGACCGTCGTGCATGATGTAGCGGTCTATGTAGGGACGAACGCCGCGCTCCACTTCGGCGGCCGCCTCCTCCAGCGCGGGAATGTCGATCTCGACGTTGAAGTGACCCGAGTTGCAGACGATGGCGCCGTCCTTCATCTTCTCGAAGTGCTCGCGTCGCAGGACGTGTTTGTCGCCGGTGAGCGTGCAGAACAGATCGCCTTCTGCGGCCGCCTCGGACATGGGCATTACGCGGAAGCCGTCCATCGCGGCCTCGAGCGCGCGTATGGGGTCCACTTCCGTCACGATGACGCTCGCTCCCATGCCGCGGATGCGGGAGGCCAGACCGCGTCCGCACCAGCCGTATCCGCCGACCACCACCGTTCTGCCGGCCAGCAGGAGATTGGTGGCGCGGATGATGCCGTCCACGGTGGACTGACCGGTGCCGTAGCGGTTGTCGAACAGATGCTTGGCGTCGGCGTCGTTGACGGCGATGATGGGCACCAGCAGAGCGTCGTCGCGCTCCATCGCCCGCAGACGAATCAGACCGGTGGTGGTCTCCTCCATCGAGGCGAGCACGTCGCCGGTCATCCCGGAGTAGCGCTCGTGCAGCGTGGAGACGAGATCCGCTCCGTCGTCTATCGTGATGGTGGGTTTGGTGGCGAGGACGCTTTCGATGTGGTCGTAGTAGCGCTCGCTTTCCTCGCCGCAGACGGCGAACACGCCGACGTCGTAGTGCTTGGCCAGGGCCGCGGCCACGTAGTCCTGCGTGGAGAGCGGATTGGAAGCGCAGAGCGCGACCTCGGCGCCTCCCGCCTTCAACGTCCGCACGAGATTGGCGGTTTCGGTGGTCACGTGCAGGCACGCTCCGATGCGCACGCCGTCGAGAGGCTTCTCCGCGATGAAGCGCTCGCGGATGCGCGCGAGCACCGGCATGAATCGATCGGCCCATGTGATCCGCTTCAGTCCCTCTTCTGCGAGGGAGATGTCGGCTACGTCGTATCTGTCACTCATGTTCCGCCTCCAAATCGTCGTCAAATCCCGGCGTCGGCGCGAAGCGCCTCCGCTTTGTCCGTCCGCTCCCACGTGAAGCGTTCGCCCTCGCGGCCGAAGTATCCGTGGCGCGCCATGTCGCGGTAGATGGGCCTGCGCAGGTCCAGTATCTCTATCATCGCCTTCGGACGAAAGTCGAAATGCTTCTTCACCAGTTCCCGTATCACGTGGTCCGGCGTCCTGCCGGTGCCCATGGTGTCGACGAAGACCGCTATGGGCTCTGTGACGCCGATGGCGTAGGCCACCTGTATCTCGCACTCGCTGGCGAGACCGGCGGCGATGACGTTCTTCGCGGCGTAGCGGGCCATGAACGAGGCCGACTTGTCCACCTTGGTGGGATCCTTGCCGGAGAAGGCGCCGCCGCCGTGACCCGCGCGGCCGCCGTAGGTGTCCACTATCACCTTTCTCCCGGTCAGACCCGTGTCCGCCTTGGGCCCGCCTTCGACGAAGCGACCGGTCGGGTTGATGAGAATCTTCGTTCGCTCGTCCAGCATCTCTTCGGGGATGGTCTTCCGTATCACCTCCCGTTCGAGACCTTCGCGGACGCGCTCGATCGGCGTCTCGGTGTGCTGCGCCGACAGAATCACCGTGTCCACGTGCACGGGCCTGCGACCCTCATACGCGATGGTCACCTGACACTTGCCGTCGGGGCAGAGAAAATCGAGTACGTTGTGCGTGCGCACCTCCTCCAGACGCTGCATCAACTTCCGCGAAAGCACTATCGGCAGCGGCATCATCTCCGGCGTCTCGTCGGTGGCGTAGCCCACCATTATTCCCTGGTCGCCCGCGCCGATGTCGCCGCCGTCACGTACCACGCCCATGCTGATGTCCGGCGACTGCTCGTCTATCGCCGTGAGCACCGCGCATGTCTCCCAGTCGAATCCGAGACTCGGATCGTCGTAGCCGATGTCCTTGATCGTCCGTCGCACCACTTTGGGTATGTCCACGTAGCAGTCGGTGGTTATCTCGCCGGTGACGAAGGCCAGACCGGTCGTGACCAGCGTCTCGGCGGCGACGCGGCCCATCGGGTCCTGCTCCATTATCGCGTCGAGAATGGCGTCGGAGATCTGGTCGGCCACCTTGTCGGGATGTCCGACCGCCACGGACTCGCTCGTGAATCGATGTATCTTCTCGGTCACCGTCTGTCCTCCAAAGAAGCGTCGAGTCCGACCATGATACGGTCGCGCGCCTTCGTGTCAAGGGAGACTTGCGAAGCGCCGCCGCCGGTGGTATGGTATCGCGGCGGCCCGGTTGGAGGAAGAGATGTGAACATCGTCACGCGGGGCGATTTCGACGGACTGGTCAGCAGCGTGCTCCTCAGCGAAGTCGAGGACGTGCGCAGGATACGTTTCGTCCATCCCAAAGACGTCCAGGACGGTCTGGTGGAGGCGGACGAGAACGACATCGTCGTCAACGTGCCCTACATTCCGGGCTGCGGCTTGTGGTTCGACCATCACGTCTCCGAGGAGGAGAGCCTGCCGGAGATAGGGGAATTCAAGGGCCGGTTCGAGACGGCGCCCTCCGCCGCCCGCGTCATCTACAACCATTACGCGCCCGAGCATCGCGACAAACTCGACAGGTTCAAAGACCTGCTCGAGGCGGCCGACAAACTCGACAGCGCGCAACTCACCGTCGAGGACGTCACCAGCCCGTCCGGCTGGATACTGCTCGGACTGACGATAGACCCGCGTTCGGGACTCGGCCCGGAGTTCCGCAAGTACTTCCGCTGGCTGGTGGAGTACGTCAAGGAGGTGCCGCTGGAGGTGGTGCTCGACAACGGCGAGGTGAAGAGACGCACCGAACGCGTTCTCAAGGAGCAGGAGCAGTTCAAGGAGTTGCTCGCCGAGCGCGCGCGCGTCGACGGCAACGTGATAGTGACCGACTTCCGCGGCGTGAAAGAGAAGCCGGTGGGCAACCGTTTCCTGGTGTACACGATGTTTCCGGAGGCGAACGTGGAGATGCGCCTGTTCGACGGTCACAAAGGCGCGGTCGTGGTGGCGGTCGGCCACAGCATATTCAACCGCACCTGCGGGGTGAACGTCGGCGCCCTTCTCAAGAAGTTCGGCGGCGGCGGACACGCGACCGTCGGCAGTTGCCAACTCGACCCGGAGACGGCCGAATCCGCCGTCGCCGAGATTCTCGACGCGTTGAAAGAGGACTGAGCGGCGGTCGTGCGGGGGAGTCCTTGTCGTGGCGGAACGGGAGCATTCGGCGGGATTCGTGGTCTGGCGGCGCGGCCGTCGCGGCGCGGAGTTCCTTCTCGTCCACTCCTCGGAGCACTCCTACTGGGGCTTCCCCAAGGGACTGGTCGAGGAGGGCGAAGACGACCTCGCGGCGGCGCGTCGCGAACTCGAAGAGGAGACCGGACTGACCCGCATTCGTGTGGATCCGGACTTCAGGACGTCCGACGAGTACTCCTACGACCGTGCGGGCGTGCGGTTTCACAAGACCGTCACCTATTTTCTGGCCGAGGTCCTTTCCGGCCGCACACGTCTGTCGGAGGAGCACGACGACTGCGCGTGGCTGACCTTCGACGCGGCGCTGGAGGCGGTTTCCTACGAGGGCGCGAGGCGGATTTTACGCGCGGCGCGCGCGCGTCTTGAGTTTGAGGGGGTTGTTTTCCCGCGTGCCGCACCGCCAAGATAACTTGTCACCAACGGCCAAGGAACCTTGGCTGCCGGCGCAAGGAGCCGTTCCGGCCGCTTCGCGTAACTCCTTGCGCGCCAACCTGCTGTGAGTTTTGTGCCCGCTGTGGCACACGCGTTGCGCTCCCTTGCCCGCGGCGGTCTCTTGCGGAGAAAAAAATGAAGCGGTCGACGTCGGACGAAAAAGAATTCAACGAACTGTTCGAGCGGTACCGCCGACGGGTATATGCGAGCGCGTACCGGATGACGGGCAACCGGGAGGACGCGCTGGACGTGGTCCAGGAGGTGTTCGTCAAGGTATATCAGAACCTGGCGAGGCTCCGCGGCGTCCGCTCGCAGGCGGCGTGGATAAGACGCGTGACGAACAACATCTGCATAGACCGCATCAGGCGGAAGGAGCGGCGCGTGGTCCGCCGCGCCGGGGCGCTCGAGCGGCGGCCGGAGCGGGACCCCGCGGACGCCCTGCACGAGAAAGAGATACGCGTGTGCGTCGAGGACGCTCTGGACCGGCTTTCGCCGATACATCGGGCGGCGATTCTTCTATGGTGGCAGAACGATCTTTCCTACAAGCAGATCGCCGAGGTGATGGGCTGCTCGGTCGGAACGGTTATGTCGCGGCTGCATTACGCGCGGCGTTACATGAGACGCCATCTTTCCGCCACCGTCGCCGTCTGACCGTCCGCGTCGCCGTCGGACTCGTTCTGCCTTATCGGACGAGTTTTTCCATCCAACTCTTTACGCTGTCCCAGTAGCGTCGGCCGCCCACGTCCTGTATGTCGTTGTGGTGGGCGCCCGGCACCGTCAGCATCTCTTTCGGTCCGTCGGCCTTCTCGAACACCTCACGCGACTGCTCCGGCGGCACCAACTCGTCCTCTTCGGCGACTATCACCAGCAGGGGGCATTTCACCTCCGCGATCCGCGAGAGGTTGTCGTAACTCTCGCGCAGCAGCAGGCGCACCGGCAGGAACCAGTATTTGTCCTGCCCGACCGCCGCGATGTCGGTGAAAGGCGACTCCAGTATCAGGCCGGCGTAGCGGTCGGACGCGGCGAGTTCGGTGGCGACTCCGGTTCCGAGCGACTTGCCGAAGACGACGATCCGGTCGTTTTCGACGCCCGTTTTGTTGAGGAAGGCGACCGCCGCGTGCGCCGTCTCGTACAGCGCCCGCTCCGACGGCGCGCCTTCGCTCTTGCCGAAGCCGGGATAGTCTATCATCAGAACGCCGAAGCCATTCTTGGAGAAACCGTCGTAGATGGAGCGGTAGTGGAGAATGTTCCGCGCGTTCCCGTGGAGGAACAGCACGGTGAGTCGCCCCTGCGGCGCGGGGTGGCGGATGCCGTGGATCCTGCCCGCTTCCCGGACGGTTATCCAGACCTCCTCGTCGCCGTTGGGCAGGGCGATTTTCTTCTTCCGCGGGATTTTTTCGGGGAAGTAGATGAAATGTTTCTGAAACAGGAACATCAAGAGGAGCACGAGCAGGTAGGCGCCGGCGGCGCCCGCCAGTATCCTGAGAGCCGTCCGCAGCAATTTCCGTCTCCGGTCGTCGTGCGGTTGCATTTCTCCCTCTCCGGTCGTGTCGCGGGTGATTCTACCACGCGGTTCGTTTCGAGTCCACGCCGTCTGAGTCATTCGCACAGCGCGGCGTGGAGGGCGCGGACCGCCTGTTCGGCGTCCGGGTCGGCGACCACGAACAGTGTTCCCTCACCTGCGGCGCCGGCGCTTGTGAGAAGCGTCTCCACCCCCGCCGCGCGCAGCGCCGCAAGGCCGCTCGCGGTGCAGGGCTCTTCCGACACCACGCAGACGAGCGTCACGCTTCCGCCGACTTTCACACCTGACGGATGCGGAGGAGGGCAGACTGAAGACTGCGGCGACTTTCAATCAATAGTAGTCTGTGGTTCAACGAAGCGTTGAGGGAAAATTCTGGATTCTTGGGGCCAGGGAAAGCAGCGGCCGCGGGTCGGCACCCGGCGCCGAGAGGCGGTATGGAATCTGCAAATTCATCTGTAAAGGGAAGGATTTATGGTGGTATTTGATATTCTAAGGGTAATTGATATTAAGCAACGGGTTTGTTGGCGGAGGCGGGAAAGATGAGGAAATCCGCTGTCTGGGCAATGGGTTCCGTCCTGATAATCTGCATAGGAGTTATGGTCTATACTCTACCCAGTTGTTCAGGGACAACAAAAAGAAGTTTTGACAAGTCGGCAATGAGTAGTACATCAAATGACAAAAGAGGCGGGGAAGGAGAAAAGACGGAAGAAGAAAGCAAAGTTTCTGAGGATAATGAGCCCAGACCAATCAGACTGGAGGACCTGGATAAGCTGGATAAGGATGATGTTCCACCGGGTCCACTGGCGACGGAATGGCTGCGCAGAAGGATCCAGGCCATGAGCAATGAAGAATTGTTCGAGTACGTGGAGGAAGGGGAGTTTGAGGATTATGAAGAACCTGATTTGATAGAGGAGGACATAAAACGGCGTGGTCTGGATGAGGAGTGGTTCAAGTTCCTGATGGAGAGAATGAAGAAGGGGGACGAAGGCGATATAGCGATGGCATTGTCGTGGCTTAAGCGCGTTGCCGGGTCAGTCAAGCACGAATGGGCGCTGCAGATATGGTCGCTCGTGAAGGAACGCTACAAAGAAGACGATATATGTCCCGTGCTCGTCGGCCGGGCTGTTACTGTCATGCAGAGGAGTCAGTTGAAGAAAACGTTCTATGAGACGCTTGCTCGTGAGTTGATTGAGATGAAGGACAGCCACTTGATATGCTCTGCGGCGTATCTTGGCAAACCCGCATTGAAACCACTTGTGGAAGCGTATGAATCAGGTATGGAGATAGAATATGCTTTCGAAAGGATAGGAGACTGTATAGAGGGTGACCCGGATGCCGCACCTGATATATGGAAGTTGATGCAGAAGAAGGGTTGGGAGGCACTCCGTCTTAAACTGATGAAGAGTTTTCTGCGATGTGGAGGAAAACCCGAGCGCAAGGTGATACTTGAGTGGTTAAGAGTGCCTGTGCCTAAGGAATATGTGCATGGCGAGATGAGTCAGGATGAGGAGGACAGACTTAACTCAACACTGAGGGCAGCCTGTATGGCCGCATCCTGCCTTAAAGGCGACAGGGAAATAATAGGAGCACTGGAGAAGGTTTTTAAGACGGCGTTGCTACCAAGGAACGAGAATCCTCTGGTGGCGGACGGAGCGGCATGGGCTCTTGCCAGATTACTCCCTGATTCCGAAGATGTCATAGTGAAAACCATCGAGAAGAAGGATGAAGGTTCTGACACACTCGTGGGCCAAATGAGTTGTCTTGTGGGCGATACGACACCACTATGGATGAGTACAGGCGGACCTTCTTGGGCTGACACCCGGAGGCTGGCAAAAGAGGCTAAAAAGTCTCTGATGGAATGTCGATCACTTCTCCGCACTCTGGAGGATTATGCGACGGATAGGGACTTACGGATTGGCTGGAGGGAAGAGGCTGCAGATGTCCTCAGGAAGGTCACAGGAGATAAGTATTGGGAGGAATACTGGCGAGATTTGTGGGAGGGAAAGTGATGAGGAGAAGGGTGCTGTTTCTTCTGCTGACGGTTCTGTGCGCCGGCTG
>CAYPNR010000006.1:35745-42513 GCA_964412125.1 uncultured Planctomycetota bacterium | reverse complement strand
CGTCCGTCGGCGAAGAGACCCGCGACGCGGCGTCCGTCGGCCCGCGCCGCTCGTCCCCCGGCGTCGCCCGTCGGCGAGGCGGCGGCGAAAGCGCCCGCGGCTCCCGCGTCCGTCGCGCCGGCGCCGCCGAAGGTGGTTCGCAGATCGTCGCCGGCGGTCGTGGCGCTGATGCTGATATTTTTGCTCGCCGCCGCCGGCGCGGGGTATCTATACTTCCGAACCGCCAAGGAACTGAAGGCGAAAGACGACGAAATCGCCTCGAAAAACGACGAACTGAGCGGACTTCGGGCCGATTTGAAGGCCAAAGAGAACGAGTTGAAGGCCGCGAAGGGCGAGATGGAAAAGTTGCGCGCCGACATTCAGGGGAAGGACGGCCGAATAAAGGAATTGAGCGGCGCCCTGAGCGCCGAGAAGGATCTGAACGAACTTCTGACGCGGAAGAGCAAAGGTCTTCGCGAGAGAGCCGATCGGGCGGAGGCGCTCGAGTGGGAGATGAAGACGCTGAAGAGCAAGGCGACGGGGCTGGAGGAGCAGTTGGCCGCGAAGGAGTCGGAGTTGAAGGAGGCCGGGGAGGCGCTCCAGCGCGAGAGGAAAGCGGGACGCGCCGCCGTCGAGAAGGTCGCCGGACTGGAGCGCGAACTCGCCCGTGTCAGGAAAAGGCTGCGTGACATCGAGAGGCACGGCGTCGGAGACGAGCGACTGACGGCGACGATAAACGAGTTGCAGGGACGACTGAAGGAGAGCCGGAAAGAGATAGAAAGATTGAACAGGGAACTGGCCGGGCAGAAGGTGCCGACCGGAGGCAGTCGCGCGCTGCGGGCGAAAGTGGTTCAGTTGAGACGGGAACTGGCGAAGAAGTCCCGCGAACTGGCCGCTCTCGCCTCTCAACTGATGGCGTCGGAGAGTCGACGCCGGGCGTATTCGAGTCCTTTAGAGACGATAAAAGAGTGGGAGGCTGCGCTGAACGGCCGGGACGTGAACGGCGCCATGCGTCTCTACTCCTCCAGGTCGTCGCTCTGGCGACGCTGGACGGGCGCGGCCGCCGACGCCGTTCGGGAGGAGTTTCGCCGCTTCGTCGCCGGAGGCAAGATAGGCGTGAAGGTGAACGCGGTGACCATCAGGGACGGTGTCGCGACGGCCGATCTGACGATAGTGCGGGGCGCGGAGGCGCAACGCTCGATTCCGGCGCGCATGGTGCTGGTGCGAGAGGACGGCGAGTGGAAGATTCAGGATGAGGGATTCTGATGCGGGCGATGGAGCGCTGCTCTCCGTTCTGCAGAAGGCGCGTCTGAAAGCGAAGGTCGGCGACACCAAAGGCGCCATCCATACCTATCGCACCGTGATCGAGTCGTGGCCGTCCTGTCGCGACGCTTACACCGAACTCGTACGCATCCTCATCGACGGCGACCGTTACGACATGGCCCACGAGGTGCTCGAGAGCCTGCTCGAGCGCGCGCCGGACTGCGCGGAGGGACACTTCCTCGCCGGCGTCGTCGCCTACGTTCTCGGCGACTACGCCGGCGCTCTGGCTCACTATCAGAAGGCCCGCGACGCGGAGGGACTCGACGCGGCTCTCGCCGTCAACATCGCGCTCTGTCACGAAGGGCTGGGCGACCTGACGAAGGCCGCGGAATATTTCGAGCGCGCCGCGGCCGAGCGCGTCTCCAACTGGCACATATACGAGGCCCTGGCCGACGCCTATCACGCTCTCGGCCGCCGTGACGACGAGTTACGTGTGGTGCGGGAGGCGACCGAGCGTTTTCCGGGCGTCGGCAGACTCTGGGCCCTGGCCGGTCGTGCGTATCTGTCCGCCGGCAACGCGACCGTCGCGATCATGCAACTGCGGCGCTCGCTCGATCTGGAGCCGGGCGAGCCCGAGACGATGCGTCTGCTTGCGCACGCGCTCATCGAGAACGAGAGCGCCGTGGAAGCGGAAGGCGTGTTACGCGACCTTGTAGCGCACGAGCCGTGGCGCGCGTCCAACTGGCTGCTGTTCTGCGAGACCAAACTGGCGCTCGGCAAGGTGAGTCACGCCGCGCAGGTGGCGCGACTCGCGCTGGAGCGCTTCACCGAAGGCGATCGCGACCTGCAGGAGTTCCTGAGCCGGCTGGAGCGGGAGCACGGAGTCGGAGGCGAAAAACCGCCTTCGTCGGGGCGGGTCTCGAACGGAAGCGCCGCCGCCGAGGAGCGCGGACGTCCGGAGCGTGGAGGAAAGGACGGTGTCGACGCTTGACAGGGCGGTGCTGGTCCTGAACCGCAACTGGCTGGCGGTCAACGTGGCGACGGTCCGCCGCGCCGTGGTTCTGCTCTACACCGGCTCCGCGCGCGTCGTCGCCACCGACGACTACTCCGCTCACGACTTCGTTTCGTGGCTCGACTACTCCCGCGACGCCGACGGCGACTGCATCCGCACGCCGTCTTTGAAGATAAAGATACCCGAGGTGATCATTCTGAATTCCTACACGGGCACGCCGGCCGGCTATCGCGGACCGACCCGCGCCACGCTGTTCGCGCGCGACAACTTCACCTGTCAGTACTGCGGGCGCAGACTGCCGCCGTCGCAACTGACGATCGATCACGTGATACCGCGCTCGCTCGGCGGAACCGACGACTGGACGAACCTGCTGACGGCGTGCAACGACTGCAACGCCAGGAAGGGCGGCAGGACTCCGCGCGGCGCGGGGATGCGACTGCGACGCAAGCCGAGACGTCCGCTGCCGGCGCCGTTCTGCAAGGTCCGCACGATAAGGAACGCGCCGGAGTCGTGGCGGCGCTTCCTGAGCGGCCTGCCCATCCCTTCCTCGAACGGAACGGACGAATCCGAATGAGCGCCGCCGGAGGAAAAGCGTCCCGGAAACGTCCGCATCACGTCCGCCGCCGGACGGCGCGTCTCTGGAAGGCCCGCGCCAGCATGTGTCCCAGCAGAAGCGCCGCGCCCAACTCCACCGCGGCGATCGGCCATTCGAGGAACGCCGGCGCCAGCAGCCGGTCCGGGAGCCGGCCCGCGGCGGTCACGATGAAGCCCCCGTGCGCCCACAGGTAGGTGCCGACGGATACCCAGAAGGCGGCCGTCGCCGCGGGCACGAAGAACCGCCCGGCGAGGCGTCCCCCGAAGAGGATCCATCCGAACGCGGCCGCCGCCAGCCACGCCGAGGCGGTCAGCAGCCCCACCGGGTCCCCGTACTCCAACGCCCCCGCGAAGGAGACGACCGCGGAGACGGAGAGCAGCAGCACCGGTGGAAGCGTGAGCCAGCGGACGGGCGCCCGGCGCGACGCCGACCAGACCGCCATCCCGAACGGCACGGCCGCCCGGCCGACGACGACGATCCACGAGAAGTAGAACAGGCCCTCGTAGAGGAAAGCCAGCAACACCACGTCCAGTCCGACCAGCAACCACAGGAGCACGTGCGGCGCGGTCCTGCCGCGCATCGCCGCCCCGCGCATCGCCAGCATCAGCACCCCCGCGGCCGCGGCGGGCGCCGCGGCCGCGAGTCCCTCCTCGCTCTCGCACACCAAAGAGATGAAGAAACCGACGGCGGTCCCCACGCAGGCCAGTATCCCGCAGACGAGCAGCCAGACCGAGGCGCCCGGCACGCCGTCGAGGCGCGCGAGGCCCTCCGCGACGGGCCTCGGGAGGCGCTCCGGCCAGCCCTCGAGGCGCACCCCGCCGGGGGCTCCGGCCTCCCCGGGTCCGACTATCTCCGGCAGCACTCCTTCGACCCGGGGCAATCCGCCCACGAGTCCCTCGAGTTCCTCGATGCGCTTCCGGACCATCGTGCTCTTGCGCAACCCGTAGGCCTTGCGATACCGCACCAGCGCCGCGCGCGGATTGCCCTCCCCGCGCAGCCGGTCGCCGGCGCGGACGTGCTCCCAGTATTCCTTTCCGAGACGCTCGGCCTCGTAGAGTATCTCGCCGGCCTCGACGGAGCGGCCGCTCTTCGACGCGCGCTCGGCCAACTCCGCCGCCCTGTCGAAGTCACCCGCCTCGAGGGCCGCCCTCGCTTCGGAGATGAGAGTGGACGTTCCGGCTTCCCTCCCGGCCGGCGGCGGCGTGACGGTCCGCGGCACCCGTCCCGCGGACGCGCCGCCGAGCATGCGACGTTGCGCCGAGGCTATTTTGACGACGTCCTCCTTCACGGCGCCGATGCCCGCCTTCACACCCGCGCCGGCCTCCCTCAGCGCCGCGTCGAACTCCTTCGCACTGCCGTAACGCTCCTCCGGGCTCTTCGCCATGCACTTCCGCAGCACTTCCGTCACGCGTTCCGCCATCGTCTCGTCCCCGGCGAAGAGGGTCGGCTCCAGCGCGGGCAGCGCGCCTTTCATTATCCGGTACATCACCTCCACGCCCACCCCCGAGAACGGCGGCGCGCCCGTCAGCAGTTCGTAAACCGTGACGCCGAGGCTGTATATGTCCGCGCGGTGGTCTATCTTTCCGCCCTCCAGCGCCTCCGGCGACATGTACGCCGGCGTGCCCGAGACGACCGTCTGGCTTATCCTGGACATCGTCTCGCGGAGCCTGCGCGCGATGCCGAAGTCGGTCACCTTCACCACGCCGTCCCGCGAGAGCATGACGTTCTTCGGCTTCAGGTCGCGGTGGACGACCCTGTGCGCGTGAGCGTAGTCGAGCGCCTCCGCCGCCTGCGAGGTTATCTCCAGCACCGCCGAGAGCGGCAGACCGACGCGGCTGCCGCCGGGCGGCGCCAGCAGCGTGTGCAGGTCGGCGCCGTTTATGAACTCCATCACGATGAAGGAGACGCCTCTGCCGTGGTCCAGTTCGAAATTGTATATGGCCGCGATGTTGTCGTGCCGGAGCGCACGTGCCAGCCGCGCTTCCTCCTTCATCCACTCCACCGCCCGCAGGTCGCCCGCGACCTCCTGCGGCAGCGTCTTCACCGCGACGACCTCGTCCAGATGAACGTCCTTGGCCAGCCACACCGCGCCCATGCCGCCGCGGCCCAGCAGCGAAAGCAGTACGTAACGGTCGCAGAGCACCTCCTTGTCGCCGAGGCCGGTCGGGGTGATCAGCGTATGCGCCTCGGTGAGCGCGCCGCATCGCAGGCAGAAATGCGCGTCTTCATTGACCTCGGCGCCGCAACTCGGACACTTCGCCATTCAGGTTCTCCCTCACGAGCGCGATCGATTGTCGCCTTCGGAACTCCGCCTGTCGACGGCGGCGGACGCACTCTATCTCGGCGTCACTCTCATTATCACCGTGTAGCGGGGATGCGTCCTCGGAATCGTGCGGAACGCCCGCGGCAGAATGGTGATCCGCACCCAGCCGCGGTCGTAGCGACGCGAGCGGTACCAGACGCCGCGACGGTACTGGTAATAGTAGCCGTCGACGTAATAGACGTCGTAGTCGCCGCGCGAGCACCACACGACACGCGTGCCTCTGATCGGCGCCAGACGCGGCTTCTTCTTGATCACCACCGCCGAGACGCCCGGCGCGCCGACCACCGTCACGCTCCCGCGCGGCCCGCGCGCGTGAAAAACGCATCCCGCCGTCACGAGCAGCGCGCACATCAACAGAAACTTTCTCATCCCGGTCCTCCCGAATCGGCCTCCATTGCCGGTTGACACCTTCCGATCGAAACTCATTGAACCGGACGGTAGCGGAGCAGCGCCGCTATTCCGCCGACCTCCGACAGTCCGGGAACCGGGTCCACGAAGTCCGTTTCGCCTCCTCCGGAGGCGACCATCTCCACCGCTTCCTCCACCGCGTCGACCTCGAAAAGCGATTCCGAGCCGCAGTCCGGACATCTCGTCGGCGCGCCCAGCGTGAGGCGTCCGCAGTCGCGACAGCGTACGCCGTCGGCCCGCATGTTCCGTATCACCAGCATCTTCTCCACCCTGCCCTGCGCCGCCGCCTCGGTCACCTCTTCGAGCCCCACCGCTCCGAGTCCGCCGCGCAGATACTCCTCCCTCACGCGCCGCCAGAGTTCCTCTTCCGAGCGGCGCTCCTCCTCCACGAACAGGTCGAATATCTCCTTCTCCAGCCACTTCGCGCCCCTGCGCAGATCGATCGCCTTCCCGCCGACGACCTTCTCCGCAACGCGCTGCGGCAGCAGTCGCCTTATCTCCGCTGTCGTCTCACGCGAGCCCACCATGATGATCCGACGAAACTCCCTCCCGCGTTCGAGACGCGTCAGTACGTCGGCCGCCTCCTTCGCGTGGCGGCGCAGTTGCTTGTCGCGACGGCGTTCGTAGCGCTGCTGCGACCAGCCTCCCTTGCGAACGTGGTTCTTCACGTTGCCGCGGATCCGCTCCTCAGAGTCGGCCCTCGCCGAGGTCACAAGATACACGCGTATCAGTTTGTTGTCCGCCACCACCACCGCGTAGTTCTCGTACTCGTCCTGCAACTCCGCCAGCGGCCGGATGTAGGGCGAGGAGTCCACGACGACCATGTCCTTCACGGGCGCGTTCAGGGGCCAGGCCTTGAAGAAGTCCAGCACCCAGCAGGCGAACACGCAGAGCGCGCCGGACTCCAGCGGCTCTCTTCGTAAATAGTCCTTCAGGAGTTTCACGTTCTCCGTGAACTGCTCGGCCTCGTCGCTTCGCCGTTCGAGCAGCGCTTCGGCGTGTCTGAGGCGTCGCTCGAGCGCGGCCACCGCCCGCGGGCCGGAAAGGTAGACGCTCAGAAACGCTCTGTCCGGCGTGGAGAGCCGCGCCAGCGCCTTCAAGTCGATCTCGCCGAACGCCTCCATTCCGTTCCGTTCCTCGAAGGACCGCGGTCATTCTAACCTTCCGCGACCGTCCGTCAAGCCGCTC
>CAYPNR010000006.1:32539-35645 GCA_964412125.1 uncultured Planctomycetota bacterium | reverse complement strand
ACATCAAAAGATGGCTGAACACCGAAAAGTCTCTGTCGCTGGCCGCTCTCAAGGGGCGTGTGGTGCTGATGGACTTCTGGGCGACCTGGTGCAGACCGTGTCTGCGGGCCATGCCGCATCTGCAGAAACTCTGGAAGCGCTGCAAGGACAAAGGTCTGGTCGTGATCGCCATCACGGCCGAGGAGGGTGCTGTGGTCGAAAGATTCGTGAAGCGGCGGGGTTACGACTTTCCCGTCGGCATCGACGACCGGCGCAAGACGAGTCGCGCCTACGGCATACGTGTGATTCCGACGACGTTTCTGATAGGCGCGGACGGCAAATTGATATGGGTGGGCAATCCGCTGCGGGCCGGAGACAAACTGGACGAGATGGTGGAGAAGGCCCTCAAGAACGTCGATCCCGAAGCGTCGGACCGCGAACTGACGGCGACGCCGTTCGAGATGGAGGTGAAAGGCGAGTTCAAAGGCATGTTGAGGAGCGCCGCCTCCTCGGCGGGCCGCGGCTACTACTCCGCGGCGCTGCGGAGCATCGAACTGGTGCTGCGAAGGAAGAAACTCAAGGACGAGGACAGGGCGGCCGCCGAGTCGCTCAGGGAGCAGATAGAAGCGCACGGCCGACTCCTTCTCGCGAAAGGCAAACTTCTTCTCGAGCGGAAGGAGTTTCTGGCGGCCGAGGAGTGGCTCGGCAAGATCAAACTCCGCTTCGGCAGATACGAGCCGGGACCGACGGCGGCGGAGTTGTTGAAGGAGCGGCTCCACAGCGAAGAGGGTCGCGCGGAACTGGCCGCGGAGCGCGCGCTGCGCGCCGCGCTCAAGAAACGCGACGCCGGCAAGCGCGACGAGTTCGTCGACGCGCTCAAGAAGTTGATGGAGAGTCATCCGGAGACCGCGGCCGCCGAGAAGGCGGAAAAACTGCTCGAGCGACCGCCGGAGAAGCCGGAGAAGAAGGACGACTCCGAGAAGAAGCCCGACGGCGACTCCGGCGCGAGTCCGCGCAGGTAGGTTTCGAGACGCCTCAAGGTCGGCGCGCGCGTCGCAGACGGCGTTCGTCCGCGCGAATCGGCGGACATCATTTCATATCCGCGTCCGCGCCTGATATAATCGCGGTCAGTCGCTGAGATGCTTTGAGAGGAGAGAGAGTCATGCAACGTGAGTGGCTGGAGGAGTTGGCCGGCAAGACGCTGGCGCTCGTGCGGGAGGGCGAGGCCGAAGTGACGATTTTCGGAAACGACGGCGCGCTCACCCGTTTCGCGAACAATCAGATAGAGCAGCACGTGCACAGACGCGGTCTGGAGATTTCGGTACGCGTGCTGAAGGACGGACGCGTCGGCAAGGCGTCGACGAACATGACCGACGAATCGGCTCTCACGCGCTGCGTACGCGCCGCCGAGGCGATGCTGCCGCACATGCCGCCCGATCCGGAGCAACTGGACCTGCCGGGGCCGCAGGACTACCGCGAAAGCGAGCACTTCGACGCCGGGACGGCGGAATGCGCGCCGGAGCGTCGCGCGCAACTCGTTCGTCCGCTTCTGGAACGCGCGCGCAAGGAGGACGTGACCGCGGCGGGCATACTGTCCAACGGCGCGAGTGTCATGGCGCTGGCGAACTCACGCGGCCTGTTCGCCTACAATCGTCGCACCGAGGCCTCTTATTCTGTGACCGTGATGACCGACGACTCGGCCGGCTGGGCGCGGGAGGGCCGACCCGACATGGGCGGAATAGACTACGACGCCGTCGTCGAGCGCGCGATGCGCAAGGCCGTCGACGGCCGCGGCGCAAAAGGAATCGAGCCGGGCGAGTACGACGTGGTGCTCGAGCCCGCCGCGGTCGGCGATCTTCTACTGTTCTTCGGCTGGGCGGGCTTCGGCGGTCAGGCGTTCGTCGAAGGCCGCTCCTTCATGAGCGGCAAGATAGGAGAGAAACTGCTCGACGAAAAAGTGACGATGGAGGACGACGCGTATCATCCGCTTTCCGGCGGCGTGCCGTTCGACTTCGAAGGAATGCCGCGTCGCAAAGTGACGCTGATCGAGCGCGGCGTCGCCAGATCCGTCGTCCACTCCAGAAAGACGGCGAAGCGCGCCGGAGTCGAGACGACCGGTCACGGACTGCCCGAGCCGAACGCTTACGGAGCGCTGCCGCTCAACCTGCTGCTGCATCCCGGCGGGTCGTCGCTGGAGGAGATGATAGCGTCCACCGAGCGCGGCATACTGGTCACGCAGTTCCACTACACCAACGTGATAGACCCCATGAAACTGGTGCTGACCGGCATCACGCGCAGCGGCACGTTCTGGATAGAGAACGGCAAGGTATCACATCCGATAAAGAATCTACGCTTCACCGAGAGCATGTTGAAGGCGTTTTCGAACGTAGAGGCGCTGGGCAAGACTCTTTACCGGACGGAAGGCTTCTTCGGCGGCGGACCTGTGGTGCCGGCGGTGAAGATCCGCGACTTTCGTTTCACGTCCGTCTCCGAATCCACGTAGTGGGTTGCCTTAAGCAAAATGTTTGGAGAAGGACATGTCCGGGAAAAGCTGGCTCGGAACGGATGGCATATATTGTGGAGACTGTCGGGATCTGCTCCTGAGCGTCCGGCCCGAATCAGTCGACCTTGCCATCTGCGATCCGCCCTTCGGCATCCGCTTCGACGGACGGCCGTCGAACTACAACCGAACGAGTGGTCGCGTCGTGGGAGGGTACAACGAAGTGGAGGACGACTATTACCAGTTCACGACCTCCTGGCTCAAATCCCTCCTTCCCCGGCTGAAACCGACGTCGAGCGTCTACATCTTTTCTTCCTGGAACAAACTCCGCGACGTCCTGAACGCGCTCGAGGGGACCGGCCTGCATCTTCTCAACCACCTCATCTGGAAGTACCAGTTCGGGGTATATACGAAGAGGAAGTACGTAACGAGCCATTATCATATACTCTTCCTCGTGAAAGACCCCAAAAGACACACTTTCAACAAAATACGCGACTACATGGAAGACGTGTTGATAATCAACCGCGAATACTGGACGGGAAAGGAAAAAACACCCACCAAGCTGCCGCTCGACCTCGTCGAGGCGCTTCTTCTTACGTCTTCGAACCCCGGCGACCTCGTCCTCGA
>CAYPNR010000006.1:16825-32439 GCA_964412125.1 uncultured Planctomycetota bacterium | reverse complement strand
GAGTTGGAAAAAACACTCGCCGGGAAAGAAATAGCTTTCGTTGATCATGACATAAACCATTCAGGCATCTTGAGCATAGGACACCACATACTCCAGTGGTCCGAAAACACATCACCAGGCAGGCATATTCCCGAAACATCGATAAACCCCAACCTGATGCGTGGTATTACTTGCAAACAATTCAAACGTAAATATCCGTTTGCGACGATACATCTGCTTCTGGCCGGTCTGCCCCACCGGGCCGTTCAGATAAACAGGCGTTTTCTTACGCTTCTCCTCCACATCGATTCTTCCCTCAAGAACGCATTTAATTACCAGAGCAACGCGCTCGATTGGATAGAGTGGCTCGGTGCGCATCAGGAGGATTCGCCTCTACATCCTTTCTGCCGTATTTTACGGCACTACAATCCTGTAGCCTGTTTGAGAGAGATGGACACCCTTGCAGATGATTTCAAAAGAATCGGAGTAAAACCGGAATCTCAAGCACAAGTGAACGATCCAAACAAGGAAATGGACACTATAAAGTCCGTTTTCGACTACATGGAATCACTCACAGGATGGCACTGCGACCTTCCGGAAACATTCGAGACAGTTATCCACTTTAAGAGACTCTCCTGTAAGACGGGAAAGGGCAATTTTCTCAATAAAGTTTTATCTGCTACTCCTTTTTCATACGCCATTATCTCGAGGACCGGCTTCGGTGAAGGTGGAATGAACTATAACTATTTGGAGGATTATGAGGATGAGAGAACTGGCTGAGTTCGGTGTCGGCTGCGCGGAAAAATTCGGCGCTTCGTACGCGGACTGCCGCGTAATCCATGAACAAAGCGAAAGTATCGTCCTGCGCAACGGCGTGGTGGGAGCGCTCGACAAAAGCGAGACGCTCGGCTTCGGCGTCCGCGTGATAGTCGACGGCGCGTGGGGATTCGCGTCCTCGCACCGGACCGACCGCGACGAAGTCGAACGCGTCGCGCGCGCGGCGTGCGAGACGGCCAAGGCGTCGGCCGCCGTCAAAGTCAAAGACGTGCGTCTGGCCGAGGAGCCCGTCTATCACGAACGCTGGTCCACACCGTTTCTGATAGACCCCTTCGGCGTGCCGGTGGAGGAGAAACTGGCGCTTCTGGAGAAGATCGACAAACTGCTTCGGAAAGACGCTCGAATAAAAGTGGCGCAGGGCTCCATGTCGTTCCTTCGCGAACATCAGTGGTTCGCCAGCAGCGAGGGCTCGTTCATAGAGCAGACGCTCCTGCGCTCGGCCGCCGTCTACTCCGCGACGGCGGTGGAGGGCGGCGAAGTGCAGCGGCGTACCCATCCTTCATCGCACGGCGGGTACGCGTTCACCGGCGGTTACGAGTTCGTCAAGGCCGCGGACCTGGTCGAGAACGCAGAGCGCATCCGCGACGAGGCGGTCGCGCTCCTCAGCGCCGAACCGTGCCCCTCGGGCAGTTACGACGTCATCATAGACGGTCCGCAACTGGCGTTGCAGATACACGAGTCCTGCGGCCACGCCACCGAACTCGATCGCGTCCTCGGATACGAGGCGAACTACGCCGGCACCTCTTTCCTGACGCTGGACAAACTGAACTCGCTCAAGTACGGCTCCGATATCGTCAATCTCGTCATCGACGGAACGGTGCCCGGCGGCCTCGCGACGGTCGGCTTCGACGACGACGGAGTACGCGCCGGTCGCTACCACCTGGTGAAGAACGGCCTGCTGGTCGGTTACATGACCAACCGCGAACTGGCGCACGTCACCGGCGAGTCGCGCAGCCGCGGATGCTGTCGCGCAGACGGCTTCTCCAATCTGCCCATGATCCGTCAGAACAATCTCAGTCTCCTGCCGGGCGACTGGGAGTTCGAAGCGCTGCTCGAAGACACCCCGGGCGGAATCTACATGGTGAACAACAAGAGTTGGTCGATAGACCAGCAGCGCGTGAACTTCCAGTTCGGCTGCGAAGCGGCGTGGGAGATCAAGCCGGGCGGCAAACTCGGCAGGTTGTACAAGAACCCCACCTATCAGGACAACACCGTGCGGTTCTGGAACGCCTGCGACGCGATATGCAACGACAGGCACTGGATGCTGTGGGGCGTGACGAACTGCGGCAAGGGGCAGCCCGGCCAGAGGGCGGAGATGAGCCACGGCGCGGCGCCGGCGCGCTTCCGCGGCGTCACCATCGGCATCGCCCGGTAGGAAAACGGAGGGGTATGGAAGAGAAGAGTCGGGAGCGCGACGATCTGGTGACGGAGGCGGAAGCCGCCGAGTCGCGGGGCGATTTCGCCGCGGCCGTGGAACTGCTCAAGATCGCCGCGGCGGTCGCGCCGGACGAGCGACTGCGGCAGCGCCTCCGTGTGCTCACCGATCGCAAGCGACGCTTCGACGAGCATTGCGAAAAGGCGCGCGCGTCCGAGCGCGCCGGCGACATCGAAAGAGCGCTCGCCGAGTACGAAGCGGCCGCCATGGTCAATCCGCACGCCGAATGGGTCGTCGAAAAGATGCGCGACATCAGGGACAGACTGGAGACGCTTCGGGCGGTCGACGACATGAGAAAAAAAGAGGACGACGCGGGCCGAAGCGACGCCGCGACGGACGCGGGCGCCGGGGAGGACATAGACGCCGTTCTGCAGGAGTTGGCGACGGGCGTGGCCGCGGGCCGTCGCGGAGGCGGCCGGCGCGAGCGCCGCGGAAAGTCGTCGAGTCGCCTCAGACGACAGGCGGGGGAGTCCCGCAGAAGAAGGCTGCTCGCCTACCCCAGAGAAGCGGTGACGTTCGGCCTGCTGAGTTGGGTGGGATTCGCCTCCTATCCGGTCTGGATCCTGGCGAAGGACACCGCCAGGAACATCGCGGGCGGCTTTCTGGCGGGTCTCTTTTTCAATCTTCTGTTCGGTCCGCTGGCGGTCGCCTCCGGCTGGAAGGGCCTCTCTCACGCGAGGGAGGAGGAATGGTCGCGTCGCAAGAAGGATCTCTCGCTGGCGGGACTGGCGCTCGGCGCGGTGGGCGCCGTCGGCGGCGGCGTGCTCCTGCTGGTCTGTCTCTCGCAGTTGCGGGGTTAGTTGAACGCGACGCGCGGCGCACGTATAATGCCGCCGCCCGGACACATGAGGATGGAGAACATGCGCGAAATCGTATGGCGTCCCTACGGAGACTACCTGCGCTGCCGCGTCGCGGACTTCATGCGCCAGCACGGCATCGCCGACTACGAAACCCTGCTCGAGCGCTCCACAGACGACATCGAATGGTTCTGGGACGCGGCCCTGAAGCACCTGGGCGTCGAATGGTACAGACCCTACGAGAAGGTGCTGGAAGGATGGCTGCCGTGGCCGAAGTGGTTCGTCGGCGGCAGCGTCAACATCGTTCACAACTGCATCGACCGCCACGTCCGCGACGGCAAAGGCGGCGCGCGATGCATGGTCTGGGAGGGCGACGACGGCAGCGTGCGGGAGCACGACTACGACTGGATGCATCGTCAGGTCTGCCGCGCGGCCGGCGCGCTGCGCGCGGCGGGCGTGGGTCGCGGCGACCGCGTGGGCGTCTACATGCCGATGTGTCCGGAGACCGCGGTGGCGATGTTCGCCGCGATGAAGGTGGGCGCGGCCGCGGTGCCGGTGTTCAGCGGATTCGGTCCCGGCGCTCTGGCCGCGCGACTCGCCGACGCGGAAGTCAAGGTGCTGTTCACGGCCGACGGCGGCTTCCGTCGCGGCAGGGTCATTCCGATAAAGCCGAACGCCGACGCCGCGCTTCCCGACGCGCCGAGCGTCGAGCGCGTGGTCGTTCTCCGTCACGCCGGCTGCCCGGTGGAGATGAAGCCGGGTCGCGACGCCTGGTGGGACGAGTTCACAGACGGTTTTCCGGACGACGCGCCCACCGAGCGGACCGAGGCGGAGGACCACAGTCTCATAATCTACACCAGCGGCACCACAGGCAGGCCGAAGGGCACCGTCCACACGCACGCGGGATGTCTGGCGCAGATGTCCAAGGAGTTGGGATACGCCTTCGACGTGCGACCCGATAGGCTCTTTTTCTGGCTGACGGACATCGGCTGGATGATGGGGCCGTGGGAGATGATCGGAGTGCAGTTCTTCGGCGGCGCCTACATGATATTCGAAGGCGCGCCGAACTGGCCGAAGCCCGACAGACTCTGGGAGATGACGGCGCGTCACAAAATAGACACGCTCGGCATATCGCCGACGGTCATCCGCCTTCTGATGCCGTACGGACCGGAACTGCCCGCCGCGCACGACATGAGCGGGCTCCGTCTGCTGGGCTCGACCGGCGAGCCGTGGGACGCGGAGTCGTACATGTGGTTCTTCGAGCACGTCGGCGGCGGCCGCTGCCCGATAATCAACATCTCCGGCGGAACCGAGATCGTGGGCTGTCATCTTTCTCCGCTGCCCATCACCGAACTGAAGCCCTGCACGCTTCGCGGACCGGGACTCGGCATGGACGTGGACTGCTTCGACGACGACGGCGAGCCGATCCGCGGCGGCATCGGCCATCTGGTCTGCAAGAAACCCGCGCCGAGCATGACCAAGGGTTTCCTGAACGATCCGCAGCGCTACTTAGACACGTATTTCAGCCGCTTCGGCGAGAAGGTCTGGTTCCACGGCGACTGGGTGGAGGTGGACGAGGACGGTTTCTGGTTTCTGCACGGCCGCAGCGACGACACGATAAAGGTGGCGGGCAAGCGGGTGGGGCCGGCGGAAATAGAAGCGGCGTTGCTGGAAAGCGCCGAGGTGGTCGAGGCGGCCGCGATAGGCGTTCCGGCGGACGTGAAAGGCGAGGAGATCGTGGCGTTCGTGGTGCCGGCGCCGGGAGTGGAGCCGGGCGACGAACTGCGCGAGAGACTGCGACGCGGCGTGGCGGACGTTCTCGGCAAGACGATGCGGCCGAAGGAAGTGAAGTTCGTGAGGGCCCTGCCCAAGACGCGCTCCGCGAAGATAGTCCGCGGCGCCATCAAGCGTAAGTATCTCGGCCTTCCGCTCGGCGACGTCTCCAGCGTGGAGAATCCGGACGCGCTCGACGCCATCGACGACGCCGTCTGACGAGTGCGGACGGATCAGTCCGGATAGAGTTCGAGCGCCGAATGCCATCGCGCGAGCGCGTCGATCCGCGCCCCGTCGCTCTCCGGCAGGGTCAACGGGCGCCCGCGCGCGTCGAAAACCAGTCCCGCCACGCCGCCGCGCAACCGGCCGCGCCAGACACGTGAGCCGGCGATGTCGAAGCCGCGCGTCACTTCGATCTCGGCTTCGGCCTCCTCGCCGACGCCGAGCGGCACCAGCGCCATCTCGCCGAACTCCAGCGTCCCTCGAGCGACTCCGCCGCCGGGCGTCTTCAACTCGTAACGCATGCATTCGCGGCCCGGCTTGCCTCGTCCGCCCGCCGCGACGCAGGTGCCCAACTCTATCATGCAGTCCTCGACGAAGACGTCCATCGCCGCTTTTTCGTTCTCCTGCGAGAGCACGCCGAGATGCGGCATCATGAAAATCGAGTCGACCGCCAGACGTGTGACGCCCAGCGGTTGAAACGCGTCTATCATCATCGCCATCGCCTGCGCCCTGCGTGGAGAGTGGCTGAGGACGCCGCCGGAGCCGACCAGCAGGTCGAGTCGCGACATGTCGATGAGCGTGTCCTCTCCGGCCTCGAGAAACGCGTCGGCCAGCGTCTTCACCTTCTGGACGCCTTTGAGACCGGTCGCCAGCAGCCTGTGCTGAACGAACGCGAGACGAAGCGCCTCGCGGGCGAGCGCGTGCTCCACCTTCAAATCGTCCAGCGCCTGCGGAATGGTGGTCGGACGAATCATCTTGTTCTTGACGCGGTCGAGAAGCGCCTCCTCCTCCAGACGGAAAGGCACCCAGCGAAGGACGTTCTCCACGCCGGCCTCCGCGAGAACGTTGCTCACAGAGTACGACATGCCGAGATTGGCGCTGACGGTTCTGTGAAAGGCGCCGTCGAAGACGCTGAAGACGTCGGTGGTGGCGCCGCCTATGTCCACACCGATTATGTTTATGCCGTGTCGCGCCGCTATCTTCTGCATTATCAAACCCACCGCCGCCGGCGTCGGCATTATCTCGGCGTCCGTCCACTCCATCAGCGTCTTGTAGCCGGGAGCGTGCGCCATCACGTGCTCGAGAAACAACTCCTGTATCTTCAACCGCGCCGGCTGCAGGTTCTCCTCCTCCAGCGTCGGACGGATGTTCTCGGTCGTCGTCAGTTCGACCACCTCCGACAGGAGCGCGCCGATCCGCTCCCGCGCCTCGCGGTTGCCGGCGTATATGACCGGCAGGTGGAACGTTCTGCCGAGCCTCGCTTTCGGGCGCGCCGCGCGTATGTACTCGGCCAGTTCGACCACGTGCTTGACGGTGCCGCCGTCGGTGCCGCCGGAGAGCAGGATCATGTCCGGTCTGAGGGCGCGGATGCGCTCTATTTTCTCGTGCGGCGGCCGCATGTCGTTGGAGGCGATCACGTCCATGACGATGGCGCCGGCGCCGAGCGCCGCGCGTTGCGCACTCTCCGCCGTCATTATCTTCACCGCTCCCATCACCATCATCTGCAGGCCGCCGCCCGCCGAACTGGTGGAGACGTAGATGTCCACTCCTTCCGTTCCGCGGCTCGGCCGAATTATCCGCTCGCCGTCCAGAATCTTCCTGCCGCTCAACTCTTCGAGTTCCTCGATCGCGTTCAGAACGCCGCGTGTGACGTCCTCGACCGGCGCTTCCACGGTCGTCGGCGCTTCGCCCCGGTAGGTCTGTCGATACACGTCACCTTTCTTCTCGATCAAGATGGCCTTGGTGGTTGTCGAGCCGCAGTCGGTGGCCAGAATCACATCCATCGTCCGATCCATTCGTACGGGCCTCCTCGCATCTCCGATCGGTTTCTAAAATGATATCCGCGACGCGTCCGATTGCAACATCCGCGGCCGGAACGGCCGTGCGACGCTCTCAGGCGCGACCGTCCACGTGCGGCGAGCCGAGTTTCGCCGGCAGCGAAAGAGCGCCGCCGCACAGGGGACACTTCGGTCGTCTGGCGCCGGCGAACACGGTTACGTTGAAGGTCTTGCCGCAGGCGACGCACTCCATCACCTGCGTACGTTGACTGCGCAGGACGTCCATCACGTCGGAGAGCGTCATGTAGCCTTTGGAGACCATTATTTCGCCGAGGCGCATGAACAGGCCCATGCGACGCAGGCGTCTCTGCTCTCTCAGTCCCTCCTCGACCTGAGGCAGCGTGGCGTATTTTTTCATGACGGCGATGGCGCCGAAGAGCGTCTCGCGCGGAACGCTGGTCGCGGCGGCGTGCGCCATGGCGTCCCACTGCGTCCGAATCAACTCGGAGACATCCTCCGGCGACAGCAACCCGTCGTCGACGAGCATGGCGCCGAGGGAGCGGTAGTATTTCTCCCCGCGCTGGGTTTCCAGCAGGGTCGCGAGCGCGTGAGGCTCGACCTTGCCCTCGCGCACCAGAAGTCTGTCGAACATCAGTTCACGGCGTACTATCACTGTTCCGCGTCCTCGCTGTAGAAAATGGTGGTGTCCGCCTGCGGAGACTCCAGTTCGGCGGGGAAGACGAGTTCCTCGCCGCAGTACTTGCACCTGTAGCGGCGACGCGAGTCGTAGGCGGCGACGTTGTAGCGCTTGCCGCAGCCCGGACACAACATCAGTTCCTTGCGCTGCTGCTTCAGCACGGCGATCACCTGCTGAACCGTCATGAACTCTTTTTCGACCATTATTTCTCCGAGTCTGCAGAAGACGCCGCGCTCCTCCCGAAGCGCCTGTATTCGGAGGGCCTCGTTGACCTGCTCCTCCGTCGCGTATCCCATTCTGACGATTATGCGCCCCATGACCGAGTCCTGCAGCCGCGCCTCGCCGTGCCGGCCGTAGGCGGACATGTTCTGCTGCTGAACCTGGAGCACCTCGGCCAGTTGCTCGGCCGAGAGGTATCCGCATTCCATCATTATTTCGCCGATTCTCTTACGCGGCGGCAGCATGGAGTTCTGGATGGTCACGCACTCGGCGAGTTGCTCACGGGTTATGAAGCCCAACTCGAGCGCGATACGACCGAAAAGCAACTCCGGCGTTCGATGCTTGTTCGCCGGCGGCCAATCCATCACCTGTTCCCCGCCTTCAATCTCTGTACCTCCGCATCGCTGACCGCGCAGCGGAAGCCGATATAGTCCACACGAGTGTCGGGCATGGCGAAGGAGCGGAAGAAGGTGGTGGACTCGCCGCGCACCGAGCGGAACGAAGCGCCGCGCACCACGCGATACGTCTCGCCGAACTCGGCCACCTCCAGTTCGTTGCCGGGATACGCTTTATAATAGTCCTCCACCCACTCGGCGACGTTGCCGATCATGTTGTAGCAGCCGTAGACGCTCGCGCCGCCGGGAAGCGAGTCCACAGGCAGTATCTTGCCGTAGCCGGACTCCTTCACGTTGCACTTCTTGGGGTCGAATTTCCTGCCCCACGGATACTTATGGAAACTGACGCCCCGCGACGCCTTCTCCCATTCCGCCTCCGTGGGCAGTCTCTTGCCGGCCCATTGCGCGTAGGCGCGCGCGTCGTTCCAACTGACGTAGTTGACCGGCAGATTGGCGATCTCGTCGGTCATGACGCCGCCGGGCCACGCCTGCATGCGTCCGCGCCAGTTGTAGCCGGTCGCGTCCAGAAAACGCTTGAACTGCTTGTTGGTCACCTCGTACTTGTCGATCCAGAACGCGGGCACGTTCACCGAGCGCACCGGCAACGTGTCGCGGAAGCCGGTCTCTTTCCATCCCATGTCGAACGAGCCGGCCTTCACCAGCACCATCCCCTCGGTGATGTCGCCGCCGCGCGTCTCGGTCGAGACGGGCTTGCGAATGGGCTTCACCTCCGTGGCCCCGGGATTCAGCGACGGTTGTCCGCCGGCGACGTGCGGCGAGGACGGACCCGTTCGTCCCGGATGGGTCTCCGCCGGCAATCGAACCTCGCGCGGTCCGCGGCCGCCGCCCTCCGGTATTATCACGGAGGAGCCGCCGGACCGACAGCCCGCGAAAACAGCCGCCGCAACGATCATCAGCCATCTCATCGGTCACCTCCTTCCAACGTGGCGGGAGCCACCGCCCTATTTATCTTTACCCGCACCGCTCTCCAGCGCTTCCACACGCTTGCGCGCGAAAACTATATCCGCGTCCGTCACCTTGTATCGATGACGGTCGTGCTGAGCCGAGGTGAGAACCGCTCGAATGAACTTCCGCCACGCGTCCGCCGCGGCGTCGGCGTCGCCGGCGCTTTCGCGGTACTCGGCGATCATTCTCAGGGCGCGCAGGTCGCTCGGACAGACGTCTATTCCGCGTTCGAGATGCTGCAGCGCCATGTCGTAACGCTCCTCCGCCGCCCAGAGCATCGCCAGTTCCCTGCGCGTCTCCGACATACCGGGTCTTATGGTGTCGTCTATCAGCGCTTTCGCCTCTTCTATCTCCTTCGGCACTATGGAGGAGACGATTTTCGAGCGGCACTCCTCATAATAGGCGTCCCACAGCCGCAGCGCCTTGTAGAAGTGCTCGAGCGCCCGCTCGTTGTCGCCCCGTCGCCTGTAAAGGTTGCCGAGACGCGTATGGAAGACCGGATTGTTGACCAGTTTGTTGTCGGGATACTCGGCGAGCATCTGCTCCCGTATCTCTATCGCGCCGGCCAGATCTCCTTTCTCTCTGAGCCTGTCGGCCTCCTCCATACGCCGGTCGAGATAGCGGGATATCTCCTCGGCGGTGGTGCTCGCGCAGCCGAGCGTCGCGAGCGCGAGCGGGACGAGAGCGACGCAGCCGAACGTCCGCATCACTTCTGCACCTCTACCTTCTTGACGGACTCGCTCAGGAGCGTTCTGCGCTCACCGAATATTTCTATCACCAGCGCCTTGTTCAGCCGTATCGGCTCGAGCAACTTGCCTTTGAAGAACGATTTCGACGCCGGCTCGCCTTTTTCGGCGTCCTTTTTGATGATGACGGAGCCTTCGGTGCTTTTCTCGCGTCGGCCCATTATGCGCCGCACCGTTCTGTAACCCAGCGAGTCGGGCGTGCCCAGTCGGTAGACCGTTCCGCTGACCGTGGTCACCACGAATCCTCTGTCGTCGTCCGGGCTGTAGGACTTCGCCACGACATGTTCTCCTATTCGTCGCCGGGGCAAATTCTAATCCGGCGCTCCTGTTCTGTCAACAGAACTCGACTTATGCGGCGGCTCCGCCGCCTCGTCGGAGTTTTTTCGCGCGCGTCGGCGCAGCAGAGCGACCACGAGCAGCGGCGCCGCGGCGGCCGCGCCGCAGAGCAGCCACAGCAACGCCGTCCGCCACCAGGCGGGATGGCGGAACGGATGATAAGCGCCGATCGGCACGTGTTCGTAGAGATAAGGCTTGTGCAGCCAGTCCACGCCCGCCGAGTACAGCAGCGCGCAGATCGGACTGGCGTCCATCGCCGGCTGCGCCAGGTCCGCGTGCCAGCGTTCCGGCAGCAGGCCGAACAGGAACGGCGAGCCGCCGACGAGGACGCAGACGAAGAAGGCGACCGAGCAGGCGGCGGCGGTTCCGGCGAAGAGACGAAGAGAGCGGACCAGCGCCAGCAGCGCAACGGTCGTCGCCAGGCCGAGCGCCAGACCGTGAAGCGCCGTCGTCGGCGAAAACGGTATCTGCGTCACAAACGGCGTCGCGGCCGCGAGGAAGCAGCGCAGCAGGTCGCGCCTGCGCGCGCGCGCGGCCGCGAAGGAGACGGCCACAGGCGGCGCGAAGACCAGCAGAAGGGCCGTCGCCAGCGGCGCGTCCGCGACGACGGCGACAAGGACGCCCGCGACGGCGGCCGCCGCGACGACGACCGCCTCAGAAGGAAATCGACGCGCCGATGAAGAGGCCATCAAGGTAACACCTCACCCTGAACTCGGTGCTCTTGGAGCGGTCGATCAGCGAGACGCCGTAGCGCGAGAAACCGAAGTGCACCATCGCCTGCGGACCGTACTGGAAGAACACGGAGACCTCGACCGCGTCGTTGACGTCGAGTCCGTGATATGCGTAACGCGTGAAGACGACCGTCGCGCCGACTATCAGATTGCCCTGACGGGAGCGCGAGATGGCGTAAGCGGATATCGACAGACGCGGGACGAGATAGTCACGGTCCACGACCTCGCGATGCGGCACGCCGGAGGCGTCGCCCTTGACGCGCATGTAGTAACGAGCGGTGAGAGGCCCGAAGCCGAGACTGAAGAAGGTGCTGCGCCCGGACTGGAACAGATCGAATTCCCAGCGCAGGTCGTAGTTGGTGAGACGGAAAACGGAGTAGAGCGGCCCCGCGTCGAACTGAGTGCCGTTGAAGTTCACGACGCTCGCCTGCGTGCGGCTGCCGCTGTAGCGGACCTCCCAGAGGGAGAGTTGAAGGCGGCTGGAACGCCACGGGATGACCACGTCGAAACGGTCGATCGACTTGTGTTTCTTCCAGCCGAACGTGTCCGGACGAAGCAGGTCGCCCGGCAGCGGCCGCGAGGAGGATTTTATGTCCGCGGAGAGTTTCGGCTCCCAGTAACGCCAGCGTATGTCCGGCTCGCCGGCCTGGGCGCGGACGGCCGCGCACGCCGACAGGACGAGGATCGCGACGACGAGACGCGTCATTTTTCTCCTCCCGCAATCCGCCAGAGTCGTTCCGCGGACTCCCGTATCCGCGCGCCGTCCTCGACGGTCTCCCGCAGCGTTTCGGGAACGGCCTGCAGTCCGCGCCAGGCGCCGAAGATCGCTCCGGCCATCGCCGCGTTGGTGTCGGTGTCGCCGCCGGCCAGCAGCAACGCGCGCATCATCGAATCGAAATCCGCCCCGAGAGCGAGACAGGCGTAAACCGCCGCGGCCACCGACTCGACCACGTATCCGCCGACGCCGAGCGCGGGCAGCGCCTCGCGCGGGGCCGTTCCGTCGGCGGCGAACCCGCGGGCCTTGCGGAGATTGGCCGCGGTCAGCGTCCCGCCCACACGCTCGATCGCGCCGTCGAGAAACTCATCGAAACGCTCCGCGGAAGCGCCGGAGCCTCCCCTTCTCACCAGTTCCGCCACGACGTAGGCGCCGGCCACGGCCTCCTCGTTGTCGTGGGTGATCGCCGAGAGGTCGCGGACGGTGTCGTAGATGTCGCCTTCGCGAAAGGCGAAAAAGAGGCCGACGGGCGCGATGCGCATGGCGGCGCCGTTGCCGGCGGCCCAGCGACCGCCCACGCCGCTGTCGCGCCAGTCCGCGCCGCGCGCCAGACGCTCCAGCGCCTGCGCGGTGGTCCGACCGATGCCGCGCAGGTCGCCGCTTCGCAGCCAGTCCAGAAAGCGCCGCGCGACGTCCGCTCCGTCCGGCGCGCCGGTCTCGAGTATGCTTTCGAGATGGCACAACATCATCTTGGTGTCGTCCGTCCACTGTCCGGGAGCGAGACCGCGTCGCGGGTCCGGCAGAAAGCCGATGCCGCCGGCGAACATCCTCGATATGTCGTCGCGGAACATTCCCTCCGCGGGCATGCCGAGCGCGTCGCCCACGGCGAGGCCCACCAGCGCGCCTTCGAAACGTGACAGGGTTTCGCTCAACGTCTCTTCTCCAGTCTTCGAACGAGCGACTGCGCGCAGACGGCCTCGGCCGCCCAGACGTCCGCGCACGGCGGCGAATAACAGAAGTCCGCCCCGGCCACCTCCGCCGCGCTCATGCGACGCTCGATCGCCAGACTCAACATATTGACTCTCAACGCGGCGCCGCGCCCGCACAGGACCTGCGCGCCCACCAGCCTGCCGCCGTCCTTCTCCGCCAGCAGCCGTACAACCACGTCCTCGTTCTCCGGCCAGTAGTGCGGCAGCGCCGGATATTTCACCTGTGAGGCGACCACGTCGAGACCGGCGTCTTTGGCCTGCGCCTCCGTCAGCCCCACCGAGCCGACCTCCAGTCCGAAGATGTGCATCACGCAGGCCGAAAGAACGGGCGTCGCCGCGCGATCGCCGCCCGCGGCGTTCGCGCCGGCCGCCATGCCGTGTCGCGTCGCCGTCGTTCCCAGTCCGCTCATGACGCGCAGGCCCGCGACCGCTTCTTCGACCTCCGTGCAGTCGCCGCACGCGAAGACGGCTTCCGCGCTCGTGCGCAGCCGCGAGTCCACGCTCACCGCGCCGCCCGCGCCCAGCGTGAGACCGGCCTCGCCCGCGAGCGTCGCTTCGGCGCGGGTGCCGGTCGCGTGAAGCACGAAATCGGTCTCCACCCGCTCGTCGCCGACCACGACGGCCTCCACGCGGGAAGCGCCCTCTACGCGCTCGATCGAAGCGCCCTGCAGCACGCGAAGACCGGCCGCGCGCAGATGATCGGCGAGCAGGCGGCTCAGCGGCTCGTCCACGAACGAGCGCATGACTCGACTGCGGACCACCAGTGAGACGTCTGCGCCGCGGGACTTGAGCGCCTCGGCGGCCTCCAGCGCGATGAAACTCGCGCCGTTGACCACGAATCGCGTCCCGGGCGAAGCCGCCTCGATGAGACGCTCCGCGTCGGCGTAGGTGCGCAGCAGAAGATTGCCTTCCAGATCGACGCCGTCCACCGGCGGCGGAGTCGCGCGACCGCCGGTCGCCAGAACCAGCGTGTCGTACTCCAGACGCTTTTCGTCGCCGTCGAACTCGTAGACGAGCGCGTGCTCCTTCGTCTCCAGCGCGCGCGCGCGCGCAGGCTTGATCAACTCTATCCGACGCGCCGCGAACTGCTTCTCGCCGAAGACGATCACCTTCTCCAGCGGCGAAACCTTTCCGGCCACCGCGAACGGCAGCGCGCAACGCGAGTAGGTGGGCTGCGGCTCGTCGCCCAGAACGATCACCTCAGCGTCGCGACTGCTCATCCTGGCCGCGAACGCCGCGGAGGCGCCCGCGGTTCCGGCTCCAACAACGACCACTCGCACCGCCGAAACCTCCCAGATGCCGTGCAAAGATGATACCCCGCGGCGCGACGATAAGCAACCGTCATGGACCCGAACGGCTCAGGCGGCCGAGCGCAGCGCGACGGGCAGCAGCGCCGCGGCGGCCAGAGCGGCCGCCGCCCACGCGCAGGCGGATATGCCGCCGGTCAACAGAAGCGCGCATCCGAAGACGAGCGCGCCGCATGTGGCGCCGGCGAGATCGGCCGCGAAAACGCGACCGCCGGACGACGCGGTCGACTCCAGCGATGAGGTGGCGACTCCGTAAACGACGCCCACGGTCACGCCCGCCAGCAGATTGAGAACGCACAACAGAAACGCGGCCGGAACGCGACCCATGCGCAGGCCGAGCGGCGTCAGAAAGACGATCGCGGCCGAAGCGGCGACCGCGACGCTCAGCCACAGTCTGCGGCGCGCGAGGCGACGCGCGAGCGAGGCGCCGATCGCGACGCCCAGCATGAACAGCCCGGTCAGCGCGCCGATCAGCGCGTAAGCGGTGCCGACGGCCGACTGAAACGCGTGGATGACCGCCAGGCCCGCGGCCATGCCGTTGGCGCCGGCCACGCCGACGGCGACGTAGGTGCGTACGCGTCGGCGCCGCGCAAGCATGCCGAGCGCCAGAAGAAGCGCGGCCGCCGCCAGCAGATGCCACAAACGTACGCCGGTCAGAACGCGATACAGAGCGGCGTCGCCGCCGCCCACGAGACTGCCCCATAAAAGAAGCGCGCGCCACACGGCCGTCGGCTCGGCGTCGGTGTTCAGCGGTCCCGCGCCGGAAAGATACGGCTCCATCAGACGAGCCACCCGCTCCATCCCGGCCGGCTGCAGCATCGTCTCGAACAGCGCGGGATGAAAGAAGTCGCTTTGCGCGCCGTGCGCGCGATAGTTCGCGGCGAGAGTCGCCGCACTCAGGTCGAATCGATCGTCGCCGGCGACCGCGAAGCCGGCCGGCGTCACCACGACGCGTCGGAAGACCGCGGCCAGCGTCGCGCCGACCACGCCGGCGCGTAAAATCATCTCCTCCTGCGCGCCGGGGTCCACAGACAGCGACAGAACGAATACGCCGCCGGGCGCCAGTGCGCGGCGCGCCTCGCGAAAGAACTCCACGGTAAAATAACGATTGGTGGACAGCGAAAGCGGCTCGCCCGCGAGAACCGCGACTATGTCGTAGCGACCCGCGGGGGACGAAGAGACGAAAGCGCGACCGTCGGCCAGATGCAGGCTCACACGAGGATCGTCGAGCGCGGCCGCGGCGCCGGACGACAGATGGCGTCGCAGCAGAGCGACCATCGCGGGGTCCAGTTCGACGCAGTCGATCCGCTCCAGAGGATGACGCAGAATCTCGGGAAGCACGGTGCCGAGACCGCCGACGAGAAGCATCCGCTTCGGAGCGGGATGGACCGAAGCGATAAGGTGCGCGGAAGGCGCGGTGGTGTATGCCTCATAAGGATGAGGCACCGAAAACGAATAGTAGCCGTTCTCGAAGAAATCGCGTTGAGAGGAGCCGGAGAGCCTGACCACAGCGGTCTCCCCGTAAGGAGAGTTCGCCACCTCGAGCACGGAGAAATCCGCGTTCATGGAGCGCCAGCGAGCGGCCTGAGAAGCGTCCTCGATGCGCCAGGAAGCAACGAAGACCGCCGCGAACACACAGCAGATCGCCGCCGCCACCAGGCCACGCCTGGAGGGGCACGGCTCCGTCAATCC